>CACZCN010000022.1:0-56596 GCA_902779665.1 uncultured Prevotellaceae bacterium | reverse complement strand
AAGACTTTAGGTGTCGGTCCTTCAGACCTCATCCCTCTAATAACGGCAAATATAACAGCCCTCACGGACTGCCCTTTTAGGTGCCGCTCCTTCAGAGCTTTTTCAACCACATGATATTCAATGACATACGAATAGAGGAATTCATCGAACTCACGTTAACTATAGGTGGTAGGATCGAGTTTATAGCTTGATGCCATATTTCATGATTCCTTCACCAAGCATGCCTTTGGGCATAAAGTCTTTGAGGGTATCGGTAATGGTGTTGAGCATTCGCTGACGGATATAGTCATGCTTTATGTATAAAGACACTCTACGTTGTGAAAGATAATCTCCATCTATACGACGGACATTCTCTCGCTGTTTCTCGCTAAGGAATGGCAGATGCATCTCTGGGATGATGGTAAAACCGCCATTCTCATCCACAATACGGATAAGGGTGTCTATGCTTCCGGCCTCATAGATGTTGTTGCCTATGCTCCTTGCCTTGCAGAAAGAGAATGCGCTATCACGAAGACATTGGGCATCCTTCATTATCCACATATTCTCGTGTTCAAGATTCTCTGGCTTGAATACTGGCAGCTTGCGCCAGCAGCTTTCAGCAAGATATACAAGGAACTTCTCTGTATAAAGAGGTATCTCAAGCACACCATCACGCATGTTGTCTGATATTGCTATACCTGCATCTATTTCACCTTTCAGTAAGGCTTCAAGCATAAAGTCGGCTTTCAGTTCCTTTATTGACAGCTCCACAGAAGGGTAGGATTCCCGATAATGCTTGATGAACTTTGGGAGAATGTATGGGGCAATGGTTGGACCTACCGAAAGATTGAACTTGCCGCCGATATTCCCCTTGTCCTCCGATACTATTTCGCCGATTCTGTCAACCTCCATCAATATTTTCTCTGCCTGACGGATGATCTTCATACCGGCAAGGGTAGGGGTGACAGACTTATTTGTACGCTCGAAGATGCGGAGATCCAGTTCTTCTTCGAGCTTAACAATCATAGCACTCAGAGTTGGCTGAGTGACATTACAAGAGTCAGCCGCTTTCGCAAAACTACGAAAGCGGTTGACAGCTGTGATATATCTGAGTTGTTGAAGAGTCATTCTTAGAAGTTGTCAGCCGAAACCTCAAAGTATGCTTGTGGATGATCACAAGTAGGGCAGACATCAGGAGCCTTTGTACCAACAACAATATGTCCGCAGTTACGGCATTCCCATACTTTTACCTCTGACTTCTCGAAAACCTGAGAAGTCTCGATGTTCTTCAGAAGGGCACGATAGCGCTCTTCGTGATGCTTCTCGATAGCTGCTACAAGACGGAATTTCTTCGCAAGTTCTGTAAAGCCTTCTTCATCAGCAGTCTTAGCAAAGTTCTCGTACATATCCGTCCACTCGTAGTTCTCACCATTGGCAGCATCAAGAAGATTCTCAGCCGTTGTGCCTATACCATCGTGAAGTTCCTTGTACCACATCTTTGCATGCTCTTTCTCGTTGTCGGCTGTCTGGAGGAAGAGAGATGCTATCTGTTCAAATCCGTCCTTCTTTGCGCGAGATGCGAAGTAAGTGTACTTGTTACGAGCCTGTGATTCGCCAGCAAAAGCAGCCTCAAGATTCTTCTCTGTCTGTGTGCCTGCATATTTGTTTGCCATAGTCTTTGAAGTTTTAATTAATTAATGTTTTAGTATAATAAATATGTTATAAATGCTGTGAAATCAACGCCTTAAGATCGTTGAGACTGATAGTGCCACTCTGCCGCCATACAGCCTCGCCATTCTTGAAGAGCATAAACGTGGGAACTGACTGAATGCGATATTGCATAGAGACGGCCTCGTTCTTGTCTACATCAATCTTGATTATGCGTATGCTGTCTCCAAGATCATCCTTTAGTTGTTCCAATACAGGGTGCATCATCTTGCAAGGTCCGCACCAAGTTGCATAGAAATCTACAAGTGTCAACTTTTCACTCTTGATTATGTCATTGAATTTCTCCATAGTTGTAATTTTTTAGATTGTTACTTGTTTATTGAATTCTGATGCAAATATACGAACTTAATCATAGATTAACGAATGTTTGTGTCTATGCAAGTATAGACGGAATCTATACATGATTTGACATAAGGAATAGTAATTCCTCGACAAAATTAAATATTTTAATCGAATAAACAAAAAAAACGGCGAAAAAATGCGATTTAAGGTAGAAAAAAATAGTAATCCAATATTTGTCATGAAAAAAGGTTGTTCATAAGGTTTTAAGGTTTACAGGTTGTCTGGTCATAAGGTCAGAACCATTGAAAGAAATCCGACCTAAGAACCTTAAACCTATAAACCTTAAACCTTTTTGAAATATTTATTTCAACACCTTTGTCGTTGTGCCGTCAGAATATTTAATGATGTTTATACCATTCTGAATCTGTGGCAAAGAGCGACCTTGTATGTCGTATATTCCAATTACATCATTCTTTGATGATGATTCAGGAAGCTGAATCAAAGTAGCACCAGCATCATGACGCACAAGCTTCACATTTCCGACCAAAGCCTCGTTCAGACCACCTGAAGACTTAGCAATATCCCATCTGAGGACGTAGTTATCAGTAGCGGTTATCTCGAAGTCAAGGGCGAAATCACTTGTCTGTGTTATGCGGGCAGACGAACCATTTGCTGAAATGAAAAACTCTGGAGTAGAGACTGCTGAAGCTATGTTAGTGCCTGTGGTCGTCAGGATATTGGCAGTCACCTTGGGTGTTCCCTTCCAACCTATGGTTGAGTAATGAAGGGTATATTTGCCTGGTTCGAGTTGCAGACGGTAGTTATTCTCCTCACCATAGCTCACATATCCGTCGCTTGAGTTGCCAGTACGGAAATAGAATGCGAGCTGCATGAGTCCTTCGGCAGAGAAGCCCATGATACGAGGGCCGAGGCTGTAAGTGCCAGCCTTACGAATGCCATCCTCAAACTTTGCCCGCCATCCGGCAGGAATACATGAAGCACCATAGAGGTCGTAACCATCGGTCATTATGCTGACTACGTTCTCATCCTCAATGTTATCAGGAATGTCTGTACGTGCGCTGTTCTTCGTAAAAATGAAGGTATTCACGCTATAAGGAGCTACGCTAACCTCTGGCTGATAAGTCTCAGCATCAAGGGCAACATCCGATTTCTGGGCGTTGAGAGTCTCGCTTGTCACTATCATACTACCTTTAAGCGTGTTGAATGGCAAGGACAGGGTAGTGGTGAACGTATCGCCTGAAGGATTGAGCACCATAACGATAGTACTGTCGCCTGTCTGTGAAAGATATGCGGATGAAGAAAGCGAACCTGTGGCATCATCGAGAGAGTGACGAATACGAGTACTACCCGATACATACTTAGCATACTGCGAGAGAATATATCCGCGCTTGGTAATGGCGTTGTTAGTTGTGCCATAATTTCCATCGCCAAGACATCCGTAGTAACGCTTGAGCGAATAGTGAACCCACGCACTCATATTGGCGAGCATGGCATCATTAATGCTACGGGCAAAGAGGAAACCGTCATCCTTCCAGTTTATGTTCTGTCCATTGTTCTGCTGACGCTCATTGATAAGGAACTCCGTCATCCATACCTCCTTACCCTTCTGTGCTGCAAGAGGATATGAAGAACCGTCCCAACCATAGAAATGACCGCCCACAATGTCGAGCTGCTTGCAAGCCTCTTCATCGTTGAGTATAGCCTCGTGAATGTCCTTTGTAAAGTGAATAGCCTCTGGGGCGATAATCTTGCACTTGATGAGAGAGCCGTAATTACGCAGGAACTTAGCCAATTTCTCACCTGTCCAGATACAACTCTGATATTCGGCATTCCAGTCAGGCTCATTCTGAATAGATACCGCATCAATTTCCACGCCCTGTTCCTTCATATATTCATAATAGGAGTTGAGGAACTTAGCCCAGTCCTCGTAGCGTGATTCAAGCAACTCACCACCATTGCTGTCGCTATTGTTCGTTTTCCATGATGCTGGTGGCGACCAGGGAGAAGCGAAAATGAAGGCTCCGTTCTTCTTGGCGTTCTTGGCATTAGCCACACCAGCACTCCACGCGCTCTTGTTGTTGGCAATGTAGAGACGGAGCACGTTAAGCCCCAGTTGATTGTCAGCCTTTCCGAAGAGTTTGTTCATCTCCGTTTCACCGAGCCAATATGACCAAGTAGGACTTGGAGAGAAGCCGCCAAAGCCTGTTACGTGCTGATATTGCACTCTACCGTCAATATTTATGCTTGCCTTCTTGTTTGCTGCATAGGCAGAAGCACTTACCAAAAGAGATAATACTGCTACAGTAAATTTGTTCATGATTAGTATTTATTAGATTGTTTTATGTTTAGATTTCTTTTTCGATTGCAAAAATATAATTTTTTTCGCAGAAAACAATAGGATTGTTCATTTTTTTTGATGTTGGGATATAAAAAAATCAACTTGTAAGGAGTTCGAGGAGTACATGGGGGCAGTTGTAAGGAGTTCAAGACGATACCTTGGGCGATAAAAACCATCGTCTTGTACTCCTTTCACTCCTTAAACTAAACACTCTTCACTTTAATCTTACACCTTCATTATACCTTCACATAGGTATTTATCCCGTTGATAAAACTATAAAAACACAATAATTTAACCTTTATAAGACCATTATATTACCATAGTTAATGGTATTATTATGGTATTATAATGGTAATATAATGGTATTATTATGGTATTATCATCGAGTTTGGTTGGGAGGTACAAGGGAGAAGCATAGGAAGAACAACGAAGGTAAAACATATAATCAAGAGTCTTAGTTTCTGTTCGTAACCGTCGAATGCATTTTATAAATTATTTTTTACGTAAATATTTGGTTCTATTAGATATTTTGTGTATTTTTGCATCCGATGGTATATTATGGCATTATACTAAATACCTCGAAAATACTAAACAGTTATGAGAAAGTATCTACTCCTTATATTTTTTGCCCTATTTTCATTCTCTGCAATTCAAGCGGAGATAGAATGGACTCTGTCAGATGATGGTACATTGACCATATCTGGAACGAGTATGCCTGATTATGATTTGATAGATAATTATCCATATTTGAGCCGTAGTTTTCAGGATTTTAGTAAGCCTGACTATGATTTGACATATGAAGACAATGACTTTGGCAGTTCTGCTCCTTGGTTTTCTCAAAGAGATAAAATCAAGAAAGTAGTAATAGAAAATGGAATGAAAAACATTGGTAATTATGCTTTTTCTTACTGCTGGGGGATAACCTCTATCACTATTCCGAACTCCGTGACAAGCATTGGTTGGCATGCTTTCTATGGAACAAAATGGGCGAAAAATAGACCTTATGGTATGGATTATTTAGGACGTGTTCTATACAGGTTTAATGGAGAAATGCCTGCAAATACTAAAATTACTGTGAAGGAGGGAACGGCTCAAATTTGTGATTTTGCTTTCTTTGACTGCTATAATCTCACCTCTATCACAATTCCGAACTCCGTGACAAGTATTGGAGCTTATGCTTTCAATGGCTGCTCATGTCTCATTTCTGTCACTATCCCAAACTCTGTGAAGAGCATAGGAGAGAAAGTTTTCGCCAATTGCAGAGGTCTCACGTCAGTTGCAATCCCGAACTCCATAACGAGTATAGGAGGGTCTGCTTTCTATGGTTGCAATAATCTCACTTCCATCACTATCCCGAACTCTGTGACGACTATTGAGGCTAGAACTTTCGGTAATTGTTCAAGTCTCACCTCTGTCACTTTTGAAGGAAGTACACCTCCTGTGTTTGGGGAAAATGTTTTTGAAGGTGTAAACAAATCTATCCCCGTATATGTTCCAGCTAATAGCATAGAGGTATATAAGAAAGCTTTAAAGCGTTATTTTAAAAAGGCATCTATACAAGCATTATAACCCTAATAATGCTTTGCGCCTCTGCGTCTTTGCGTTTTGGAGAAAAGACGGATGTAGATTGTTTGCTTGTTCTTGTGTTATAAATCGTTCTTGTATAAAACCGATATTTCTGTGGACAAAAGCGATAAAATGCCGTTATTTCGTTAAACCTTATCTGTTTTTCTGCGTCTTTATCGTAGATAAAGTATTTGTGTAAAAGGTAAAGCAAAAAATTATTATACTAAACTTAATGAAGAAAATTATTTATTCTATAGCCCTGTCTATAGCTTTTATTCCGGCTTCTGCGGGAAACAGAAGTTCGTTGTCGTTTGATACTTATGAATGGGACTTTGGCGCTATTGATGCTGCCAAAGGTACTGTGTGTCATACGTTTACATTCAAGAATGTGTCTAAGGCTCCTGTAAGGATTGCCAAGACGAATGCAAGTTGTGACTGCATCACAGCTCGCTATCCTTCTAATGCCATTAAGCCTGGAGAAGAGGCTAAGGTGTTGTTGGCTTTCTCTCCTAATAATGCTTCAGGAAAGACATACCGCAGCGTTGAACTTATTGATGCCGAGGGTAATACTCTTGGCGCTCTTTCTGCAAAGGCTGTTGTTGGCGAGGCAAATTCTGTAGTTGCCCAGCAGGACAGCAAGTACAAATATCCTTTCCAAGACCCAAGTCTCTCTCGTGAGGAGCGTGTTGAGAACCTTATCTCTCTTCTTACTCCAGAGGAGAAGGTAGGTCTGATGATGAACAAGTCAATTTCTGTTGACCGTCTCGGTATTCCTTCATACAACTGGTGGAGCGAGGCTTGTCATGGTGTTCGTCAGGGTGGATATACCGTATATCCTCAGCCTATCGGTATGGCAGCAGCCTTTAGCGAGAAGCTTATGTATGACGTGTTCTCAACCGTTTCTGACGAGGCTCGTGCTAACTGGAACCGTTCTGACCATAACGTGTTCAATGTTCCTATGGGCATGACATACTATCCTGGCAACCCAGAGCTTACTTTCTGGTGTCCTAATGTGAATATCTTCCGTGATCCTCGTTGGGGACGCGGTCAGGAGACCTGTGGTGAGGACCCATATATGAATGCTGTTCTTGGTGTTCAGACAGTTCTCGGTATGCAGGGTAATGATGACAAATACTTCAAGACACATGCCTGTGCAAAGCACTATGCAGTTCATAGCGGTCCGGAACCTCTCCGTCACTCATACAACGCAACAGTCTCTATGCGTGACCTTTGGGAAACCTATCTCCCAGCTTTCAAGGCTTTGGTAAAGAAGGCTAACGTGAGGGAGGTGATGTGTGCATATAACCGTTATGAAGGCAAGCCTTGCTGCACAAGTGACCGCCTCTTGGTAGATATTCTCCGCCGTAAGTGGAACTATGACGCAATAGTTTTGACTGACTGTGATGCTATCAACAACTTCTATAACAAGGGACAGCACGAAACTCACAAGGATCCTCTCTCAGCTTCTGTAGATGCAGTTCTCAATGGTACAGACCTTGAGTGCGGTAAGGTGTTCATGGTACTTACAGAGGCTCTTCAGAAGGGATTAATAAAGGAATCAGTACTCGACGATCATCTTAGAAAGACACTCATGGGACGTTTCGAGCTTGGTATGTTCGATCCTGCAGATATGCTTCCTTGGGCTAATCTTACACCAGATGTAATCAGTAGCGAGGCAAACAACGACCTTGCAACTCAGGCAGCTCGCGAGTCTATGGTTCTTCTGAAGAACAATGGCATTCTCCCTCTTTCAAAGGATATCAAGACAATAGCAGTCGTTGGTCCTAATGCCGATGATGTTGAGCTTCTTAACGGAAACTATGGTGGTACTCCTACCGATAATCACAAGCATTCTTTGCTTGAGGGTATCAAGAATGCCGTTCCAGGTGCAAAGGTAATCTATCACAAGGCTTGTACTCTTGCCGACGAATACAACACAATCGGTCATCTGAAGGACTTCAATGACGGAAAGGGCGCATTCGTTGAGTTCTGGAACAACAACGAGCTTGAGGGTGATCCTGCAGTTACAGGTTATTATAAGGATGCTTTCAACTTCTCAACCTTCGGAGGATGGGGATTCGCACAGGGAGTAAGCACAGAGAAGATTTCCGTGCGTGTGACAGGTACTTATAAGTCAACCTTCACAGGTGATATGAAGTACACTCTCACTACCGATAACGGTTATACCCTCAAGGTAAACGGTGAGGTTGTAGAGAAGGCTGAGCCTTCACGTCGTCGCTTCGGTTTCGGCAGAGCACCTGAATATAAGTCATTCCCAGTAAAGGAGGGCGAGACATACAATATCGAGATTGAGTATCGTCGTGGCAATGGCAACTTCGCTATGCTCCGTGGTGATATCTGCGAGAGGAAGCTTGTTGACTATACCGACATCGCCAATGATGTTAAGCAGGCAGATGCTATTATCGTTATTGGTGGTATCTCTGCAAGTATGGAAGGTGAAGGTGGCGATAAGGCCGACATCGAGCTTCCAAAGGTACAGCAGAGACTGCTTGAGGCTATGCGCGGAACTGGTAAGCCTGTAGTTATGGTGAACTGCTCTGGTTCTGCTATCGCATTCGGTAGCGTTGAGGACAAGTATGATGCTCTCATTCAGGCTTGGTATCCTGGACAGGGTGGTGCAAAGGCACTTGCTGATGTAATCTTCGGCGATTACAATCCTTCAGGAAAGCTCCCTGTTACATTCTACACATCAAACAACGACCTGCCTGACTTCCTTGACTACAGTATGGAAAACCGTACATACCGTTACTTCAAGGGCAACGCTCTCTATCCATTCGGCTATGGAATGTCATATACAACATTCAATTATGGCAAGGCAAAACTCTCAAAGTCTTCTATGAAGAAGGACGGCAAGATAACAGTCACCATTCCTGTCACAAATACAGGTAGTCGTGAAGGTGAGGAAATCGTTCAGGTATATGTAAAGGCATTGGAATATGCCGATGCTCCTATCAAGTCGCTGAAAGGCTTCCAGAAGATTAAACTTGCGGCAGGTGAGACTGGCAAGGCTGTGATCACACTCGATGGCGAATCTTTTGAATACTATGATCCGTCAATTGATGAGCTTTCTACACGCTCTGGTAAATATCAGATTATGTACGGTAGTTCTTCACTTGACAAAGATTTACAGGTCTTGGATTTTTCTGTAAAGTAAGTTTTTTTTGAATAAATTGAGGCCCGCCCCGTTATGAGGCGGGTTTCTTTTTTTCTTGCTTGAAGAAGGTAGAGACGCTTTTTTCCTGTTTTTCTTCATTTTTTTGAGAGATTTGTATGTTAATTATGAGAAAAAACTTATCTTTGTACTCACAAATCAGCTTCTTGCGAGGAAGCACTCAATAATCAAACAATCTAATAAGAAAAATATTATGCTAAACGAAATCTACACTCAGATATGCGCTTCGGAAGTTAATGCTATTGGAGCAATATACAAGTTATTTATCAGTCTGTTACTCGGAGGAGTGATAGGCGTTGAGCGTCGTCAGAAAGGACAGGTGGCAGGTATGCGCACGTTTGCCCTTATCTCCATGGGAGCAACTCTTGCCATGCTCATTTCCATCTATATCCCACAGGAATACATGGGATTGAAGAACGGAGACCCAGGACGTATTGCTGCTCAGGTAATATCAGGTATCGGTTTCCTCGGTGCTGGCGCCATCATTCAGATGAAAGGTTCTGTCAGAGGACTGACCACAGCTGCGGGTATATGGATGACTGCCTGTATAGGTTTGGCGGTTGGTGCAGGAATGTTTGTCATTGCCACGGCTGCCTGTTTCCTTATCATTGCCATCTTGAAGGCTTTCGAGTTCTTTGAGAAGATATTCCTCAAGGGCACAGAGCAGAATGTGATAAGGTTGAAGGTGTCAAGAATCGTCAAGGACTCAAATGTTTACCACGATTGCTTCAAGAGGCACAATGTTCATCTGTCATACGAGTATCTGCGTTATGACTATACGGAGAACTTCACTACTTTCAACTTCATTGTGCGCACCAATGACCGTACGGATTTCGTGGAACTCTTCCATGATATTCACTCTTTGGGCGATGTAATGTCACTCACATTGACCAATGAGGTGAACTAAATGAAATTCTATGGAGTCGCGTTTCGTGACGTCATCGGACACCAATGATATAATTTGAAAACGAAAAACGCTTTCAAATCAAGGAGAGTGGATTATGGCAGACGATGAGCTGCCCCTAATCGATATATATCGGTGTGTGTGTTTGGTAACAGATACTATGTTACCTTTGCCGCTTGTGGAGTTCCTTATATAATCTGTGTTATACGTAGGTGAGACGGCATCGGCATCACTATGGAAAAAGAAAGGTAACATAGTAACTGTTACCAAATAAGGGGACTATCCCCCCATACATCCTAAAGGTCTTATTATATCAATAAATAATATTTATTTATATAATAAGCATTATAAAGTAGCTTTCCGGGTGTGTGTGTTTGGTAACAGTTACTATGTTACCTTTGTCGCTTTTGGAGCTTCTTATATAATCTGTGTTATGCGTAGGTGAGACGGCATCGGCATCACTATGGAAAGAAAGGTAACATAGTAATTGTTACCAAATAAAGGGACTATCCCATATTGACATCATACTTGAAAGGTTGTCGGTTTCCTGGAAAGGTTTACACAATCCTGATTTCGTTGACATCATACTGAATTCGTTTACTCCGCATGGAAAACGATGAAAAACCCTATTCCCAAACCATCTCTCAAGTTGATACGGGCTTTCAATGAGATTCTGCAAGAACTTCCAACTTCCTTCGATGTAGTTCCGATGTACCTCCGTTGTAAGTCCGTTGTAAGTCCGTTCATCCTATAATCCTAGGAGCGGACTCAGAGCGAAGGCACAACGAAGGCTGAACGAAGGCACAACAGCATTTCTAACCCTGCAATAACAAGTAACGGGTAACAATAAGGATTTCTGTGTTAGCGTACGTCAATATTAACATAATAGAAGACAGCCAGAAACGACGCTTCGCTTCTGACTGTCTTTTTTCAGTTCTATTGGAGAAAACTAACTTTATTTACCTGAATACAAATCCTATTAAATTCGTGTAGATAACTTAACAAACTGTTTCAATTTTTATCGGGTGAGTATTGAAGTGAGAACTGCTCCTGCCACAGCACCTGCTATTACAGCTCCTGCCTTATCACCATGACAATGATGATGGCGGTGATGACGATGACAGCGCTCCTCAACAACAACCGGACGCTCTACAACTACTGGACGCTCAACAACAACCGGACGCTCTACAACTACTGGTCTTTCTACGACTACAGGAGCGTGGTGATGATGATGTCTTACATGTACTGGTTCAACAACCACAGCGTGGTGATGATGTCTGCCATGATGATGGTGATGATGACGGTGATGAACTACTTCAACACGATGATGAGGACCATGATGATGATGCTGTGCAGAAACTGAACCTGTGCAAATAAATACCATTGCGATGAGGGTGAGAATATACTTTTTCATAATTGTATAGTTTTAGAATGTTATAATTTTTTTTGTCTTATTTCTGAGTGCAACGTGCGAAGCAACCTCGCACGAGAGAAATAATCGACGTCGCTCGCAGAGCGGTGGATGTCTCTGATTTCTGAGTGCAAAGTTAATATATAATTATTATCAATCAAACAACTTTTCCCTACAATGGCAGGGATTTTCCCCTAATGATGTATAGGAAATTCCCTCGATAGGTTGTTTTTCTTTTTCCTGATTAAACTTTTGCCTTGTCAATACGTCTATGAATACAGGAATAGATATAGAAAATTAACCAAAAAACTTATAAGAATGAAAAAGTCTTTCGTGACAATAGCGCTCTCAGTTGCGCTATGTTTTACATCATATAGTGCATTTGCACAGAAATGGGTTGGCACATGGACAACCGCCCAGCAACTTGTTGAACCTCATAACCTTGCCCCAGAACCGGGTTTGTCGGGTAATTCCATACGTGAGATAGTTCAGGTATCTGTGGGAGGCGAGAAGATTCGCGTGAAGTTCTCAAACGAGCATGGCAAGTCGCCTCTGAATATCAAGGCCGTAGAGATAGCCATTGCCCAAAATAGTGGCTCTTCTGCCGATGTTAAAGCCGGCACTTCAAAAAGCCTGAAGTTCAAGGGGAAAGCAGGTGTGACGATAGAGCCGGGAAAGATGGTTGCTTCTGATGCAATTGACTATAAATTGGGGAATCGTGAGAATGTGGCAGTCACCATTCACTACGGAGAGTGTGACAACAAGATTGTGACGGGGCATCCGGGAAGTCGTACTACAAGTTATCTTGTTGAGGGGAATAGTTCTGATTTCTCAAAGGCAAAGAAGACAAACCATTGGTACACTATATGCGGTATAGATGTTATAGGAAGCAAGAACACCCGCGCTGTAGCTATTCTTGGTAACTCCATAACCGATGGTCGTGGATCTACCACCAATCAGCAGGACCGTTGGCCAGATAATCTCTCGCGTGCTCTTCTTGCCAATGCAAAGACGAAGGACGTGGCTGTGCTTAATCTCGGTATAGGAGGTAACTGCATACTCCGTGGTGGTCTTGGTCCTACGGGTGCTACGCGTTTCACACGGGATATCATGCAGCAGGAGGGTGTGAAATATGTGATTATCTTTGAGGGTATCAACGACCTTGGTGGTAGTCGTAATGGCGAGCAGACAGCAAACGCTCTTATCGAGGCATACAAGAAGATGATTGCCGAGGCTCATGCAAAAGGCATAAAGGTATATGGCGGTACGATAACTCCTTTCAAGGGTAATAATTACTACACGGCAGACCATGAGGCTGCCCGCAAGAAAGTGAATACTTGGATTCGCACAAGTGGAGCTTTCGATGCTGTCATAGATTTTGACAAGATTATAAGGGATTCCGCTAATCCGGAGGCATTGCAGAAGAAGTTCCTGTATGAGAATGACTGGCTGCATCCTAATGCAGAAGGATATAATACAATGGGCTCAGGTGTTGACCTCAAACTGTTTCAATAGGATATTCAAGTTAGTACTATAATAATTCCAGATCTTTTACCCAAAAACGACGTGTTTCGGCTTCTGTCTATGGTTGGATGATTGCAATCATGACAGGAGCCGGATTCATTTCTGATTATGTTAAAACATGGCTGTTATTCGTCTTTCTTGTATTTTTTTCGTATTTTTGTAGCATAATCCTAAACTTTCAGCGTTTTATATGCGTAAGAAACAATGTAATAACTAAATAAATATGATCAAACTAAACAATGGAATTGAGATACCACAGATAGGAGTCGGTACTTGGACACTACGTGGTGAAACGGCAGTAAACAATGTTCGTCTTGCCCTTGAGGCTGGTTTTCGTCATGTAGATACCGCTCAGCTCTATGAGAATGAACTTGAGGTTGGGCAGGGAATATATGACAGTCTTATACCACGATGCGAGATATTCCTTACCACGAAGGTTGCAACCAACATAATGCGTGAGGGTAGGGAAGCGGTAAGACAATCAATAGAGGAAAGTCTGAGAAAACTCAATACAAAATATCTTGATCTCTTACTTATACATTGGCCTGTAAAGGACTGTGTAAAGGATACGTGGCAGGTAATGGAGAATTTCGTGCGTCAGGGAAAGGTACGTTCAATTGGTGTCAGCAATTTCAACCGTCATCATCTTGAGGACTTGCTTTCGTATGCTGAGATTCGTCCTGTGATAAATCAGATAGAGGTTCATCCGTTCATGACGCAGGAAGAAAACATTGCATATAACCAAGAACTGGGTATTCAGGTTCAGGCTTGGGGACCTTTCGGACAAGGTGATATTGATGTCGTGGGGCATCCATTGCTTCAGTCTCTTGCTGCAAAATATAATAAAACTGCATCTCAGATAGTACTTCGCTGGATAGTTCAGCGTGGTCTTATAACAATACCTCGTGCCAAGCCAAATCATTTTGCAGAGAACCTTGAAGTTATGGAGTTCGCTCTTTCGGATGAGGATATGGATGCTATTAGTGGATTGAATCAGAATCTGCGTTCTAATGTACTGAATGATCCTGAGAATTTTCCTTGGTAAACACATTTATAGATCACACCTATATATAATATGAGAAAATCAATTCTTACCCTCTCATTGCTCTTTATGGGCATTGTGAGTTCTTTTGCCCAATATAAAAGAGTGAATGATATCGCTTATTCGCAAGAGGATAATGCCTATGCCAAAGAGCGTTGCAAGCTTGATGTTTATTACCCAACTGACAAGAAGGATGTGCCGGTAGTGGTATGGTTTCATGGCGGTGGCATTGAGGCTGGTGAGAAATACATAGATAACGAGCTTCTTGATGCTGGATATACCGTCATAGCGGCAAATTACAGATTGCTTCCAAAGGCTACTATTGATGAGGTGCTCGATGATGCTGCCGCTGCTGTGGCATGGGCTTTCAAGAATGCAGAGAAATACAATGGCAGCAAGCGTAAGATATTCGTTGCAGGACATTCTGCTGGTGGTTATATGCTCGACCTTATTGGCTTGGATAAGCATTATCTTCAGAAATATGGAATTGATGCAGATTCCATTGCCGGACTCTTCCCGTTTAGCGGACAGGTAGTTACACATTATAATATCCGTAAGCAACAGGGCATTGGTCCTCTTCAGCCGACTATTGACAAGTATGCTCCTCTAACCCATATAAGAAAAGATTGTCCGCCAATCGTTATAATCTCTGCAGATCGTGAACTTGAACTGTTTGGCCGTTATGAGGAACAAGCGTACTTCTGGCGTATGCTGAAACTTGTAGGGCATCCTGACGTTACGCTCTATGAGATGCAAGGTTTCAATCATGGTGATATGCCGCATCCTGCATATCATGTTATGAAAGAACATATAAAAAGACTGACAAGGTAATTTGTCAGTCTTTTTTTTATTTCAGAAGCCTTAATAACTAGAAGGCTTTGTAAGGTCTCCGGCAACAATTTCTCCACAATGCTTCTCGCTGAACTCACGGTTGATATCCGCCAGTTCTTTCAGGCCGAGGATATAGTCATCGTAGATGTCAGACAAATCATTGTCGTCACAATCACCGGCACTGAAGCTCAATGCGTTCTGCACAATCTCCTTACGCTCTTCAAGAGTCGTATCTTTTATAAGTAAACTTTTCATAACTTTATATTTTACACTTTCAACTTTACACTTTATACTTTACACTTTCTTCTTTTATTAATCTCATTGATGAAATCCTCCTGATAACGGGGGGATATATATACCACATCAAATTTGTTATAGTGAATGGCGAGCCTTTTTAGTGAACCTGCTGGAGAACTGAGAATACATCTGCTTGGTTCCATCTTCCTAATGCTGTCAATCTTGATATCTTTATGAATCCAGAAGAAAGTATATATTCTCAACGTGTCGTTGTATATTACATATTTTATATTGATGATGCCTGCCGTCGTTATTCCCAATACTAAAATAACAAAAGCTGAATTTAGAATTATTGCCGTTTTGGAGGCATGATGCAGAATCATTGGCGAAATACATAATACACCAGCTAAAATAATTATAATCATTAGCAAAATGCTAACTCTTGTCTTGTAGATTTTTGGTTCCATAATAGAGTTTTTTTTTAGTCTATTATTAATAATAGTTTGTATAAAAAGAAAATATTTTTTTCATTTTTTCCACTCCTATAATGCAAAGAAAAACAATAATCGTTTTATCTCAAAAAAAATCGAAATTTAATTGTTTTTTGTTTGGTTTTTTCAGAAAAAAACATTATCTTTGCATCGTGTTTTTCATGGTATTAGATTATTAAGGTTATAGCCCCCTACCACCTGTGAAGGCAGTAGGGGATTTTTGTATCTATTGGTCTGGGTTCGCAACGAATCCCTGATACTCAGGAACAAGAGATTTCTGTATTTCCTCGTAGCTTTGTTCCATTAGCATTTTTACATTCTCTGGTCCTTTGCCTATTGGATAGATAGGCTTGTGGATGGTGAGAGTAAGTTGATGGTAGTTTACAAACCCCATATCCTTCTGACGTGGCTTTACGTTAAAACTGCCATTGATTGTCAATGGTACTACAGGCAGCTGAAGTTCGTCGGCAAGGAGAAAACCGCCTCGCTTAAAGTTTGCCATGTGGCCGGTAAAGGTTCGTGCGCCTTCTGGGAATAAAACCACAGACATTCCGTGCTTTAGAAATTCTCTGGCCGTTTCGTATGTCTCCTTGATCTTTCGAGGAGAACGCTTGTCAACTGGTATGAATTTGCAAGCACGGCAACTGGTTCCAAGAAATGGAATTTTGAACAGTTGGTATTTCATCATCCACTTGAAGTTCTTGTTCAGATAACCGTAGATGAGGAATATATCAAAAGCTCCCTGATGGTTGCTGACGAATACATAGCTCTCATTAGAGTTGATATTTTCGCGACCTTCAACCTTGATAGGAAGAAACAGCGATTTCACGATTATCTTACTCCAGATTCTTCCAGGATGATATGCCCAGTAGTTTGCATTTCCGAATCTTGTGCCAATAACGATAAATATAGTACAGATTATAAGTGATATGACTATTACAGGTACGCAAAATACGATTTGGTATATGTTATATAAGAACTTTATCATTTTTTGTGGTTAAATTTAATTTGTTCGCCTTTGATGTTTTCTGAGAGTATGCCGTCACGAAGCACGAAATTTCCGTTGCATATCGTGTCGCGAACCTGCCAGTTGAATGTTCTTCCTTCCATAGGACTCCATCCGCACTTGCTCTTTATGCACTCCTTTGTCACAGTCCATGGTGATTGGGGCTTGACGATTGTGATATCGGCCTTGTAGCCTTCACGTATGAAACCGCGTCCGATGATTCCGAATAGTTTTGCCGGATTATGCGCCATGAGCGTTACAAGTTTCTCTATTGTGAGGACTCCTTCATCCACAAGGCTGAGCATAGTCGGTAATGAGAACTGTATCATAGGCATTCCTGACATTGCCTTTGCCGCACCTCCTTGTTTTTCTTCTATGCAATGAGGAGCATGGTCTGTACCGATTGTTGAAATCTGACCGTTCATAAGTCCCTTGCGAAGTGCCTCTTTATCCGACGGCTTCTTGATAGCCGGATTACATTTGATACGTGCGCCAAGAGTTCGGTAGTCGTTGTTATCGAACATAAGATGTGCCACGGTTGCCTCTGCCGTTATCTGTGGAAGTTCATCTGATGAAGTAGGGGAGAATATGGCATTAAGTTCCGCCTCTGTACTTATATGGGCTATATGAAGCCTTGCTCCTGTCTGACGTGCAAGAGAAGCTGCGAGGCATGAGGATTCCATACATGCTTCCTCTGAACGGATGATGGGATGGAACATAACATCAGGATCATCGCCCATCTGTTCCTTGATTTTCTTCATGTTAGCATTGATGATTTCGGTGTCTTCGCAATGTGCCATTACAACAAGACCGCTCTTTGCTGCCGACTGGAATATCCTGATCAATGCATTGTATTTATCTACGAGCATATTGCCTGTGGAAGAACCCATGAATAGTTTTATGCCGGGAATCTCACTTGGGTCGATACTTTCAATAACCTCGATGTTATCGTTTGTTGCACCTGGGAAGAAAGCCCAGTTCACAAGACTCTTTTCTCTTGCCATTTTCTGTTTCTCACGCAGAGCATCCAGAGTAGTTGTCTGCGGATTTGTATTTGGCATATCGAAGTATGAGGTTATGCCACCATAGGCTGCGGCTTTTGACTCTGATGCGATGTCAGCCTTGTGTGTCAGTCCGGGTTCACGAAAATGTACGTGAGTATCGATGATACCGGGGATTATATAACATCCTTCTGCGTCTATGGTTTCGTAATCTCTATATTTTATGGCATCAAGTTCGCTGTCGTTTGCTGTTATCTTCTCGATGATGCCGTCAGTAACAACAAGAGAGCCGACAATCTGCCGACCCTCATTGACTATATTTCCATTCTTTATTATGAAGTTACTCATAACTTAGATATTTCTGTATGGTTTTGTTATTTCTGTGGCTTTGCCATATCGTTTGGCGTTGGGGGTGTCTCGGTGTTATTATCGGAAGAAGCATCCGGAATAGGTGTCGGATCGTCCATGCCCGTCATAACCGCTTGATTGTGGTTGGCTGCCTCCATAAACTCCTTTACATAACGGTCATTCTTGAATGAGTCTGTAGCCTTTAGCATAAGAGCATCAATCCATGCGTTGGTCATTGGAACTTCCGTATCGGTCGCCATGCGGAAGACAAAAGGACCGAGTACGTTGTCAAAGTTCTGCTCAATGAATGAAGTTATGAGACTGTCCGCTTCTTCTCTGAGGGAATTTGATTTCTTTTGCAACTCGCGATATACAACATTCATATCCTTTCCGTCCATCATAGCCTGAGCTTCCTGATGTGACAAATCGCCAATCTGACTTGTTATCTGATTATACTGCTCGATGAAATCATTAAGTTTGTCATTGAGGAATGTGCCTGTACAAGTCTGTTTGGCGGTGTTGAATTTGATTGTGATATCGCCTTCCTCAAGAACAATCGGCATAACGCCTTCGTTGTTGATGAAGAGAGTTCCTACTTTTACGGTATCGATATTTCCTCTGAATGCAAACTTTCCGTGAAGAACATCGCATGAGTCAATGCTCTTCAGTTCGTTGCCTTGCAATGCTTTGATATACATCATGTGTCCGTCAAGATTCTGGACATCTGATGTGCCCTGAATGTTGTACGAACTGGAGCATGACGCCAATGCGGCAGCAGCACAGAGAAAGTATATTATTTTCTTCATATTTTACTTATAATGTCAATATTGCTGTCTTTTCAATACAAAGTTACCTAATAATGTAGAAATACGAAAATATTTTCAAGCAATTTAAAAAAAATATGATATAATTTAGGTTTTATTTAGAAAGTTAAACCTATATTATGTGCATTATTTACAAAAATTGAATGTCGATATTATTCGTTGTCAATATCAGTATCGTTTTCCTCTTTCTTAATCACATGGGCAATACGGTGTGTGGTGTATATCTCAAGCACGGCACCGATGAGAAGGGCTACAACCCAGTTGTTGTAAACTACATGTACATATGTATTATACCCTTCAATGGAAGTTGCAAAAAGTGGGAAGAAGAACCTATACACATTCTCAAGCATCAGCAGACCTGAGATTATGAAGGCTATATCGGCAAGCACCATTATGTGGCGAAGTCGCCTCAAGGTGATGTTGTTGCCTTCATAGGTCTGTGTCATCTGCATCAGGGCAAATGAAATGGTGCCGACGCAGAAGATTATAGACATAGCTTTTGGCATGATGCCGAAAACGATGCATCCTACACCCACAACCATCATGATTGCGCCAATGAGGAGTATGTAGTTCTGTAATGTTGAAAGTTGTCTCAAAGTTTGAATGTATTTTAAAAATTACAATTTTCTATTTAGTTATCAGAAGGTTTAGGGTCTGTGCTCATGATGAAGATGTCCTCATTTGGGCGCTTCATAAGATAACGTTCACGGGCAATGCGCTCAGCACCCTTTGGGTCGTTCATCAGTACATTAAGACGAATTGAGTCGTTGTCAAACTGTTTCTGGTAGTCATCTATCTGCGCCTGAAGTTCCTGTATGCGAATCTGATACATGGCAAGACTGCGGAAACTGTTCTCGTCGATGATACCGACAATAAGAATTCCCAATATAACAGTGATAAGGTATTTGTGGCGTCCCAGATAGCCCCAGATGGTGTTTATTTTGCCCATAATGTCATATTTTTCTGCAAAGATAATTTTTTTAATTCATTAAAACAAATATATGCAGGACATTTTTATCTTAATTAACGTGAAAAGGCTGTGCGCGTTAAATTTCCTTTCTTAAATAAAAATAATATTGAGAAAAATTTAGTATTTCTCTATATTTTTTGTATCTTTGCATCTGTAATTTATAATTCGTAATTCGTAATCATCTTGGAATATATTGTTTCAGCCAGGAAATACCGTCCTTCGTCATTCGATGCTGTCGTAGGACAACAGGCACTCACCACAACGCTTAAGAATGCTGTGGCAAGCGGAAAACTTGCACATGCATATCTCTTCTGTGGACCACGTGGTGTAGGCAAGACCACTTGTGCGCGTATCTTTGCCAAGGTTATCAACTGCACCAATCCCACTCATGATGGCGATGCCTGTGGCGAGTGTGAGAGCTGCAAGGCCTTTGCGGAGCAGCGCTCAATGAATATTTTTGAACTTGATGCTGCCAGCAACAATGGTGTTGATCATATCAAGAGTCTTATGGATCAGACACGAGTACCGCCACAGGTGGGAAAGTATAAGGTCTTTATAATCGACGAGGTACACATGCTTTCGCAGTCGGCTTTCAATGCCTTTCTCAAGACGTTGGAAGAGCCACCAGCACATGTCGTGTTCATCCTTGCCACAACGGAGAAGCATAAGATTCTACCAACAATCCTTTCACGTTGTCAGGTGTATGACTTCGAGCGTATGACCGTTCCGAATATTATTGCCCACCTAAAGCATGTGGCTGATGATCAAGGAATAACATACGAGGAAGAGGCTTTGAACCTCATTGCGGAAAAAGCCGATGGCGGTATGCGTGATGCCCTTTCTATCTTCGACCAGGCTGCAAGTTTCTGTCAGGGGAATATCACCTATGAAAAGGTACTCGAAGACCTTAACGTACTTGATGTTGACAACTACTTCAAGGCTATAGACTTGGCACTTGAATGCAAGGTGACGGAGGAGATGCTACTTCTGAACGGTGTTATGGAAAAAGGCTTCGATGGCGGGCATTTCATTTCTGGACTTGCCTCCCATGTTCGCAATGTCCTAATGGCAGCCGATGCCTCTACTCTCAAGTTGATAGAGACAAGCGATGCCTTGCGTCAGCGTTATGCAGAACAGGCAAGGAAGTGTCCTGTGAAGTTCCTGTATTCTGCATTGAAGATTCTCAACGAGTGTGATGTGAAATACCGTCAGAGCTCAAACAAGCGTCTTCTCGTTGAACTCACACTTATAGAGGTTGCTCAGATTCAGCAGCCCGATGATGATGGGGTGGGGCGTGGCCCTAAGAAGAAGTTAAAATCCCTGTTTAAGAATATTATGACAAATGCTGTACAGTCAGAAGCTGCTCCACAGGTGGCAGGGACTGTACGCCCTGTATTGTCATCAACCACACAGAAATCTCAGGCAAATCAATCCATAGAAGCACCGAAGGCAGAGACGGTCAAACCGTCTGCACCAAAGGTATCCCTGACAGGTCTTGGAATGTCATTCGATAGCATTCTCAACGGCAAAAAGGAAAAGAAACTGGATATTCCCGTTGAGAAGAAAACGACTGAAAATGAGACCTTCACGTTGTCAGATCTGCGTCTTCAATGGCTCGCTATGTGCAACAGAATGGAGAGCGCGAATATGGGTGGAATGGCAAAGCGCCTGAAGAATATTGTACCTTCCATAACAGTTTATCCGAACATAGAACTTGTTGTTGAGAATGAGATGCTTAGAAAAGAGCTGAATGACATCAAGAAACGCCTTGAGGTCACTATGGCAAAGTATCTTCATAATGGCAATATCACACTTAGTGTACGTCTTGCCGAACAGACCGAGAAGCGTAAGATCCTAACTCCAAAGGAGAACTTTGAGGAAATGCTTGAATACAGCAAATCATTCCGCATCCTTGCCGAGAAACTGAATCTCGAGTTGGAATGATGGGGGTGTGTCTGTTTTTTAGTTAAATTTTAACCTTAAACTTTCATGTCCCCCTATAGTTTCGTCTATTTGTCTTTTGCCCCCTTAGCGGAACAAAACAGTCCTTCAAACTCCAATATCTGTGAACGGACTTGAAGCGGATCTGAAACGGACTTGGAACGGACCTATAACGGATTCACTTCGGAGGTAGAACTTAGTTATACTTTTGGATAAACAATTTGTTGTATAATAAAAGAGAAAACATACTATAATTTGTTATATTACAAGTGTTTATGTATTGAAGGGTGGTAAAAAGTTAAAGTTTAACCATTTTTCCTGTCTTTTTGGGAAAGAAAATTGTATGGGTAGTTAAACTTTCGGAAGTTTCGCTCGTTTATTATAATTGAAGTACGGTATGGTTTCAAAGAAACCAGATTCGTTTTAACCTAAATGACAAATGAATGACTGGCTAAACAATATGAAGAAATCAATCATTATAACAGCCTTTGCTATGGCTATTAGTGTTTCGGCTTTTGCACAGGATAAGGCTGATGGGAAATATATCATTCCGACAACGAACAATAACGGGGACTATCCCCGAATCCTTGAGGATAACAGCGTGCTGTTGCGTGTTCGAGCCAACGATGCAAGCAACTGGAAAGTGAGTCTCGATGCTGATTGTAAGTTCGTAAAGCAAGAGGATGGAACGTGGATTGCAAAGACCAAACCTTTGGTTGAGGGATTCCATTACTATTGGTTCAATATCAATGGATTGGATGTTGCCGACCCTGCAAGCAAGAGCTACTATGGTTGCGGACGAATGACGAGTGCTATTGACATCCCTGAGAAGAACTGTACGTTCTACGACCGTAAGGATGTGGCTCATGGCAAGGTGGTTCAGACAGAACTGTTTTCTACCGTCAGAAACAAGCATGTTGGCATGTGGGTTTATACTCCGGCAAGCTACGGCGAAGGCACGAAGGAATACCCGGTTCTCTACCTTCAGCATGGCGGTGGTGAGGATGAGACAGGATGGATAAATCAGGGAAAGGCTAACTATATCCTAGACAACCTCATTTCGGAGGGTAAGGCAAAGGAAATGATTATAATAATGGTGAACGGAACGTTCAGCGTTCCTGGCAGACCGTTCTCCTATTCGGTTGAGGGCATTAAGCCTTTCGAGGAGGATCTGATAAAGAGTGTCATTCCTTTTGTGGAGAAGAATTTCCGTGTGAAGAAAGACCGTAAGAGTCGTGCCCTCGCAGGTTTGTCAATGGGTGGTGGCGAGACATTCTTCGCAGGTTTGCAGCATACGGAGCTGTTCTCAAGTCTCGGAATCTTCAGTACTGGAGTGTTCGGTGGAATCAGGGAAAGTGGGGCATTCGACGCAGAGAAGGCTTTGCCGGGACTTATCTCCAATGCAAAGAAATGCAACGATGAATTGGATGTTTTCTATATCTCCGTAGGTACTGAGGACAACCGCATCACATCAACAAAGAAAGCTGTGGAGGATATGAAATCCAAGGGATTGAATATCGTGTTCAATACTTTCCCTGGAGACCACGAATGGCAGGTGTGGCGTAAGTCTCTGCATGATTTTGTACAGAAAATTTTTAAATAAAATAGAATAATGAAAAAGTATTTATTATCCCTGTTTATGATGTTCTCAGCCATGGGTGCTATGGCGCAGATGGGAATGGGAAAGCCAATCGACATCGACCTCTGGCCTAATGGTCTGCCTAATAGTAATGGTATAGACAAAACTCAGCCTTACAATGACGAGACTCGCAACTTCAAGCCGTCTATAAGGGTATATCTGCCATTTGGCAACGAAACAAACAGAAAGGCTGTACTCGTAATCCCAGGTGGAGGTTATCGCGTCCTCTCTCTCGGTCAGGAAGGTTATGATTGGGCAACACATCTTATGAGCAGAGGCATTGTTACTATTGTGCTGCGCTACAGAATGCCTAATGGCGTTACGGAAGTGCCTCTGAGCGATGCTACCGAGGCTATGCGTCTTATACGTGAACATGCTGCAGAGTGGAAGATCGACCCTAACAAGGTGGGAATACTCGGTTCTTCTGCCGGTGGTCATATCGCTTCTACTATTGCAACGCACAACCCACCAGAGACACGTCCTAACTTTCAGATTCTCTTCTATCCTGTTATCTCAATGGATAAGTCAATCACACACATGGACTCTCACAACTGTCTTATAGGTGAGAATGCATCTCCTGAGCTTGAGAAAAAATACAGTAATCAGCTTCAGGTTACCAAGGATACTCCTCCAGCTATCATAATGCTTGCCGATGACGATTTTCTTGTGTCTCCTCTCAATTCTGCAGAATACTACATGGCTCTGCGAAAAGCTGGCGTAAAGGCTTCTATGCACGTATATCCAAGTGGCGGTCACGGCTTTGGATGCGGCGCATACTTCAAGTATCATCACGAGATGATGCAGGAACTTTATAGCTGGCTGGAGACGATAAAGTGATAACGTGTTAATGTGTAAAGTGTTCTTTATTAATTTCGTGTTCTTTATTAAAAAAGGATGTTCAACCAAAACGGTTGAACATCTTTGTTTTTTATCAGATATGCAAAAAAAATATATCAATAATTTGCATGAATGAAATAAAGTTTGTAATTTTGCGTCAAATTTGTATTGCCTAATAAACAAAAACATTATAAAGAACATGAACAAATACCCAAATCTTACAAGTCCTATCACCTTAGGTAAGGTGACTTTCCGTAATCGTATCTTTTCCGCACCTATGGGGGCAACGGACATAACCGCTGATTGCTGTCCGGGGCCTCGTACTCAAGGCTTCTATGAGCTTCGTGCCAAGGGTGGTGCTGCTGCCGTTACTGTAAGTGAGCTTGTTGTTCATCCAGACACAGACGGCAGTCACATGCTCCATCTCGACCTTGAAACAGTCGGTTGTCTTGCTGCACATACATTCGTTGCTGATGCAATTCGTCGTCATGGTGCTGTGCCAAGTATAGAACTTTCACACTCAGGTCAGTATGCTGGTACTTATATGTCAGACAAGAACAAGAAAGCAAGTCTTAACCAATGGGGACCGAGCGACGGAACACGTCCTGACGGTCGTCCGGTGAAAGCTCTCTCAAAGGAACAGATTGCCGACATCGTGAAGACATATGGCGAGAAGGCAGCTCTTTGTAAGCGTGCAGGCTATGAAATGATAATGGTTCACGCAGGTCATGGATGGCTCTTGCATCAGTTCCTTTCTCCATATCTCAATCATCGTACAGATGAGTACGGAGGCTCTTTGGAGAATCGAATCCGCATAGTTCGTGAGGTACTCGCTTCTGTACGTAATGCCGTAGGACCGGATTTCCCTGTTGAGGTTCGTCTCAGCGGTAGTGAGCTCTTCGATGGCGGCTATGGCATTGAGGACGGAATCAAGATTGCGCAAGCTGTTGAAGACCTTGTTGACCTTATCCATGTTTCTGCAGGTTCTTATCAGTTCGGATTCTTCAACACTACACCTCCTATGTTCGATGAGCATGGTGTGAACGTATGGCTTGCTGCCGAGATAAAGAAGCACGTCAAGAAGCCAGTTGCTACTATCGGTGCTCTTAGCGATCCTGAGCAGATGGAGCGTATCATTGCCGAGGGTAAGGCGGATGTTGTCTATATGGGACGTCAGTTGCTTGCAGACCCATTCCACCCACAGAAAGTGATGTCAGGTCAGGAAGACCGCATTGTGAAGTGTCTGCGTTGCTATACCTGTATGGCAGAGCGTCCTGTCACGTTCACACGTCGTTGTGCAGTTAATCCATTGATTGGACGTGAAATCGAAGGCATGGAGGTTGTGCCTGCACGTAAGAGCAAGAAGGTGATGGTTGTTGGTGGCGGTGTTGCCGGACTCAAGGCTGCCGTTACTGCTGCACAGCGTGGTCATAAGGTTGTTCTCTGTGAGAAAACCGACAAGGTAGGCGGTATTCTGAAGTCAGAGGAGGCAATCCCATTCAAACACGAGATGTATGAGCTTGGCGTGGTACTTGAGCGTCAGGCAAAGGACGAGGGCGTGGAGATTCGTCTCAACACAACCGTTACGCCTGAATATGTTGAGAAGGAAGGTGTTGATGCCCTTATCCTTGCTGTTGGCTCTACACCTATCGTTCCGCCAATTCCAGGCATTGATTCTGATAATGTCATCATCGTGAACAATTACTATCGTGAAAAGGATAAGGTTGGCGATAGTGTAGTTGTACTTGGAGGTGGACTTGCAGGATGTGAATGTGCTATTCATCTTGGTATGGAAGGCAAGAAGGTAGAACTTGTTGAGATGCGTGACACCCTTGCAGCTGACTGCAATATCCGTCAACGTCCTATCCTTATGCGTAAGGTCGGTGAGTTTTCAACTGCTCATACTGAGTATGTCGGCCAGAAGATAACCTCTGAAGGTGTTGTTTGTAAGGACAAGGAAGGTAATGAAGTCCTTGTTCCAGGCAAGACCGTTATCTGTGCCCTTGGACAGCGTGCCAACCGTGCTGATGTTGAAGCCCTACGTGGATGTGCTCCATTCGTTCGTGAGGTCGGTGACTGTGTTCGTCCTGCGAATATCACAAAGGCTATCTACGAGGCTTATCACGCTGCGTTGGATATCTAAGGTAGATTATATTATTATAAAGGGTGGGGAAGGATTAGCTCGGCTAACCTTCCTCACTATTCTTTTTATTATTTCTATTAGACTTTTTGGGGTAATCTCACGATGAAATCGCAGAGATATAAAGGACGTGTTTTTCTGCGAATGTGATTTGTGTGCGCACACATAAAATTGATACAAGTCATGTAAAAGCTCAAAAATGACACTTTTTATAAAAATTGTTTGCGTACACAAATAAATTGTATTAATTTTGCACTCGGAAATCAGAGATGTCCACCAGCTTTCAGCTGACGTTGACTATTTCCTTCGTGCGAGGTGCTTTGCACGTTGCAGTGTCAAAAGGAAAAAGGAGGTAAAAACTTCTGGAACGCATTCCGAAAGACGCTTTTGGAATAAAATTGTTTAGGTTAGTAGAATAATAGTTTTTAGGTTTAGTTATTAGGTAAAAGATTGATGCTTAACTCATTTGGATAACATGAAAAAGCCGAAGGCTCCTTCTCGTGAAGGTTGAATGAGTTAAACGCAAAAAATGCTCCTTCTGTCGTGATGATAGTTGGAGCATTTTTGTGTTATATCCCTCAAATCAGGCTAAAAGGGAGACCTGAAAGTTGATAACTATGCGTAGATATTCTCTATTTCTACAATATAGATATCATGAAGTCCACCACCAGGCTTATCGTTATACCAACGCTCAAGGAGTGATTTATCGATGAAACAGTCAGCTTTCATTGGTGACTTGAAGAGTTTGCGGCAGTCTAGTGTCATTCGTGCCTCTCCAAAGGTAATGGCACCGCTCTCCAAAGTCTCAGGTGTGAGTCCTGTAGCCTCGGTCTTGTTGATGTCTCTACCTGACTTGTTTCCGCATATCTGGAGAGCCTTACGATATTCTTCACCATAGAAGGAAAGTGTCAAACGATCATTTGCCTCGATGAAATTGTGTGTGAAACGCTCAGGACGGATGAATATGAATGCTACAGGCTTGTTCCAGAGCCATCCTATGCCGCCCCATGAGGCTGTCATTGTGTTGTATTTGTCGGGAGTACCAGCCGTTACGAGCATCCACTCCTTGCCTATCAGGTCAAAAGCGTTCTCTTTTGCGAGAACCATGATGTCTTGTTTTGTCATATTCTATTGTATTGATAATTACAGATTCCTTGCCTTGTATATTCTGTCCTTGGCATCATTGAGTTCCTGGAACTTCTTCTTTGCAGCTTCCTTCACATCATCTCCAAGTGTTGCTACACGGTCTGGATGGTACTGAAGGGCGAGCTTACGATATGCCTTGCGTACCTCATCGTCTGTAGCATCCTTGGTAAGTCCGAGAACCTTGTATGCATCATCAAGACTCTGACCGCCAAGACTGAGCATTTGGTCGATTACCTGTGGATTGAGACCGAGGTTATATGCCACGTTGCGCAATTCCCTTATCTCGCTTTCCGCCGTAACACCATCAGCCTTTGCTATATCAGCAAGGAAAGCAATAAGCTGAAGACGGTGTTCCTCCGGCATAGCCATACGCATCTGTCGGCAAGCCTCACCAATCTGTTGCTTCCACGACTGCTCACCGTGCTGTTTTCGGTAGTCGAAGAGTCGGAGAAGAATATTATTTCCTTGCTCCACAGCCGTTTCACCGAAGTTAGCACGGAGGAAGTTGCGTACGTGTTCCATTTCAGAGTGCATTATCTTGCCGTCTGCCTGTATGATATGGGCAGATAGCACCATAAGCGAGAAGAGGAATCCGTTTCTGTCGCCTTGTTGTGACTGTCGGGTGCGGTTTAGAATGTCCTCTGCCGTAGTATTACCATAGGCATTATATGCGTTGCTATCAGACGATGCGTCTGAACTCTTGGTAAAGCTTTCAAAGACGGTGCCAAGGATGAATCCAGCTATTGCACCGAGCGTTCCTCCGCTGACATATCCGAGGAATGCTCCTATCCATTTCGTGTATCCCAATGTTATATACTATTTGACGATTTACTATTTATTCGTATATAGTTGCTACTATACTGCGTGGACCTCCGTAGTCGCGGAACTCGCATAGGTATATGCCTTGCCAAGTACCGAGGTTTAGGTGACCATCGGTAATCGGTATGGTTATGCTTACACCGAAGAGCGAACTCTTAGCATGAGCAGGCATATCGTCAGAACCTTCAAGTACATGATCATAGTAAGGCTCGTTTTCCTTCACGATATGGTTCATTATCTTCTCCATGTCATATCTCACGTCCGGATCTGCGTTCTCGTTGATAGATAAAGCGCATGAAGTATGCTGTACGAAAAGGTTTAACAAACCAACCTTTGGGAGTGGTCTAGGAAGGTTGTCGAGTATCTCTCGCGTTACGAGGTGGCATCCTCTGCGTTTTGCTGAAAGTTTGAATTCTGTCTGTTGAATCATTTTTAATTGATAATTAATAATTAACACGCCTGAAATAAAAGGCATTTAATCAATGCTTAGCAATTAATATGCCAAAATAGACTTCATATCTCCGCAATCTCTCCGCATGAGAGGTATTCTATCTGATCATGCATTATAGCCTTGAGTTTCTGATACTGTTCTGTACCTGTGCAATGCATGGTGTAGAATTTGCAATTCTCATACCTCATAAGTTCATGTGCAAGAGTTGATATAAAGGCGTCCTCTATTGGAGTCTTTGCAAGATGCATTCCTGCTAATACATGGGTAGGAGGCCTACCAATTACCTTCTCTGCCTTGCGCATGATGTTTATGATACCCTTGTGCGCACATCCGGCAAAGAGTATGGTATTGCCTTTTTCCTCAATGATAAGATTCTGCTCATGCGCAAAGGAGTCGTTCTGTGTTTCAGAAGGTCCGAACAAAAGACTATTGCCTTGCGGACAACAACAATCACCGATTACATCGGCAAATATTGTCATCTGATCATCAAGCCGTGTCAAGGAATCACACATCACAAGACGTGGATTATCTTGCAAATCAGTATCCAGACCTATGTATTTCAATCCGTAATCCTTTAGCGAATAATGCGGTTGAAATGCATCCTTGTGGATATACACCTTTGCCTTATCGTTGATTTCCAAGAAGGCACGAAGTCCACCGCCATGATCATAATGCCCATGCGATACTATAGCTGTGTCAATATCGGCAATGCAGAGTCCGAGTTGTTCAGCATTTTCTGCAAACAACCGTCTTTGTCCCATGTCAAACAGAATGTTTCGCCCGTTCTCTAGTTGTATATACAGGCTCAACCCATGTTCCACAGGCAGACCTACGGCACTGGTATTTTCAACGACAGATGTTATTGTCATTATTCAACTTTAGTATAACTCAAGTTGTAGGTTTTCTTATTTCACATATCCCGGACTTGGGAGGTGCATCCCGTACATCGTGAGTTTGTTCTCACGGGCATACTTTATCAATCTTGCACGTGACTCCGCAGCTGCTTTCTGGTCCATGTCGAAAGAAGCGTTGTATTCAGGGTGCTTGAGCTGAAGGGCTGCTCCGTGCATAAGGTCGCCTATTACAAGGATGTCATTCTTCTGGAATACGGTGTGACCTGGAGTATGACCGTAAGCAGCAATAGACTTCACGTCGCCTGGCAATACGTCACCCGCCTCAAACAGATGCAGGTGGTCCTTGTAAGCCTCTAGAACCTTCTTTGCCTGTGCGCTTCTGTCACCAGGCATAGTTTTCCATGCTTCAGCCTCTACTCTGTTGATATATACCTCTGCATTTGGGAATACCACCTTACCATTCTTTAGCAATCCGCCAATGTGGTCGCCATGCATGTGGGTGATATAAATAAGCTTTAGGTCCTCGGGCTTGATGTTATCCTCTGCGAGTTTAGCGATGAGCTGACTGAAATCTGCTCCAAGACCTGCATCAATTAATATCGTCTTACCCTCAGCCTTGAGCAGGCAACAACTCATACTTGAAGGAACACCGTCCTTGAATCCGAGTTCATTCCAAAGATCTTCAGGAACGGTAGGGAATGTTCTATGCTGCTGGAAACTTGGTCCCGGCTTGTCTTCTATCCATTTGATAACGGCTGGTTCATTTGATGTAGAAGCGTTGTTTGCTTTCTGTGCGCATGACATCATTGCAAACGATGCCAATACGATTGTAAGGATTTTCTTCATAGATGTAATTTTTTATTAGTTATTACTTTGATTGTTCATTATTGTTCATTTCCAAAATGCTTAGAATCAGCGGAGCGATTGATGTCTGCTGAATGGTATCTGGTGCAGAGAGGAAACGTTTGACAATGTTTCTGTCGATGTTCCCGTGAATGATGAGCGAAGTAGGGTCATACGCCTTTGTAGCAGATAGATACACATAGCCGTGTAAACCGCCTTTGAAGTCCGTTATGAATTCGCCCTTGCGCTCGTTGCTGCATCCTACACCTGAGACAGGCGCAAGACAGAGGGCGGCAGTCGGATCGCCTTTTATATCGACAATCTCCTTGTTGGATAGTATATTGTATAATGACCTTACGGAGTCTGGTTGTTCGGAAAGAATCATCCTTACCTTCTCTATACAGCGTGCCTTCTGCTTAGACGAGAGCTTTGGATTCACGTACATATATGCAGCTGCTCCAAGAGAATTGAAACACACTTGCCAATCGCCTCCTGGCTGTTCGCTTAGCAGACCATTGCTGACGAGCAGGGCATTGGGATGCAGACGATACCGTCCCTGCGTAAAGCCGTGATCGCCAGTTACGATTATTGTCACGCTGTCCTTCTGATGCGTATATTCAAGATTCTCAAGTATGAGACCTATTGCATGGTCGGCTGCCGCTACAGATTGCTGTGTCTCGAAAGAATTGATGCCTGTTTCGTGCTGTTTATAGTCGGTTGTAACAAGGTGCACAGTCATAAAATCGGGCTTGTAGCGGTTGGTGAGATAGTTCACTATACTTGCAACCTTTGCATCATACTGAAAAGAGCCTGCACGTAGGGTAGTGTCAGAAAGGTGTCCTGTTGCCTCACGTTCAAGTTCTGCCATAATGCCTGACGGCGTACATACCGGACGGATATAGTCCATACCGCTAACGTTTACTTTCGTTGTAGGAAAGTATTCTGGGAGGTTGAAGTCAATCCATTTGCTTCCTGTGGTAACTGGCCAAAAGACAGAAGCCGTTTTACCGCCTTGTTCCTTCACTATCTGCCACAATGTCTTTGTGCGGATGTTGTCAGCATACCAATTGTGTAATGCCGGTTCAGCCCTGTTGAACTGAAACTGACGGTTACAATGAATGCCGTGGTCGAGTGGGGCAGAGCCTGTTACCAATGTGGTGTGTGCCGGATATGTCATCGTTGGATTTACCCCGATTACATTCGGCACATATATCGATTTCTGCTTCAATTCGTGCAGGAAAGGGGCCGGCTGACTGGCATTTGAGAGTATGTCGCTTCGCAAACCGTCTATCGTAATGAGTATCACCCTCTGTCTTGCTGAAGAGCAGAGGCAGAGTATCGTGAGTATCGACAAAGAAAAAATCCTTAGCATTTCTTAAATCTGTATTTGACCATGTAGTCTCAGGACAATCCTAATGAGAGAAAATGTGCGAATCTGCCCAGAATACTGGTACACATATCGTTTTCTGAGCACAAAGATATATTTTTTTCTCCATAAAATGCTACAATATACAGTTTTTAACCTAATCAATTACTGCGATATCGGACTTGCTAAAGCTGTGCGATATTATTTTTTCAATACATTTTCATTTTTCCCAGAAAAAATGTAATTTTGCAGAATGAAAAAGAAATCAGACTATACAACTCTGCTTTTTGATCTTGATGGTACTCTTGTGGATAGCGGTGAAGGCATTATGAAATGTGCCAAATATTCGCTTGCGCATTTCGGTATTGAAGTGACTGACCTCAAAACATTACGTCCGTTCGTAGGCCCTCCGCTTGAGGATTCATATAAAGATCTGTATGGATTCAGCGATAAGGATGCAATGAAAGCGGTTGAGATATACCGAGAACGCTATTTCAGAAAGGGATGGCTTGAACAGCATCTGTATGACGGTGTTATTGAGTTCCTCGAAGAACTTAGGCATAGAGGCTATGTTATGGGTATCGCAACGAGTAAGATGCAGATACAGGCCGATAAGGTCACAAAGGAATTCAGACTCAGCCATTTATTTGATTTCATAGCCGGAAGAGACGACAAAGGCATCCTTCATACAAAGGCGGATGTTATTAATGCCGCGCTTGCCTCTCAGGGCATTGAAGACCGCAGCAAGATTCTGATGATAGGCGACAGGAAGTTTGATGTGCAGGGTGCAAATGAATGTGGCATCGATTCTATGGGCGTGCTCTATGGCTACGGAGACAGGGAGGAGTTTGAGAATGCCGGTGCAACTTATATCTGTCGCGACTTTGAAGAAATACTTTCCATGCTTTGATTATATTGTCTTCAGATCATGTTTTACTTTAATGTCAAAGTTATAACATCTTGTTTCAATGTGAGATATTAATACTGTATTATCAATAAACATATTCACCTTTCGTAAGTTCGGTATTGTCTGAATGATTATTTATATACTTTTCAAAATGGATAGCAAAGTTTCTTCTTTGCAATGTGAAATTACCCGGTAAATCACTGATTCTAGAAAAAATAGCCTGTTTATCGTATTTTTTCGTAGAAAAAGTAATTAAATTTAAGAAAAAATTGTATCTTTGCAACGAAAATCGGTGGTGTCTATGTATGATACTGCTGAAAATTATTAAAATTGCAAACAATGAGAAAAATAAAATATATTCTCGCTTTTGTTTTGACACTCGTATTTGCAGACTTTTTTCTGGCTTCATGTCATAATGAGGAAAAGCCGGAAACTGTTATAGACGAAGGACTTGTAGGTACGTGGGTGTCTCAGGACAACAAGAAAGACTTTCACGAGGAAATAGAGTTTCGGGGTAACGGCAATGTCACTTCTACGTTGTATGCCAACAGAAAAGCCTTGGATGTAAGATTCGTTGATGCTGATGGCGTATGCCATAGGGTCAAGGGAAGTTTCCGCACGGAGAATGATCTTGTGAAACTTTCCAAAGTTCAGGTATGTGACTATGAGGAGTATCACGATTGGGAATGGCATGGTCTTGAGATTCTGGAGAATGTGGCTGACATGAACTATCTAATGCAGGCACGCTATTCTCTCTCCACAAATGGCGATACGCTTGTCCTCCATTCCTTAACTGCTGATGGTGAGGAGGATAACACATATATCCGCAAAAAGTAAATTAAACAATAGCGGTCTCAATATAAGGTGCTCTATATTATTGGTGGCACCTTTCTTTTTTTGTTCTACTAAACTTTTTGTTTGTATATACGTATAATAATTAGTGTAAACTAATAGCTAAAGATAATATTCAAATGAAGAAAGTATTATTATTCAGTGCTGTGGCTGCTCTCATAGCTTGCACAGCCAATCAGACACAGGCAGGTAATAAATCTCGTTCACTTGTAGTTTTCTACTCTCAGTCAGGTAATACAGAGAAGGTTGCAAATATCATTCAGAAGAAAACAGGTGCTGATATTGAGCGCATAGAGACTGTTGATCCATATTCTGGAGATATGGGTGCAATAGCAGGCGCGTTTATGGGAGAGCGTAGGGACGGTAAGGTTCGTGACCTCAAGCCTATGAAGGCAAAGGTTGCTGACTATGATACTCTCTATGTCGGATACCCTGTATGGGCAGGTACATTCGCTGGTCCTATGCATAGTTTCATTAAGTCAAACGACCTCAAAGGCAAGGTGATTATTCCTTTCTGCACATTCGGAAGCGGTGGTAATACAAGTGTTACAGAACTCAAGGCTGCATTGCCTGGAGCTAAAGTCGTATCATCATGGTATGGTGTAAGAGCTGCACGTGTTGATAAGGCAGAGGCAGAGATCGAGACATTCCTCATCAACCTCGGTGCTTTGAAGGGCAAGAAGACATCACTTCCTGCTTTCTCTGCGCAGCATGTCGTTTCTGCTGACGAGAAAGCAATATTCGACAAGGCTTGCGGTGACTATCCTATGCCATTGGGTACTCCTTCTACCGTTGGTACACGTTCACTCGACAATGCCACAGAATACCTCTTCACTTGCAACAGTAAGGATATGCAGGGCAAGGAGAGCAAACAGCTCATATATGTGATCAAAGGCAATGCCGAGGGTAGCGTGCCTGAGTTTACACAGGTGGAAAGATAGGACCTACCCCGACCCTCCCCAAGGGAGGGAGTATTTATATACATTTTATCGCTAAGAGCGTAAGGGTTCATTACTATCTAAAGGCTCCCTCCCTTGGGGAGGGCTGGGGTGGGTCTTTAGACACCATGCAAAGCCCTTTGCCTTGCGTAGTTCTATCTCGTTGAAGTGCCCGCCAACATTCCATTCAAGGATACAGTGGTCAGCTCCCAATTGCGTTTTATGGCGCTTGTGCTGTTGTCTTACCCTGTCACCGATAATACAGAATGGTTGCTTGCGGGTACATTCTTCTTTATCTCCCAAACTCATATAAGCATACTTCACCTTCAAAGGATGTGTGTCAGCATATTCATTCCAACCCTCCATCCATAGTGAAGGAGAACCGGCAAACACCGCATCAAAGGCTTCTATGCGTGTCACGCTCCACAGGGCAAAGAGACCGCCAAGCGAGTAGCCTCCAAGGATGAGACGCTTAGGATGAAGATTGGTTTGTATGTAGGGGAGTAATGTTTTTTCGAGATACTGGAATGTTTCTTCTGCACCTTCAGGACGCAGGTCTGTCTCTGTAACTTCAAAGGCAACCATACAGAAAGGCACGGAAGAAAGCTCGGAAATGAGCTTGCACTCATCCTCTATCAGTAATCGCTCGAACTCGCCAAGAGGCTTTACGATAACCGTTTCCCCGATTCTATTTTCACCGATTATATGGCAGTTCCTGCCTCCTATATCTTTTAGCATAAGTTAGAGTAAAGGGTAAAGTATAAAGATTAAAGTATAAAGAGTAAAGAGTTTGACTATCAACTAAAAAATAACATAATTATGAATAAGACCATTGAGGATATCATCTCACGCAGAAGTGTGAAGAAATACCTTGACAAACCTGTGCCTATGGAACTTGTCGAGGAAGTTGTAAAAGCTGGCACCTACGCCCCTTCTGGAATGAACAAACAGTCGCCGATTATCATTGCCGTTACCAATAAGGCTATGCGTGATCGTCTGAGTAATCTGAACCTTCAACTTGTCATCGACAGGAATCTCAGCACCTCATCCGGTCATAATGATCCGTTCTATGGTGCTCCTGTTGTGCTTGTCGTACTTGCTCGTAAGGATGTGGGAACACGCATCTACGACGGTTCTCTCGTTATGGAGAACATGATGATTGCAGCCAATAGTCTCGGACTTGGTTCTTGCTGGATTCATCGGGCAAAAGAATCTTTTGAGACGGAAGAGGGTAGGGCTATCCTTCGTGAACTTGGAATAACCGATGAATACGAAGGAATTGGCAACTGCATCCTCGGCTATGCCGCTCCTGATGCCTTGAAACCACAAAAGCCGCGAAAGGACGACTATGTGGTGTGGGTGAAGTAAGACCTAAAACCTACCCCGTCCCTCCCCAAGGGAGGGCGTTTTTTTATACCTTTTATTGTTATGGCCATAAGGTTTCTTTACTATCTAAAGACTCCTTCCCTTTGGGAAGGCTGGGTTAGGCTAAATATACCCAAATTGCTATCTGCAATGCCAATATGACAGGCACGCCATACTTGAATTTCAGGTGCATGGTCTTATGATGCCAAACATACATTCCCATCCACGCACCAATACTCCCGCCAATAACGGCAATGAGTAGGAGAGTGGACTCGGGAATACGCCAAAGATTCTTCCTCGCCTTCAACTTGTCAATGCCAAATAGGATAAAGGCAACGAAGTTGATGGCGAGGAAGTAATATAACAAAATGTGCATACTGCTTATTTGAACAGCTTGTTACAAGCCCAGAGCACAATGACAGCTCCGATTACAGCACATACTATACTGCCAATCAATGAGTTTACGCCTATACCGAGCAGACTAAATACCCAGCCGCCTACAACACCACCGATAATACCGAGGAAGAGATCTACGAGGCAACCTTTTCCTTCTTTGTTTGTCAACTTGCAAGCGATGAAACCTGCCAAAATACCGCAAATAATACTTGAAATTAGACCTGACATAAATTAATAATGTTTAGTTATTAGCATAACGTGCGAGGATACCTCACACGAACCCAAAATACGTATCAATCCTATAGGCTTGCATACGTTATTTGATGAGTGCAAAGATAGTATATTTTGCCAAATAACAAGAATATTTTTTAGAAAAATACGTTAAAAACATATCGTTTTTGAAAATTACACTAAGAAATACATTGAAATCTGCAGGAAAATAAATTATCAGGAAATATATTTCAGTAAATTTCGTGCTAATATTTTGGAGAAATCAGATATTTTGCTTATTTTTGCACACAGATAAGAAGTAATAAACAAATATTAACCAATTAAAACAAGAAATAAGAAACAGAAAGTACATCAATTAAAAACAATTAGACGAGCGGTAACGCTTTCCCCATGCTGATGATAGTCTTAGACTTTCTCGGCAAGAATTAATAAATCTATTTTACTAATCCATGGGTTAGCAACTACCGATTCTCGAAATATAATATAACATAGAGCTTTTAGCTCTTGTTCTCTCTACTCGAATCCGCCAAATTCAATACACGAGAACAGGTAAGCGAAAAGTCCCATGTCCGTTTAGGACGTGGACTTTACCGTAAACTTGTCTGTGTAGCGGTTCTTGGCGGAACCAGAGTAGAGGACGAGGATCTCGGAAGGTCTGCGCCCTTTTATTTTTATCTAATCATGAAAAAGTTTTTTACACTTATTGTACTCTGTGTATTTTCTATTGGAACAATCCATGCGAAGATTACATGGTCTTTATCTGATGATGGCACATTGACTATATCAGGAACAGATATGCCAAACTATTATAATCATTCTCCTTGGTATAAGAATCGAGGAAAAATAAAGAGAGTTATAATTGAAGAAGGAGTGACGAGTATTAGCTCATATGCTTTCAATGATTGCAATAATCTTACCAATGTCACAATCCCTAACTCTGTTACGAGTATTGAAAGTTTTGCATTCTCTGGTTGTCAAAGTCTCAGATACATCACAATTCCAAACACGGTGATGTACATTGGGAATGAGGCGTTTAATGATACAAAATGGTATTACAATCAACCTTATGGTCCAATTTATATTGGACATATTCTTTATAAATATAAAGAAGGTTATATTCCTGCAAATACAAATATTGTTGTAAAGGAAGGTACAACTTTAATTGTAGGTTCTGCATTCTCTGGTTGCTCTGGTCTCACATCAATCACTATCCCTGAATCTGTGATAAATATTGGAGAGAAAACTTTCGAGGGGTGCTCTGGTCTCACCTCAATAATCGTACAACAAGGAAACACGAAATATGATAGCAGAAGCAATTGTAACGCAATCATAGATAAAGAATCTAACACTTTGATAGCAGGATGTAAGAATAGCGTTATACCTAATTTTGTAACGAGTATTGGTAATTCCGCTTTCTCTGGCTGTACAGGTCTCGTCTCTATTACTATCCCGAACTCCGTGACGAGTATTGGTAATTCCGCTTTCTCTGGCTGTACAGGTCTCGTCTCTATTACTATCCCGAACTCCGTGACGAGTATTGGTAATTCTGCTTTCTATGGTTGTACAGGTCTCGTCTCTATTACTATCCCGAACTCCGTGACGAGTATTGGTAATTCTGCTTTCTATGGTTGTACAGGTCTCATCTCCATTACCATCCCTAACTCCTTGACGAGTATTGCAGGTTTTGCTTTCTCTGGTTGTTCTAGTCTCAGTTCTATCACTATCCCCAACTCTGTGACGAGTATTCAATATAATGCTTTCGAAGGCTGTTCTGGTCTCAGTTCAGTCACTATCCCAAACTCTGTAACAAGTATTGGGGATAGGGCTTTCGAGAAATGTACAAGCCTCGCCTCTTTAACTATCGGAATGAAAAAAATAGAAAATACATTTAGAGGTTTCAAAGCTCTTACCTCTGTTACTCTCATAGATGGTGTCGAGAGTATAGGAAATAGCGCCTTCTCAGGTTGCTCTGGGCTTACCTCTCTCATTATCCCTAATTCTGTAACGAGTATTGGAAGTTTAGCTTTCTCTAATTGCTCAGGTCTCACCTCTATCACAATCCCCAATTCTGTGACGAGTATTGGAAGTGATGCTTTCCGTAACTGCTTAGGTCTAATCTCTGTCACAATTGGTAATTCTGTGACGAGAATAGAAGAGCTGACCTTCTATGGCTGTAAATTACAGACCCTGACAATAGGAACTGATGTGACATATATAGGATCCAATAATTCTAAACCATGCAAAGTGATTTGGCTACCAAATACTCCTCCTTCTGGTTATGAAAATGTTTCTGGTAACATCAACTATGTTTCAAATGAAAACTATTCCAATATACAAAATACAAGGGTTTATAAGCATCTTAGCTCCATCTTTGAAGTTGATGGTATAAAATATGTGCCAGTAAGTCCGTCAGAAAGAACTTGTGATGCTATTGATTGCAATTATGACAAAGCTATAGAAAATATCAAGATCAACGATGTTGTTTCCTATAAGAATATAGGACTGACCGTACTAAACGTAAATTCTTATACCTGTTATGGTAATGAGTTTATCAAGACTCTAAATATAAATAATAGTGGCAAGATTGATGAACGTGCATTTGAAGGATGCAAGAACATTACAAGTGTAGAATTCGGTAATAAGATTACAAGTATAGGTGATTACGCATTTTATGGATGTATAGCAATAAAGGAAATAAAAATTCCTAATAGCGTTACATCTGTTGGAGCATACGGATTTAGTGGTTGTCGATTACTAAAAAAAGTGGTATTTGGAGATTGTCCTACTACAATAGGTGCTAATGCTTTTAAAGATTGCTCGTCATTAACAGAATTGAATCTTGGAAAGAAAGTAAAAGTAATAGGCAATTATACCTTTGCAAATTGTTCTTCTTTAACCAAAATATCTATTCCTCAAACAACGACTTCTATTGGCGATTATGCGTTCTCTGGCTGTAAGGCTTTAGCGGATGTTACGATTGAGGACAGAACAAAAAGCATATCTCTTGGCTCAAATGGTTCTTCTCCGCTATTTGCTGATTGCCCAATAAGTTCCGTTTATTTGGGTGGCAAGCTCTCTTATAACACTTCAAGTAATTCTGGTTATTCTCCATTCTATCGCAATAAGAGTCTGCAATCTGTGGTTATTACAGATACTGAAGAACAGATATATGATAATGAGTTCTATGGATGTACGAATCTAAAGAGCGTAAAGATAGGTAATGGCGTAAAGAGTATTGGAAACTGGGCATTCTCCGGATGTGCAAATCTTGAAAGTTTCTCATTTGGTAAGAGTATGCAGAACATTGGTAATGAAGCATTCTCTGACTGTACAAACATGAAAAATATAACGAGTTTTGCTGCTACTGCTCCAAAATGCGGATCTCAGGCTTTAGACGACATAGACAAATGGTCTTGCGTTTTGGCTGTTCCATATAGCAGTATTGCCTCTTACCAGAACGCGGATCAATGGAAGGAGTTCTTCTTTATACAAGAAACAGAACCTGATAACCAGACAATAGCGAATGCTGTTATAGCAAAGATAACTGCTATCGGCAAAGTGGAATATACGGATGCTTGCAAGGGTAAGATTGATGAAGCAAACAAGGCTTATAACGCTTTGACAGCTGACCAAAAAGTACTTGTTACAAATCTCGAAGTCCTCACTAAGGCGCAACAGACTTACGAAACCTTAAAGGCTGCTGCTGAAAAATTAGCAGCTGATAAGGCAAAAGCAGATGCAGTTATAGCAAAGATAACAGCTATTGGCAAAGTGGAATATACCGATGCTTGCAAGGGTAAAATTGATGCTGTAAACAAGGCTTATAATGCCTTGACGGCTGATCAGAAAGCCCTTGTTACAAATCTTGATGTTCTCAATAAGGCGCAACAGACTTACGAAACCCTAAAGGCTGCTGCAGAGAAACTTATAGCTGATAAGGCTGCATTTGATAAATACAAGTCAGAGATTGTGGCTATTATCGAGGCTTTAGTTAAGGATGATGATAGTGATGCTGTCAAGGAAATCATCAGGAAAGCAATTAGTGATATTGAGTCATTAGAATACGAGGAAGCTATTTCTATTGATGATAACAAGGCTAAGGTTCAATCTTTCGTAACCTCTGTTAATGAAGCCGTAGAAAATCAGCGTGCAGAAGACCAAAAGACTAATGGTATAGAGGAACTTGAATTTGCAGAAAAGGTCAATATCTATGACCTCAATGGCAGAAAGATAACAAACTCTATGCTAAAATCCGGTCTTTATATCAGGAACGGAAAGAAAGTGGTTGTAAAGTAATTGATATTGAGAAACAATATCTAAAGAACTTAAGGGGCGCTCTCATATCAAGGGCGCTCCTTTTGTAATTCCTTTTCGAAAGACAAAAAAAAAATCAAAGAGTTTGAAGAGGGGGGTGCACTTTTCGTATTTTAACGCATTTTTCTTCTGATTATCAATGCGTTAGACAGAGTGCACCTCCCCTCAAAACCAATTATGCTTTTCATGGGGAGGTGCACTCGTTATTTTCGTTTGATTATCAACGTGTTATACACACAAAAGAGTAAAAATGTACCCCCCTCTATAAAATCTTTCGCAAAAAATGCACTTGTAATCCAAACATCGCGAAATGAGCCTTTGCATTTCTTAGAATAAAACACCAAACACGTACAGGTGGATAACAACGCTTTGAAAAAAAAGAATTTTTACATAACTCGTCAACTCGTCACCCTCAACGCTGCAAGTTATTGTGACTCTTTTGGTTATAGCGGTGATTCATTTCAAAACACTCGTCACCCACTCATCACCCTAAAGCCTTGTATCTTGTTGAGAATGTGAGATTTACAATGTTAATTCACTCGTCACCCACTCGTCACCTTTTTAGGGTGACGAGTGAATTGACTGTGTAACTTATTCTATATCAGAATGATATACCACTTGAAGGTGATGAGTAGGTGACGAGTGAAACGAAATGAATCACCGCCATAAATCTCTAACACATAAACCTTTACAACGCTAAGGGTGACGAGTTGACGAGTTATGTAAAAATTCTTTTTTTTGAGGTTAATTCTACTTTGCCTTTACTGCAAGTCCCAAGTAATTCCTATGTGATTCCTATGTAAGTCCCATTTTTCGCCCATTCTAAGGAACGGACCTGAAACGGACTTGGAACGGTATTACAACGGAGGTATAACGGAAGATCAACGGAAAATGTATGAACGCATATTTTTAATTGAAATTATTGAAATAATTGAAATAGTTGACGATAAACTTGAAGGATTTCAAAAATTTCAATTATTTCAATTAAATTTGGGGATACTTCTTCCAACAAGAAAGGCCCGCTTACGTGAATATATTATTTTTGGAAAGTAAATTAGGAATAAATTTTATCAGTAAATTTACAGGTTTAATTTCTTCGCAAAGCTCAGGTGCTACGCAAATCCTCATAATTTACTTTCTAAAAAATGCAGGGCGCAAGCCCAGTTTCTTTGGTAAGGTTCAGTTTTGCACCAGAGGTGCGTTTATTTAGAATCGTCCGTTGCAGTAGTCGTCTTTCGTGACATCGAAATATCCGCCTTTGCTGCGCACGAAATCCATGAGTCGGCTAAAAGTTACGTTCATGCTCAATAGTTTCGGGTTGCCAATCATCACAAGATTCAGACGTGCACGAGTCATTGCCACGTTAAGTTTACGGTCGATAATCATTCCGTCCTCCTCAAATACATTGTCGGTCAGGAAATTGAGCTGGTACATCTGATGGATAGTGAATCCGTAGATGATATAATCCCTTTGGCTACCCTGATAGCGTTCAACGGTGTCAATCGTTATGTCGTGAAGGATATCAACGCCATACCGGTCAATGGCATTCCTCACGGTGGCAATCTGATTGCGATACGGAACAATGACGCCTACGGTCATATCTTTGCTGAAATCCTTCTGATTGAGCTTGTAAATCTGATAAACCGTTGCAGCAATCATCTCAGCCTCAACGATATTGGTCTTGAGAGAAGGGGAAAGGTGTGGTTGCTCAGCAGCAACGAAGGCTATGCGATGGCTGCAAAGCATCTTCATTATGCCGTTGTCGGTTTCAACAGCCTTGTAGGGCAGCAGCTGATGCTCGAGCGGAACGACATCAAGGTGCCCTCCATAGAAAGCCTGATTTGGAAACTCTCCGATGAATTTGTGCATTCTTCCTTGTTTGGTGAGCATATAGACGAATCGCCCGTCATAGCCATCCGAGGTCTTGAAGCGCGACAAGAGCCTTTCGAACAACGAGAGACGACAATCGGTAAGTCCGATGGCATTAAGCTCAGGCTCATTAACAACGGATTCCTCCACAGATTGCTGCACAACGGCTGGGAGCTGCTTGTGGTCGCCTATCAGAACAAATCGGTCAATAGCCTCTTTCTCCTTGTCGTGGGCGGTTAGCAGACCTATAAGATGCGGTTCGAGAATCTGTGACGATTCATCGACAATAGCAAGGGTGAAATGCTTGAGCTTAAGCAGGCTCATATTGGCATTTACGGCACTCGTAGTGCCACAGAACACCCTCGTTTTCTTGATAAGTCGGTATAATCCATTTCCTCCTTCTTCATTTGCAGAACGTGAGGATAACAGATATTCGCGATATTCCTCGGAGCAGGAGAGGTCGGAGCCTATGCGTATGAAGTCGAAGTCGGGTTGTTCGCGCTTTATTTCTACCAGTTTGCTGCATATCTCATCCACCGCCCTGTTGGTATATGAAAGCAACAGCACGTTGGAATCGGGTTCCGTAAGTTCCTCCTTGAGAAGGTTTACAAGTCCGAAAGATGTCTTTCCTGTTCCCGGAGGACCTATTATCAGGAAGATGTCGCGAGCTTGCTTGGCACGGGTGACAAGAGTATTGAATCTGCCGTATTCACCATTGATGGTCAACGAGGTATCGACATTTGGTTCACGCTGGGATAGAATCAGATCGCGCCTTGCCTTTGTGCCAGAAAGGAATCCGTGCATAGCGCTGAACAACGTGCTTGTCATAGACTCAAGCATATCGTGTTCTATTGCCCAAAGAAGCCCCCCTTCATCTTCCCCGAGGGGGAAAGATTTATGCCTTTCGAACACCTGTCTTGCCGTCTGTGAGTTCCTGAGCCGTAGTTCTATCGTATCTGTCTTTATATCAACGATGCTTGCCCTTATCACAATATCTGAACATGCATTAGGTACCTCATCTTTAGGATAGGAATACAGAATCACGATGTCGCCGATACGGAAGTTCGTGGAATCTGCCGACTGAGGCTCGTTGAAATCGAGGATAACAGACGATACTGCCTCTCCATCGCATACGAAATCCCTTATGGAAAGTTTGTCGTAGATGTTTCCTGCTGATTTCTTGTCTTCGAGAGTGTCGTGCCAGATGGTAGCAAAGCCCGAATTCTCCTTCCTCTTGTTGCCGACCTTTGAAAGGAGCAGTTCGTTCTGAATGAAGCGGAGAAAACGAAGATAGTATGCCAGTTCAAGCGGAGAGGCTTTCTGGATAGGGGAAAGGAGCTCGGACAGTTGCGGACGGACATACAAATCCCACAGTTTTCCGCTCAATCCGTTCATGTTGAGCTTTTCGGGGGTAAGCGTCCTGAGCAGTTCCATTCCCTCTTTGGCATACATTATCTCCGTCCATGCCAATAGGTTGCGCATCTTCATGGCACGCAACAGGAGTTCCGGACTTTGAGGTATCAGCAGCAAGCCGTTGGAGTATTTGGAGTAAAGCAGCATGATATGCTTCAGTTGTGAGGAGTATGTCTGGAACTCATACTGGAACAAGGCACGATAAAGCAGGACCTGAATGGTATGCGTCATCTTGGCGATAGGCGTAGAGGCATCTGGTTGGTTTCTGACAAACTCGCCCTTACCCGACTTCTGCTCGATGATCGTCACGTCACCGTCTTTCTGATACAGGAAGTCAAGACGGCCTTGAATGCCGAGGACCTCACTGAAGAACGAAGGCTCAAGAACGACGTTGCTCTTGTCATAGTTGTCAATAACATGGGGTAGGGCCTCACCGATAAGATGCTCAATGTTCTGCTTCTGAATCTGTGCATCCTGTTTGAATTGAGCAAAGCCGTTTACGAGTTCCGGACATGATATCATGCTCAGGGCATTGGCCCCGACAAATGACTTGATTGAATCTTCAAGACTGATATTCCTTGCATGTATAGTGTCATCAAGAAGTTGTCCGGCAAGGTTACCGAGGTGAATCGCCTTTGTATTAGGTTGTGGTTTTATCTTGTTTATGAGATTGACGAAAGGCGACTCCGCATAGCTCTCAAAACAATTGGCTATCGTTGTAACGTTGATAAGATAGTCAGGCTCAAGAATGATGAGCTCCGGCATAAGTATCTTTCCGCTTTCATCCCTTCGCACACGCACGAGATTAAGCTGGGCACCTTCCCAAAGCACCTCATTCAGATAATCCCATGAGAACTCCCCATTGCGAGTGAGGACATTGTTATCCTTGCCATAGCATATCTGTACGGTTGTATTCTCGTTCTCCTCTGTGGCATAGATATAGTCGTTGTCCCATTTCTCGACTACCACACGAAGAACATTCTCCTCAAATTTTCCCCATGTGTTTTTCCTGTCACTTTGCGGAAAATGCGTTTTTAATTCAGAGGGAATATCAACCTTGCCACACAGATAATACACCAACAGGGCTGTGGCTTTGAGGTTATGGGCGAGGGAAGTGTTTAATGCCTCAGAAGTCAAGTCCTGTTTCTTGTTTCTTTCTGGAAACATCTCCTTTCGTGCCAGTTGGATGAGGTTTGCAGCAGCAACAGGCACGTCATATTCCTTGATGCAATAGTCAAGTTTTGCAAAGAACCCCACGAATGCTATCTGACAATCCATTATGCCTTGCTCTATCACACGGGCAAATACATTCCTTATGATGTCATACCTTTGTCGGGTGTCTATGTCATCGGAAATGGCAGTAAGTAGTTGGTCATAGAACATTTGAGCAGAACAAACTACAAATGATTTGCCGATGCTATTGCTTATAGTATCGGAAATATCATTCTTGCGTTTTGTATAGGCTTTGAGTTTCATGACGTTTAAGGAAAGGAAACTGCCAGATTATTGTTTTTTCTTCCTTCTGAACAAGGCACGGAATGTGTCGAAGTCGTATTTCAGGATAAGACCGAGTCCTTGAGTGTTGAGTGAGTTCTTGGTGAAATATCGGTCATTAGTCTGGTTATATACCCTCACTGCAAGGTTTCCGTTAGGGAAGAGAAGGTATCGCAGGTCGAAATCGCCTATGAACTCCTGATTGGCGGTGTTGGCGTTGTCACGATAGCCGAACTGACCATTGAAGAGCAGACGGTTGTTGAGCATAGAGCCATTGAGCATACCCTCGTACTCAGCATTATAGAATCCCTCGTCACCAGGCGAAATGTTTGCGCCGAAGTTCCAGTTATTGTTCTTCACCATCTTGTTCAGTATGTTGTTGAACTGTTGACTGAGGGTTCCGCTGACGATACTCTGCATAGCAAGCGATGTCTGGCCGACACGGTTGTCCTGCACGTTGGCATTGTTGTTTCCCTGTGCATAGAAACGACCTACAGAAAGCAGATAGAGCACCTGCTGGTTTAGTTCTTCCTCGCTGTTGATGAGTGAGAATATCATCTGACGTGCCTCTGCATTGTTGGTGTGAGGATCAAGATTGAAATTGACAATTGGAGCGGCAGGAGTTCCTGTGATATCCATAAGACAATCTACCTTGATGTTGTTACTTGAGAATGAGTTGCCAATGTTCAGATCGGAAAGCGATACACTATTCACCGTGTATTTTGCCTGCATGTTAAGAACGGCACTGTATGGGTTTCCGCTGAACGCTATGCTACTGCCACTAAGGAAGTCGAATTTACGGTTTATGACATTCTGGATAGTCATCTTGTAGATACCGTCGTTGATGAGGTAGTTACCGTAAAGGTCAAAGTCTCCCTTGTTGTAATAGTTGGCACGAAGCACACCAGAGCCGTGGAGGTCGATATAATCGCCAGTGTTACGATCCATGAGTATGCGCAGGGTAGCGGCAGGCGTGACATTAACGAGGAAGTTCATGCGCATATTGGTGCTCACGTCCTTTAGTTCCTTTTCCTCTTCTTCATCGTCAGTATTCTTTTCGCTATGGTTCTTCTGCTGTTTCTTATTTACTGATTTCCAGTTGATGAACTCGGAACGTGTGATAGCATCCGGACTTGTAGCATTGTAAACTAAACTGCTTCCCGGCTCCACATTACCATTGACGTCAAAGAGAAGTTCGCTGCTACGGCCTGTAATCTTACATTTTCCGGTCATAAAGGCTGTGCCATAGAAGTTCATCTCGCCAAAGTCGTGGAAATCATAGCATAGCAGTTTCTCCGCATCTATGACGAAATCATAGGTCATGCGACTAAGGCATTTATGATGCAAGCCGCCTGAGAAATAAGCTATATTGCCGTATTTGTCATATATAGGCTGTTTCTCAATGTAGATCTCGTTAGGAATAAAATGTACGGTCGCATCGTGGAAAGCATAGCGGCAGTTGAGTGACGTTATGTTCACGGCACCATTGATAAGCATATCTCCTTCGAGGTTGACACCAGAGAAAGGACCCAAAAGATGCAGACGACCTGTGCATGTGCCGTTAACTTCATCCATGAATGAATGGCAGAAATAGTGCATGAAGTCAAGATGCTCGTTGTTTGCCTGAATGTCAAGGTCAATCTCCTCACGATGTGGAGACACGAAACCGCCTATATTGAGAAGCGTACGGTCATCATCCTCGGCATAAGCATCTATGTCAATTTGTTTCTTTGAGTTGTTTAGTTGGGCATCAATATGCAGATTACCCATTCTGCCTTCCTGGAACGTAAAGCCCGCAACGTCAATATGTCCAGATGCCTCTGGAGCTTCGAGAATGCTATGACCTGCAATATGTCCGCTTGCGAAACCGCCAAATTCAACGGAGTGGAAATTGACAAGGTTGAGGATATAGCTGACATTGACGTTCTTGAGGTCAGCCATTAGATAGTCGCTTGAAGACTTGGATGCAACGCCATTGACATATATATGCTGGAAGTCATTCTCAAAGGCGAAATGGTCGATGCTCAGACGATTGTCCGTATAGACGATATCACGTGAATGCATACGCCAAATACTGTCGCCAACCTGGATGTCGGATCTGTCGATACTGATATGGGCATTGGTTGCACCGAGTGGAGAAGGAGTGAAATTAGACTTCAGGTTCAGCCTTCCACGGAATATGTTATCCCTGTTATTGTTCCATGCTATGGTTGCATTCACGATGTCGTTGTAGGCCTTTGCCTCGAGTGCAACGCTGAAAGGCTCCTTGTCTGTGTCTTTGTCGGGCATCTGCATGGAAATACTGCCGCAAAGACCTTCCTCCGGTGTCCAGAGAAGCAACTGCACATTCTCCAGTTCATGCTCGAAGGCGTTTATTGAAGGAATATCGAGGAAGAGGTTTGCCTGTTTCGTATAGCCGTTGATATAGCCTTGGAAGGTTGCAGGTCGGTGTAGGTCGATATCCACTCCTACGAGCTTGCGCAGCCATTCAGTAGAAAGCATCTGTCCGTCGATTATCACATTACCGGCATAAGACTGGTTGGCTGTATTGACAGAGAGAGAAGGCAACTGTGCATGTACAAGTCCGATTATGGTGTTCTGTAACTGTGAAGGTGTGAAATCTCCTTTAACGAGAAGCTTTGCATCATCACCTTCAAGTGTTATCTGTCTTTCGGAATTATTGTTGAGTGTAGAACTGATGTGTATATTCTGAACATATAGATTCTCAGGCATAGCCCCCTCTTTCACATTACCGCCAATCATACTTAGGTTGGACAAATCGACATAACCGACAATATCATCGATGCTGCTGCCATGAAGATTGGTATTACAATGCAGGGAGAACACGCCATCGTTCCATTTGTCTGTAAGTCCTAACTGCTTGGGACAAAAGTGCTCAAGTTCTATATCTGCATCTATGTCCTTAACCTTACCGCTAAGTTTTACTTTGGCATTGGCGGTCATCAGCACGTTGGGATCGTCAATGGAGAATTTGCCATTCACATTGCCGTTGCTATACTCACCAGACACTTCCATATTCTGGTATGTATAGTTCTTATACTGGAATTGAGGGATAAGTCCGTCAAGTTTGAAAGAAGAAATCCTGCCTTCCTTCAGTATTACGTCGGCGGAGGCATCAGCGGCAATGATTCCTATTTCCGGATTTCCTAGAATCTGTCCGAGTACAAGGTCGTTGGTCTTGATGTGGGTATCTAATTCCTTACCGTCAAATTCACCTGTAACGGTAATAGCTCCGCATTTGTCAGTCGTTATGTCCTGGTTGAAGGCTATCAAAGACTTTGTACCATATGCTGTTCCGTTGAGGGCAATATCACCAAGTCCCATTACCTGTGAAGGCATAGGAGTAATTTTGTTCAGAGTCTCGAATAAAGCTGATGACACGTAGAGGGATAATGGTTCTATGCGCCATTTCAGGTCGGTAAGGAATGACTCTGCCTTTCCTTCTGCATCAAATTCTATGGAGTTGTCGGTAGCTTTTACCGAAGTCTTGAAATTTGCATTACCCTTTTCACCGTTCAATGAGACATTTGCTGATAGTTCCGGGAGTTTCTTTGTCTCAAATGGCAATAGTGAAGCGATGTCGCTGAAACGGAATCGCGGTATTTCAATATCGGTATCGAACTTCAGGGCTTCTTCAACTATTTTGCCGTTATTGAATCTGTAATCTGCTCTCAGTTTTGGAATATTGATTTCTGAATGGGGTAGGGCAATCTTCAGATTTGTAATGCCAGCCTTATGAGCATCAGCCTTAGCATGGAACTGTATATCCTTTACCTCCAGTCCTGACTTTTCAAAAAAAGAGAGGTGCTTTACGTTAATATCAATAGCTTCGTCGGTAAGTTCGTAAAGCATGATATGAGTTGACAACTTGCTTATTGACAGATGATTGATGTCTAACTTCTCGTTTTTCTGTGGGAGATATCTCAGATTATATTTCACCGCGCCGTTACGGATAACGAGTGATGAAATCTGGAGATTCAATGGAGTATTTGAAGTTGTGTCCTTGGAAGCAAGGGAATCAACGATGAATTGGAAGTTCAGTTTATCGTTTGGGGTGTTCTTGTAGATGTTGGCATCAAGACCGAAAAGCTGAGCAGAGGTAAGGTTTATCTTACCGCTCATAAGGTCGATGAGGTCTATTTTTACAGAAACACGGGAAGACTTCAGAAAACGCTCCTTGTTCTGGTCATAGACCTCAAATCCATCGACTATGATACGATTCAGAAAACCTAAATTTACTTTCTCTATCTCTACACGGGTTCCTATTCTCTCTTCAATCTTTTCCTTTAACCCACTCGCAATAAATGCTTGTACTGATGGCAGATGTATTACTGCCATCAGTACAGCATATAGAACAACAATGGTCCATATGGTTCTTGATAATATGTGGAGTAGGGTTTTATTCAACGTCTTCTCAATAGACTCTCGGACCAAAGATTGTTGTACCTATTCTCACCATTGTACTACGACATTCCTGTGCTATCATATAGTCGCCGCTCATACCGTAGGAACGCACAGAGAATTCGTCATTGTCGGCAAAGTATTTTGCCTTTACTTCATCGAAGAAATCAGCAGCGGTGATGAATTCCTGACGTATCTGGTTTTCATCGTCCACATTACTTGCCATCATCATTATACCACGTATGCGGATGTGTGGCATTGTCTTCCATTCACCTTCGGCAAGCAATTCACGGCATTCTTCAAGTTCCATGCCGCTCTTTGTCTCCTCGTCAGCGATATGGAGTTCGAGAAGAACATCGATCACGCGCTCAACCTTTGCAGCCTGTTTCTCTATTTCGCGCAGAAGACGAATGGAATCAACAGCTTCGATCATTGAGACGTAAGGAACGATGTATTTCACCTTGTTGGTCTGTAAATGACCGATGAAATGCCACTTTATGTCCTGCGGTAGCTCTTGATGCTTCTGCTTGAGCTCCTGTTCACGGCTTTCTCCGAAGATACGCTGACCGGCTGCGTATGCCTCTTCTATGTATTCCTTCGGATGAAACTTACTGACTGCTACGAGTTCGATGCCTTCGTGCAGGCTTTGCTTCACCTTCAGGAGGTTTTCTTTTACTGGATACATTCTTTTGTGTAATTACAAATTACGAATTTCCAAATACTTTTTAGTTCTAGTTCCGATATACCCAACTTGTCTGGTTTTCAGATACAATATATTTTCAATTCTCGATTGGAACAGAATCGGACCTGGAACGGATTTGAAACGGACCTGAAACGGACTTGAATTGTAGTTGCTTTTTCTTAACGTAAAATTATTGGATTCACGTTAATTATACATTAGTATTTTCTTCGTACTCCGGCTTAGCGTCTGGCTCTTTGCTTGCTTTCTGGTCGTTATGCTGGAAAACATCGAGGATATTTGTCTCGGCAATGTTTGAGATTACGTAATCAATCATTGTCTGTCCCATTACATCGCCGATATATTTTACTGCCTGTGGCAAGGTATGAGCCTGAACGAGATAGTTTACTGCAGAACGCTTTTCCTTCTGTGTCTTTTCATCGAAAGTGATAAACTGGAGCTTTGCCTTGAACCAACGATCGTCGCTGTTAAGTTCAGAGAAAAATATCTCCTTGTATGGTGCGGGCTTAATGCCGTTAATGTTGAATTCGCCAGAGATATAGACCGACATCTCTTCGGTTATAATACTTTCTGCCTCTGTGAAAGTAAGGGCATCGACTACATACTGTTCTGTTATTGGCTTTGGGGTGCCGTCATCAGTCATCTTGTCGTAACGCACCTTTACCTCGTACCATTGTGATGTTATTGATTTCATTTTTTACTTTTATTTTTTTATAAACTTGTGAATGCAAAATTACGAAATTTTCCCGTAATTCCGAAGAATTTTACATTATATTATATTTTATGATGATTTTTAGCAAAGATTATTTTGATAAACGGGGGGATTTCTGTACCTTTGCACATAAATTTATAATAATTAATTAAAAAATGCCAAAAATATCGGTTCGCGGACATGAGATGCCAGAGTCTCCAATCAGGAAACTTGCACCTCTTGCTGTCGCAGCAAAGAAACGCGGTACAAAAGTTTACCATCTGAATATCGGACAGCCTGACCTGCCTACTCCAAAGGTGGGACTTGATGCTTTGAAGAATATCGACCGCACTATTCTTGAATATTCCCCTTCACAGGGTTACCAGTCATATCGCGAAAAACTTGTAGGCTATTACGAGAAATACAACATCAAGGTCTCTGCTGATGATATTATCATCACAAGTGGAGGTTCTGAGGCTGTGTTGTTCTCTTTCATGGCTTGTCTCAACCCGGGTGACGAGATCATCGTTCCGGAGCCTGCATACGCAAACTACATGGCATTTGCAATTTCTGCAGGTGCAAAGATACGTACTATTGCTACAACTATAGATGAGGGTTTCTCGCTTCCAAAGGTAGAGAAATTTGAGGAACTTATCAATTCCCGTACACGTGCTATCATGATCTGTAACCCGAACAATCCGACGGGTTATCTCTATACACGCCGCGAGATGAACCAGATTCGTGACCTCGTGAAGAAATACGACCTTTATCTCTTCTCTGACGAGGTTTATCGTGAGTATATCTATACAGGTTCTCCTTATATCTCTGCGTGTCATCTTGAGGGAATAGAGCAGAACGTTATCCTTATCGACTCTGTTTCAAAGAGATACTCTGAGTGCGGAATCCGTGTAGGTGCCCTTATCACAAAGAATAAGGACGTGCGTGCAGCTGTGATGAAGTTCTGTCAGGCTCGTCTTTCACCGCCTCTTATCGGACAGATTGTGGCAGAGGCATCACTCGATGCTCCTGAGGAATACTACCGTGATGTATATGATGAATACGTGGAGCGTCGTAAGGTTCTTATTGACGGACTAAACCGTATTCCTGGTGTATATTCACCTATACCTATGGGTGCATTCTATACTGTGGCTAAGCTGCCTGTTGATGACTCGGAGAAATTCTGCCGTTGGTGTCTTGAGAAATTTGAGTATGAAGGCGAGACGGTTATGATGGCTCCAGCTGCTGGCTTCTACACTACACCGGGTGCAGGCATCAATCAGGTTCGTATTGCATACGTGCTTAAGAAGGAAGACCTTGAGCGTGCCCTTGTAGTACTCCGTAAGGCTCTTGAGGCATATCCTGGAAGAGTGGATGAAGAAGCGTAAAGTAAGAAAGTAGATAAGTGTAAAGAGTAGGGATTAATATATTATGAACTTCCCTTTATTCATAGCGAAGAAGATATACAATGGTGAGGGCGACGGACAGAAAGTCAGTCGCCCTGCTATTCGTATTGCCACAGTAGGTGTGGCTCTCGGTCTTGCTGTGATGCTTGTCTCTGTTGCTGTTGTACTTGGCTTCAAGCACACTATTCGTGACAAGGTCGTAGGATTCGGCAGTGATATAACTGTTGCCAATTTCTTTACTTTGCAGACGGCTGATACGAAGCCTATACAGTTGAACGACTCTATGATGACCGTTCTGAAGCGTATAGACGGTGTGAAGCATGTACAGAGATATGCAATGACGCAAGGCATCCTGAAAACAGACTCTGATTTCCTCGGTGTTGCATTTAAAGGGGTAGGGGAAGAGTTTGATACTGCATTCCTGTCACGCAATATGGTGGAGGGCAGCATCCCTAAATTCTCTAGTGAAAAGAGCGGGAATAAGATACTCGTTTCAAAAATAATGTCTGATAAGCTGAATCTCCATGCAGGTTCAAAGGTTTATGGATATTTCATGACTGGAGGGGATGTCCGCATGAGGAAATACACGGTGAGTGGCGTTTATCAGACAAATCTTTCCAAGTACGATGAGACAATGTGCTTTGCCGATCTTTACAGCGTAGTAAAACTCAATGGCTGGGAGACAGATCAGACTACAGGTGCAGAGTTGTCGATTAAGCAGTATGACCAGCTTAATCAGGTACTCCATTCTGTCACTAAGAAAGTAAACAAGCATTTGGATGCCTATGGTGAGACCTATTGTTCTGCTACTGTAGAGGAATTGAATCCGCAGATATTCTCATGGCTTGAGCTTCTTGACCTTAATGTATGGATTATCCTTGCTTTGATGGTATGCGTAACTGGATTTACGATGATAAGCGGACTCCTCATTATCATACTTGAGCGTGTGCAGATGATAGGTGTCCTGAAAGCATTAGGAGCAAGGAATGGTATGGTACGACATACATTCCTGTGGTTTGCTATATTCATCATCGGTAAGGGTATGATTATCGGAAATATTCTCGGAATAGGAATATGCCTCATACAGCATTATACTGGTATTGTGAAACTTGATCCTGCTATCTACTATGTTGCAGAGGCTCCTGTGGAAATAAATATTCCGCTATTCCTTCTTGTCAATATCGCCACTCTGCTTGTCAGTGTGCTGGTATTGATCATCCCGAGTTTCCTTGCCAGTCATATCCGTCCCGCTCAATCCATGCGTTACGAGTAATGCTCGCAGCATGACCTCAGTCTGTTTCCTGCGTGCTCGTGTTTCCGGAATGCTCATGTCAGCTTTCTCAAACCATGTCTTTGCTTGCCGGAAATTCTCAATTTGGATAGAATCAGACTGCATCATCATTCCGCAGCATCCCATGCGGTAATAGATATCGCCTTTCTCGCATTCGTTGGCAACGGGAATAGACATCTCGTAATAGGATAGGGCAGTGGGGTAGTCGCCTAATAGGAAATGACTCTCTGCACAGGAATAGTAGCAAACTCCTCTCTCATGTGGAGGAAACGGCTCTAAATGAGGAATTATACTGTCAAGCATCTCTGCAGCATGACGATAGTCCTGTTCCTTGAAATAGCATACGCCCATATAGGCATAGAAACGAGGATTGAGACGATACTTCTTTGCTAAGCCCTCAAAGAGAATAAGGGCCTCGTGGTACTTCTGTCCGCCAAAGTATTCTATCGCCTTCCCAAGTTTCTCCGACTCTCTTACCTGCGCATTTACAGATGATAGGGTAGAAAGAGCAAGGAATATGAATAATGCTACTTTTTTCATTACCTAATAGTTGATTTCGTATGCATAAGGTAGTTGTTCCTCATAAAAATGACATAAAAAACAGAAAAATATTATATGAGAATGAAAAAATTTTTTTCTATAATAGTTCTTGCGGCATTCGCAATTAGTTCACAAGGGCAGGGGCTTCAGCGCTTTTTCGTTGATACACCAGACAGTATTATGCCTTATATGAAGAAACTTGATAGAGAGGCTATGATTTTGAGTGCTGATCCGTCAAAGGACACTTGTAGCTATATGAGCATCTTATATGGCGGAAATGTAAGTATTACGCATCTCAGTCCTGAGCTTATTGTATTTCATCCGTCAAATACCCTTACTCAGGAATATGCCATTCTTCCTGCTGATAACGATTCTGTTTTCTGCGTTGTTTCCACATACAAGGCTCCAGAAGGGGAGAGTAACGTGAAGATCTACGATAGGAACTGGTCTTTGCTCTCCACACTTAACCTCACAGACAAGGCGAAGCTTGCACGACCTGACAGCATCTCCGAGGCTCGTTTTGAGGAAATCTGCCAAACTCAGGAAATCAAGATGGTATTGGCAAGCATTGACAAGAAAAACACAAAACAACTGAATGTTGAGTATTCAATGCCATTGATGAGTTCTGACGAAAAAAAGGCTTTTTTACCCTTGGTTTTGAAAACGAACCTTAAATGGGACGGCAAAACGTTTAATTAATGTGAAATTTCAGATAAAAAATATATAAAACTCTTGCAAGTACGAAAAAGAAATCGTATCTTTGCATCGTGTTTTTCATGGTATTAGATTATTAAGGTTAATAAAGATTGGTTGTCGTGAGACAATCAATTTTTTTTGTCCACTGTTCTGAGTATATCTTAGGGCAGTGGACAATTTCATTCCAGAATTATCATGGATTAACGTGAATTCGACGAATTGTGTTACTAATAAATAGGGCTGCTATTTGGGGTATGTAAGTCTGTCAAAGAACGAATGTGAGTCTTTTGCCGTTTCATTCTACCTCTGTTTTCTTCTTCAAGAGTCTCATCCGGATTGGGACTTTGAAGGGAATTTGCGGGAGAGGTCGCTTCTTTCTCATTTCCCGAGTAATAACGTGCACAGCATCTCAGACTCGAAAGATGTCGAACGTCGGTTGCAAGCCGGTGCGTGTTCAATCTTTCGAGTGCAAAGGTACAACATTGTCATTGCGGTTCACGAATTTTTTGTCAACTTTTTTTGATTTTTTTTCACCACTGAAGGAAAAGGGAGTAAAAACTTTCCACCGAAATCTGTTAAACGACAACATTGTGTTGCAGTGTTGCAGTGTTGCAGTTCTCAAGAAGCCTTTCCCATACGCAAAAAATAGTTCTATATCTATATATATAGATATAGAGTTCATTTCATACTTTCATACAACCATTTTTTGAACTGCAACACTGCAACACTGCAACACAATATACATCCTGAATATTCGTATATGTTTGATATTTAGCGTATTGTGATGTTTGTTGGAGACTTCAAAATCGGTGAACGATAAGTTTGCAGGGTTGGTTTTTGCTGCCAAATAGCATTAATTTAGACAAAAATCAAGTAAAATTATGGTATTTTTGAGGTTATTATGGCATAAATTATTGGCCAAATTTACTGTTAAATTCACGAAAAATTAATGTTTTTCAAGGCAAAACACAAGAATTCAGCACTCGAGGGCGTCATTTTTTTTATATTTTCGCTAAGCTTCATAAGCAGAATTATTTGTTCACTTTGGTTCGACAAGCTAAAGTTTGTCGTCGAATTCACGTTTTAAATTTCTTTCCTTGGGCATAAGAGATAGAGTAAAGTTCTTTAGTTTATCTTTGAAATTCTAAGTTCGTTAAAAAATATATTGAAAAACGCATAAAGTAGAATAGGCCTTGCAAAATACTTTATTTATCATAATAGTCATTCTAGTATAAAAATGCAAGTTAGCTGTAAGTCCGCTACAAATCCGTTGTAAGTCCGTTGTAGGTCCGTTCCTATGGTTGGGAGAAAATTAGAGTTGGAAAAGAAAATAAATGTCGTT
>CACZCN010000021.1:0-46364 GCA_902779665.1 uncultured Prevotellaceae bacterium | reverse complement strand
TGATAAAATTTATTGCCCATTTGCTTTCCTTAATTCGCGTCAGCGAGCCTTTCTTTATGGTAGAAGATTGGTAAGATTGGTAATTATTGTCAGTTAAAAACAGCTTGCTGTTTGCCATATAGGAATTCGTCGAACTCACGTTAAAAAAGTATTGGTGTCCGCTAAACTTGTTTTCTGAAAAATAAGTTTAACAGACACCAATATAAAGGTGGGTTCTATAATTTACTTCACAAGTCGTACTTCGTAGAGTTCGCCTACCTGACGATGTGGCTTGGCAACGAATTTTACTCGTATCTGCTTCTTGCCTTCAAGGGCTGATGCAGGAATCTTGTAGGTCTCGTACTTCCATTGTGAAGAGCGCCATTTCTTTGAGTTGTTGATGCTCTGAACGAGGACGTCATCTACATAGAGGTCGTACTCGCAGGTGCGCCATTCATCCTGTCCCCAATAGCGTATGCGAAGGCTGAGGTCTTTCTCACCCTTTGTCTGCATGAGGTAAGAGAAATAATGGCCGTTGCGGGCATCGCGGAAAGGAACATCGTTGGTAACGCCCTTGTTTGACTCGTCGGTCTCCATGAAGTGGTCGCTTTCAGGCTGCTGCTCTCCTGGCTGTACCTTATCTATGGTACGTGCATCGAGAGCCTGACGCTCTGCCTCTTCCTTGGCAAGACGGTCCATATAGTCCTTATAGTCGTTCTCGCTGAGTGCGAGCCAGTAGAGCATATAGCGTGAGTCGTGAATCTCGAAGAATGGCTGAAGCTCACCCTCAATCTTGTTCTCCATACGGCAGTTGAGCTTGAAGTGGAGAGGCTTGCCCTCAACAGGTGTGAGGTTCTTGGCGATGTCGTCAACCTCCTTTGCTATGAGATAAGGAGCCTTGTCGATAGGGAGTTTCTTGCCAGATGCCATCTGACCGAAACGGCTGTCATCAGCCTTGAGATGGGCAAGGTCCTCTGTGCCTGTCTTCATGCCGAGGGTGATAGGACCGTGGAGAATGGCAACATACTGTGGTACGTTAGGCATATATTCCACGCTGTTGTGCATAGGGAATGAGATTTCAACAACATCACCTTTCTTCCACTTGCGGTCGAGAGCTACGTACTTGGCAACAGAGGACTTGTCGGTTGCTACAACCTTACCATTGACCTTTACTGAGAAATCGTTACACCATGCTGGCTTACGGAGCTTCATAACAAACTCGCCAGCTCCCTTATTGACGGTAATCTTACTTGTCTCGCCATAAGGGAAAGCGGTCTCCTGACGAAGTTCTATGTTCTGTGCCTTCCAGTTAAGCTCGGAAGCAGCATAGAGGTTTACAAAGAGGGTAGTAGGGGTTGAAACCTTCGGGTCAGAGTGGGTGTAGATGAACTCGCCGTACTTGCCGTGGTTCTCCATACCAGTACCTACGCAGCACCACATAGCCTCGTTAGGCACGGAGTAGTTGCGGTAGTGGCGTGGGCGTGCGGAGGTGAAATATACATATCCGCCATGCTCAGGATGCTGGGTAGAGAGGATATGGTTGAAGGTGGCACGCTCGATGAAATCGGCATATTCTGCATTTTCAGGGTCCATGCGGTGGAGATCTTCGGTGAGCTTGAGCATGTTGTTTGTGTTACAAGACTCAAGTCCGTCGATATCCTGTGTGAAGTCAATACATGCCTCCTTGCTTGGGAAGTGCTCACGACGGCTGTTTCCGCCTACAGAGAGGCTGCGGTTATGGGTTACCTCTTCCCAGAAGAAACGGCTTGCCTCAAGGTAAGTCTTGTCGCCAGAAAGCTCAGCTATACGTGCGAAGCCTACAATCTTAGGCACCTGAGTATTGGCGTGCTTATTGTCGAGGAAGAAGGCGTTGTGGTCCTTCATTGGGGTGAGAATCCACTTATGAGAGAAACGACGTGCGCAGTCAAGGTACTTCTTATCACCAGTAATGGCGTAAGCATCGGCAATGACCTCGTTGATACCGCCATGCTCCATACCGAGCATATTCTCCATCTGCTGGTCGGAGAGCTTGGATGTGATGTCGATAGCCCAGTCGCAGAAGCCGAGGAAGAGTTGTTTTGCATCTTCGTTGCCGCAGTAGAGCCATGCGTCGCGCAAACCGGCATACATCTTATGGATATTGTAGAGAGGAACCCATGTGGCGTTGAAAGTACGGAAATCACCTTCCTTGAATGTTGACCATATCTTATCGCTGTTAGGCACACCGCCAACATATCCCTTGCCCCATGCTGGGTGGTTCTGGGCACAGGCAGCAGCGCATTCCTTCAGCTCCTTGATTATATACAGCATACGCTCTTCGCACTTCTTGTCACCTGTAGCGGCATTGAAGGCAAGGGCTGTGAGATAGTGACCGCCTATGTGGCCGTCAAGACCGTCCCAGTTAGGGAATCCCTTTGCCTTTTCAGGAAGACCAGCCTCCTTGCGGTAAGGAGCCAGGATACGGTCAACATCATACTGAAGGAGCACGTTGACGTTAAGGTCGCGAGCATGCTTCAGAGGACCGTCGAGAAGGGTGACGTCGCCAAGAGGGAAGGCGTCAGGGTAGAGGGCGGTCTGGGCGTAGGAGGAGGAGAAAGCAGAGCAGCCCCAGAACAAAAGAACGACCCCCCAGCCCCCCGAGGGGGAGCTTTTTGGATAGTATTTCTTGCTAAAGAAATTCGCTATTTTACGAGATATTGTATTCATAATTAGGTGTTTTAGTTTCTTATTTTTATATTTAAATTTTCCCCCATAATGATAAAAGGTAACTACTCCCCCTGGAGGGGGTGAGGGGGGGCAGCTGACACATACTCCGATGTTATCAACATCGAACTTCCCTCCCTACGGCGGGAAGTCGAAGATTGAGTATCTTCGAGTATGTGCAAAGCGGGGGGAGAGGCCGCTAGATGGTTACGGTCTTCTTCTTCCCATCATATACCACCTTCTTCTCTCCTCCTGGAGTCTTTACGATGAAAGTACGGGTGGTGAGCATACCATCGAAAGAACCTTGGCGAGGACCGATAGTGAGAGTCTTGGATTTATCGTTCCATGTCATCTTGATGGTAGAGTAGGCACCGTTCTCGTAGTTGAGGTTATCGCCCTCGTCTTCGTAGAGAGTGAACTCGCCATTAGCTCCAGGGTAGATGAGAAGCTCAAGATTATCCCATTTCTTCTCGGAAGTGTATTGCACATCAGGACCTTGTGGAAGGATTGTGCCAGCCTTGATATAGAGAGGAGAATGAGCAAGAGGAGCAGAAGCCTTGATGCTCTGTCCGCCATCGAGAAGGGTGTTGGTCCAGTAGTCGTACCACTTAGCACCTGCTGGCAGATAAACCTCAAACTGACGCTCAGCCTTCCAGTCAGGAACGAGATAGCCGTTCTTCTTCTCAAGCTGCACGTTATTATCCCAACCTGTCATGGCATCTGTCTCAACCTTCTTTTCAGGAGTGTATAGAGGATCGATGACAGGACAAACAAGGATGTTTCTGCCGAACATATACTCGCGGTTGTTGTTCCATGTTTTCTTGTCGGCCTTGAAATCCATGAAGAGGGCACGCATGAATGAATCGTCGTTCTTTGACACCTGCCATGACTGGCTGTAGATGTAAGGAAGGAACTTGTAACGGAGCTTAACGGCATCAACAAGGGCATCATATACAGGTTCGCCCTGCTTGCCGAAGTAATAGAGCTCACGATACACCTCTGTTCCGTGGCTGCGCATCATAGGACAGAATGCACCGAACTGCATCCAGCGCACGTAGAGCTCCTGATACTGAGGATTGCGAACACCGCTGTTTCTGCCTTGGGTGTTATAGCTACCAGCGAAGAAACCGCCAATATCGGTATTAACCTGTGGATTGGCTGTGAGGGTATAGTTGAGACAGATAGGAATCTGCTTGCGGAAACTGTCCCATGAAGAGCCGATATCACCGGTCCATGTATTCGCACCAGTACGCTGCTGACCTGCGAAGTAAGAGCGTGTGAGAATGAACGGGCGCTTCTTCTTTGAAGGATCCATGTTCTTCTCAGCCTCACGCTGATGGTCATATACTCCATTCACGCACATGAATGGGAAGATATTGCGTACAGAGCGGTAAGTGCCCATAGAGCATTTCTGGTCGAGCTGAGAATCCTTGAAATCCATCTGGTCAGGGTCGGTAGAATCCATCCACCATGCGTCGATACCCATCTTATGCAGGTTGCTGAGGTATTTCCAGTAGATGTCGCGAGCCTCTGAAGAATAGCAGTCATAAACTCGAACTCCTGATGGGTAGTCCTTGCGAGGAGGCCAGAAACTGAGTCCGCTCTGAGGCCATGTCTCGAAGTCGAAGAGCAGATTCTTAGATTTCAGTTCCTTGAAAGCCTTTGTCTCAGGACCGAAACTTGACCAGATAGAGATGCTCATGTGGGCATTCTTTTCGTGAACCTCGTTGATAAGGTCCTGAGCGCGTCCGAAGTCCTCGTTGAGGAATTCCATAGCGTTCCATGTATAGTTACTGCCCCAATACTGCCAATCCTGAATGATACCATCGAACGGAATACCAAGTTCGCGATACTTGCGCACCACTCCTATGGTCTCGTCCTGAGTCTTGTAACGCTCACGGCTCTGGTGGAAACCGTATGTCCAGAGAGGAAGCATAGGAGCCTTGCCTGTGAGGTGGCGCATCTCCTTGATAACGCCATCTGCATCCTTGCCATACATGAAGTAATAGTCGGATTTCTTTCCTACCTCACTTTCAAGAACAACCTCTCCTGCCTCGCCCTGCTTTGGAGTAGCGAGGTGGGTAGGAGAGTAGTTATCCCAGTAGATTCCGTAGCCCTTGATGCTTTGGTAGAAATGAGCAAAGTCCTCAAGATTGCTCTGCTCCATACGGCGGTTCTCGTCACGCTGACTCATCTTGCCGTTCTGGAGAAGACCAACACCATAGATCTCCTCATCCTTGTCGAGCGAGAAAGTCTGCTTAACCTTGAAGGCATCAGCATTAGGTCCGGAAGCGATAGGCGTAAACTTTGATTCGCCCTCAGTCATGAGCGTTTTGCCCTTGGCATCGGCAAAGGATACCTTGCCATCCTTTACCGTGACGGTAAGGGCAGACGACTTGTAGATAGTGGCATTGCCGACTTTTTTTTTCGTCACCTTTACCTTTTCTGGCGTAGAGATGACGACAAGAGATTTCTGGTCGGAAGTCTTTCCATTGTCTCTGAGCACTCGCACGGTCTGCGGAGTGAAGAACTCAATGGTCTGTGCCGACATAAGCGCTGACAAAGGCAGCGCAAAGAGTACGGTTGTCGTTAATAGGCATCTTTTCATAATTTTAATAATTAATTAGTTAAAATTTTATGGTAGTTTTTTGTCCCTTATAGGTTATTTTCTTTTCACCTTTAGGGGTTTTAACGATGAATGTACGAGTGTTGAGCATTCCATCGAATGAACCTTGACGCTGACCAATGGTAAGAGTGTTCTTCTTATCATTCCAGCTCAAAGGAATAGACGCAAAGGCACCCTTCTCATAGTTGTAGTTATCGCCCTCATCCTCATAGATAGTAAAGTCACAATCAGCACCCGGATAGATATTGATGGTTACAGGCTTTCCAATCTGTGCAGCAGCGTATTCTGCAACCTCTGTTGTAGGGATGATAGAACCAGCCTTTACATAGAGTGGCAAGGTTGAGATTTCAGACTTGCATTCAATCCACTTACCACCTTCTTCCGTCTTGCCAGTCCAATAGTCAATCCATTGTGCGCCCTTTGGAAGATATACCTTACGTGTAGCAGATTCCTTGATAGGCTGTGTTACAGGACATACGAGGAAATCGCCAAACATATACTCATCCTTCATGTCGAGCACATTGTCGTCTTCAGGGAAATCGAAGGCAAGGAGGCGTGCCATAGTGTAAGAGCCTTTTGACTGCATAGCTGCGAGGCTATACAGGTAAGGTATATGCTCATAGCGAAGGTTTATCATCTTCAGGATAGCATCATAATACTGAGTGCCAGGCTCACCGAATCGCCATATCTCGCGTGGAGTATCACTTCCGTGGCTACGGAGCATTGGAAGGAATGTGCCCCATTGGAACATACGCACATAGTATTCCCTGTAGTTCTCATCCTTAACACCTTCAGGGAACTCACCCTTATAGAACCATCTGCGTCCGTCGCCTCTTGTGAAGAAAGAACCGACATCGACAGTCCAGTATGGGTTTCCTGTTGCCATATAGTTGAGACCAGAAGGAATCTGCTGACGGAACGACTTCCATGAAGCGTGGGTATCACCATTCCATACCACCGTGCCGTATCTCTGCTGACCAGCGTATGTAGAACGGGTGAGGTTTACCACACGCTTTGTATTGTTAGGTTCTGCACGCTGATTCTCGTAGATACCCATAGAGTGATATAGAGAGTACAGACTGCTTCGCTCTACTCCAAGAGCCTCGCTGAGCACGTCCTTGTTCAGTTGCCAGCGATATTCCTGATCATCCCAACTGTAAGGCTTGCTCTCATCCTTCAGGGAATGTGAAGGAATGCGGTTCCAGTCACCATCAAGAGGCTCACTTGAGTCGCACCACCAAGCATCAAAGCCCTGAGAATAGAACTCGTTCTTTGCATAAGACCAGTAATGTTTACGGGCTTCAGGGTTGAACACGTCATACACGTCATGCTCAAGCATCATACCGCGTTTCTTGAAGTCTTCAGCCTCTGGGCACCACTGAGGATTAGGCCAGATGCTAACCATGAGTTTCGCATTGAGAGAGTGAACAGAGTCGGCAAGAGCCTTTGGTGACGGATAGAACTTAGGGTTCATCTTCATATAACCCCATCCCTCTGGCCAGTAGTTCCAGTCCTGTACTATCATATCGATAGGCACATGACGACGGCGGTACTCCTTCAATGTGTTTATAATATCGTCAGAAGAGACATAGCGCTCCTTTGACTGAGTATATCCAAATAAATAACGAGGCATTAGTGATACTTCGCCTGTGAGATAGCGATAGCCTGCCACTACATCATCAAGACGAGCACCCTTGATGAAGTAATAGTCGAGTGTCTTTGCGCCCTCAAGTTGCATAGTGGTGATGCTACCATCATTCTTGAACTTCATGGCACAGCCAGCATCGAACAACAGACCATAGCCATTGGTTGAGCATAGCATAGGCAGCATAGCCTTTAGGTTGTGCTGAGTAAGATAGAGAGTCTTGCCCACAAGGTTGAGATAGTCCTCCATGTGAGAGCCAAGACCATAGAGAGCCTTCTCGTTTTGGGAAGAGAATGACACATAGTAGCGTGTGCTTCTGCCAATAGTGTCTCGACGGATGATATCCTTCACCGTCACTTTACCGTTAGCAGTTTCCTCTACATGAGCAGATTTCTCATCGTAGATAATCTTCTCCTGTACAGAAGGTTCTGCTTTTAGCGAATTTGGTATTTGATTAAGGATTATATTTTTATCCTTATCCTCAAAAATGATTCCGTTATTTGTCTTTGAATATTTTATGGTTAGTTCTGAACTTTGGAAAATGATTTCGTCGCCATTTTCCGTCTTTTCTACTTTTACACTCTGGTTAGTATAAACGCATGCCCCTGTGTTGTTTTCTTGTAATGAACCGTCATTACTCCATTGAACACGTACAATAGATGGGGTGATAAAGTTTATTCTTAGTACTGGATCAGCAAAAGCTGCCAATCCAATACCAAGAAAAACAGATAATATAATGGTCTTTAAAATACGCATTATTACATTAGTTTATGAGGAAAATCTTATTTACACCTTTGTAGGTACAGGTGATAGTGGCACGACCATCATTGATCTTACCTATCTTTACCTGTACTGAAGGATCAGAAGCCTTGACCTCAAGCTTTGAGGTATCAGTCAGTTTTCCATAAACCTGATAGCGGTTGCACTCCATATAGGCGTTTGTCTGAGAAGTGAAGATTGGGCTTTCAGGAACAATAAGCTTAACGCCATCAGCATAGATATCAACAGTAGGAACTACAGGGATATTACAATCAAGCCCTGGCTTTGAGAAGCCCATACCTCTCATGTCGAAGAGACCGAAAGGACGGTTGTTATTCGGACGCTGGAAAGGACGTTGTGCAGGAGCCTGAACCTCAGGACCTTCTACTACGAAGTAAATAGCATGCTTCCCCTGAAGGCCTTCAACTGCTGGTACTGCTGTTGTGAGCTTGAGAGCCTTATTTCTCTGCTTGCCGTCAACATTGATAACTGCAATTTCCTTGCCGTTCCATGCAGAGTTTGCATAAGGGCCGTCGAGCATTACATGAATCTTGAATGCCTCGTCTGTGCGTGGGGTGATGAACAGATTGAGAGTTGTGCCATCGCCAGCCTTTGTGCCGGCAAATGCATTGCATCCCTTAGTGTTCTGAGCAAGACCTCCGAAACCGAAGTACTTAAAGCCGATGATACCACCGTTCTTGATGCCCTGAAGCTCCATCTCGTTCTTCCACATATCATGGTTGTCCTGCATCCAGTTCTGGTCGCTCATGTAGCAAGCGATACCTGCAGAATAGTAGTTGTATGGGTTGAGACCGAAGATTTGGAAACCCTCACTTGTTACTTCTGCACCTGTATATTCATTGCCGTTGGATGCCTTTGCTGTCCACTCATTGTTTGGTGCGTATGGGTCATATCCTGTGATGCGAACCTTACCGCCCTGAGCAACAGACTTCTTGTCCCACTCAATCTTTACAGGAGCTACCATTGCCTGACGTGCATTGCCGAAACCGCGTGGTGGACGATGATAGAACACATACCACTGACCGTTGATCTGCTGAAGAGAGCCGTGAGTGTTATGTGCAGAGTTTGTTGTGGTGAGTGCAGAACCGTCAGCATTGATTTCCACACCACGAGAGTCAACGAGCACACCACCTGAACGCCAAGGGCCGAGTGGAGAGTCGCCATAAGCATAACGGAGGGTAGAGTTGCTTGAACCTAATCCGTAGTCAGGACCACTATGTCCTGAGAATACCATAACATACTTGTTGCCTACCTGACGAATAGAAGAAGCCTCGAAGAAGTTGAAGTCGCCAGGCTTCTGTCCCTTGTAGAGAGAAGGATACTGTGTTCCTTCCGGATCACGAACCTCGCCATAGCGGTGGCTTGCAGGGATGAAATAGTCGTGAATCTCTGTTCCTGGACGAACGGCCCACATATTATCAGGATCAAGCTCGAAGGCAGTAGAGTGCTGGAAACCGTAGAATACATAAGCACGATAGCCCTTCTTGAAATCCTTATCCTTCTTGTTCGTTACAGGCTCAACGAATACAGATGGGTCGAAATCAATCTTACTGCCTTCAACACAAGCTGTACCGTCTGCATTGAGGTTTACAGGAGTGAAAGGACCGTTTGGACGGTCACCCTTACAAACCATAGCTGTTCTGCGCCATCCGCGAGAATGAGGATATAGCCAGTATGTCTTCTTGCCTGTTTCCTTGTCTGTTGTCTCTACGAGGTCAGGAGCATACATGATATCCCACTGACCATTAACATAGTGTGAGAATAAAGGACCCTCGTCACGCCATTGCGAGAGGTCTTCAACAGGAGCTGACCACATGCGGATATCAAGTCCGCAGTATTTGTCATAGCTCGTATCATGTGAACCTATGATATAGGCACGGAGTTTTCCTGGGTTATCAGGATCCTCGAATACACGTGGCTCACCATCTGGGAGATGTTCCCAGAGTGGGAGGTAAGGGTTCTGCGCATTTGCCGTCAAAGAGACTGCTGCGAGAAGCGAAAGAATTGTTTTCTTCATAAAAATGTAATATGGTTAATTATTTTTTCTTTGGCTGATCTACAAGTTCATTCTTCTCAATAGTCCAATCCTTGCGCTGTGACATTCCGTTATCATTACCGAGGAACATCTTAGCCGCATTCTTGTCGCCCTTGAGATTCCAGTTAAGCCATGCAAGAGCAGGAATAGAGAACTCGCCACCGTAAGGCTGGCTGTATGTGCCGCCATGACCAACAGGATAGTTAACTGCAATAGCAGGAACGTGCTTGATTCTCCTGAAATCATCCATACCGTTCTCGTATGCTATGTCATCCTTACCACCAAGTACATACATGATTGGCACCTTGATCTCATTAAGCTTATCCTTTGATGGCATTGGCATACCAGGAATGGCAGAACCGGCATTACTGTTGTTGAACAGACCGCTATTCATAATCATAAGAAGAGAGATACGTGGATCGGCAGAGTTAGAGAGAGTCTGAAGACCACCGCATGACATACCTGCCACACAAATCTTCTTCACGTTGATCTTACCGAAGTAAGGAGAATTCTTATCATTATTCTGAGCAATAATCCAGTCAATTGACTCAAGCTGCTGCTCAGAAACTGAACGCTCATATTTCCAGCCATTTACACCTGGTGCTGGATAATAGCCTGTTGCTATTACCATATAGCCGTGAGATGCTATCTCGTTAAGGAAGTTCATGTGCTCGAAAGGAGAGTTGTTGCAAGCACCGTTACCCCATACGAGAACAGGGAGAGGATTCTTCTTATTGAACTTTGACAAATCCTGTGGGCAGAAGATAGTGTGTGCCTTCAGACTTGCCTCTTCCTTCATGATAGCTGGATATGCGCCTGTACCGCCCTTCTCAAGAATGCTTGACTTAGGGTCAAGACGAGCAGAATTGAACCACTCCACCATCTTCTTCAGATTTTCAGGAGTGTACATGTTAAAGCCGTGACCACCTTCTGGTACCTCTACGAGGAATGACTTCACGCCATTAGCCTGAAGTTTGTCATAGAACAAAGAGCCTTGGCAATGAGGAACTACATTATCCTTGATACCGTGGAAAATTCCTACTGGAACATCCTGTGGGTCAACATAGTAGAGTGCAGAAAGCATTTCGTAGTTGTCGGTATGTCCTTCCTTATCCATACCCATTACAGCAACCTCCGGGCTCTTAGGATCCTTTGCCACTCCGTCACAATCCATGTGGAGGAGATCAACAGGACCAGACCATTCACAGCATGCGTTCACATTACTCTCATAGTCGGTAAAGATACCGAGTTTACCCTCGATGTCATATTCCTGAGTACCGCATTTTGCCACTTTCACACCATTCGATGTAGCCATGACAGAAGCAAGGTGAGCACCTGATGAGAAACCTGAAGTAGCGATGAATGATGGGTCGAGCTTGAACTTCTTAGCCTTTGCACGGAGAAAACGCACAACAGCCTTGATGTCGTTGATCTGTGCAGGCCACTTAGCATCCATACTTGAGCGGTGGTTAGGAGTTACGAAAGCATAGCCAGCCTCAAGGAGCGCAGCACCGATAGTGTTGATGTCAGCCATACCCTTAGAGCTATTGCTGAACCATGCGCTACCGTAGATGTGTACCACAACAGGGAACTTATCCACACCCTCCTTCTTTGGGATGTAGATGTCGAGGTTGTGGTATTCCTCACCATCACCAACATAGTTGATGTCACGATAGATCTTACTACAAAGACTATCTGCACGATTGTTTTTTAACTGCTGACCGCCAAATCCGAAAGGACCAGGCTGCTGTGCCTTTGCAGGCATCAAGCATACAGCCATGAGAATAATTGATGAAAGAAAAGTTTTCATTTGGTTATGAGTTATTGTTGTTATTAAATAATTAGCCTAACCAAGCCTTCCCAAAGGGAAGGATGTTTTATACTAATATTCCTCCCAATGATTAGAAATACTAACCACTCCCCCTTGAGGGGGTAAGGGGGGAGGAACCCTCCCTTTGGGAGGGACTGGGTGGGCTTTTACTTCATTTCCCACCAATCAAAGTTGAAGAGATTGCGCTTCTGCATCTTTCCACCCTTGAACACTAAGTAGAGGTCGTGCTTACCACTTGCATTGGTGAGGTTTGTGGTAAACTCCTGATACTTGAACTTTGTATTAGGAACTGTGATTTTACCAATCATAGGACCGTCAACATCGTCAATGCGGATTTCCATCTCACCACCATAGAGATGAGCAGAACAAGAAGCTGTGAACTTCTTTGCACCTTTGCCGAAGTCAACACCCTTGAGCATGATGTACTCGCCATCATCAATATCTGTAACAAAGAGTGTAGGATTCCAAGGACCGGAAGGATTCTCGCGTGTTGTCTTCAGACCGTATCCCCAAGCCATTGTCTCAGCCTCCACACGGCGGAAAGGATTGAACGAGCCTACCTGTTCGAGTTTGCAATCCTGGAAGTATGGAAGTTCCTGAATAGTGCCGTCAGCATTATATGTCATCTCGGCAGCAGAAACAGAACGCTGCTCTGCATGACGGCTTGTCTCAAGACGGAAAATGTCATAGTTCAAGCCAAAGCAGTATGACTTGCCCTTATAGTCGATGATACCAGGATGATTGCCACGAGTACGTGGAGTATGATCCATGATATGTCCCTTATACTCCCAAGGACCAGTTGCGCTCTTGCTCATGGCATAGCCGATACCCTCAGGACAGCAGGTTGATGCAAATGCCATATAATAGCATTTCTCGCCCTTCGCATTCTTGCGAGACCAGAACCAAGGACCTTCCTGATAGTCCTTGATCTTAGGATGCTCCACAATTTCTCCAGAATAAGAAATCATATCCTCGTTGAGCTTAACCATATAGAGGTTTGGATTACCCCAGTACATATATGCCTGTCCGTCATCATCAATCCATACGGTTGGGTCAATGTCGTACCAATGCTCTTTCTGCCAAACAAGTGGCTTTCCGAGTGGGTCTTTGTAAGGACCGAAAGGTGAGTCTGCCACGAGCACGCCTATACCATTACCATGAATAGGACAATACATATACCACTTTCCATTACGCTCAATGACCTGTTCTGCCCATGCGCCATTATTGCCCTTGTACCACTCAAAATCCTTAAGAGAAGCCACAGCACCATGGTCTTCCCAGTTTACCATATCAGTAGAGGTATAGAGAAGCCAGTCTTTCATCATAAAGCCGCCAGCTCCATCCTCGTCGTGGGTGGTGAAGAGATAGACGGTATCGCCATGCACGTATGGTGCAGGGTCAGCTGTGTATTTTGTCTGAATGATAGGCATGTTAAGCTGTGCAAAAGCTGAAGTAGAGCAAAGCATAGCCGCCATTGTAATTGCCTTGGATAGTGTTTTAGTTTTAAGCATGATTGTAAATCTTTTTTGTTAATGGTAGTTTTTAAACGAAATTGTCATAAGAAAGAAGCAAGTCCAATTCAGCTCCAATCCAGGTCCAATGTAAGTCCAATCCAACGCCTATTCTGAATTGGAGTCAGATGGGACTTACAACGGACTTACAACGGATTCACAACGGACTTACTTTACCTTTATTCCGATAGCCTTTGTAGCATCGGAAGAGTTGCCATATACAAGCTCGTAAGAGCCTTCCTTTGTGTGTATGGTGTTTGTGCCCTCATCAAACCACTCAAGACTCTTGTCGTTGAGGGTGATAGTAGCATTGACTGTCTGACCAGCCTTTACATCCACGCGCTTGTAGGCACGCAACTGCTTTATAGGACCATTAGGGTCGCTTGGGTTCTTAACATATACCTGAACAACCTCTGTGCCATCCTTCTTGCCCTTATTGGTAACAGGGATAGTCATTGTAACGGTCTGTCCCTTAGTTATTTTATCAGCAGAGAGAGTAGCATTGCCAATTTCGAAGTCGGTATATGAAAGTCCATAGCCGAAAGGATAGAGTGGCTTGTCGTTCTTCATATAACGATATGTGCGACCTGCCATGTTATAGTCCTCGAAATCACCGAGTTGTTCTGAGTTCTTATAGAAAGTGATAGGGAGCTTACCGCTTGGGTTCACCTTGCCATAGAGCACATCAGCTACAGCCTCACCGCCCTTCATGCCAGGATACCAAGCCTGTACGATAGCGTCACATGACTCTGTCTCTGGCTGAAGACCGATTGCTGAACCTGAGCAGTTTACATAGATAACCTTCTTACCAGCTGCCTTGAGAGCTTTGAGGAAGTTACGCTGAACGGCTGGAAGCTCGATGTTTGTACGGTCACCTCCCTTGAAGCCTTCGATGGTAACAGGCATTTCCTCACCTTCGAGTGAAGCTGCAATACCACCTACAAAGACAACCTTGTCATATCCAGCGAGCTTCTTGATGATATCGTCATAGTTGATGATTGACTCTGTACCTACGTTTACACGGATACTTGCACCCCATGTAGGAACGTGAGCAAAGTGAATCTCAATCTTATACTCCTTGCCTGCCTCTACCTGAATAGGTGTACGTGTAGGAGTTACGCGCCATGTGTTATGTTTCTGCTTAACCTCACCATTAACGATAACGTCAAAGTCAGAAACAGACTCTACGTTGATAACCACCTCACCAGACTTCTTAGGACGGAAAACTGTCTCATACTGAGCGCTGAAGTCTGTTAGGTTTACACCTGGAGCCCACTGATAGTTACCTGCTGTTGTCTTGAAGAAAGGAGAAGCGTGCCAGAGTGTTGCGACAGGAGCACCCTCGCGCTTTGCATTATTCCAGAAAGTACCCTTGAAACCCTTCTTCCCATCGAATGAAAGCTGGTCGAATACATCTGTGACAATCTTATTATCAGTAAGGTCGCATCCCTGCATATATTTTGCCTTCTTGTTGTAGAGACGAACGCCGTCAAGAACGGTTGATGTAGTTGTAGGAGTACCGTTATAGTTACCCCACATCATCACCTTGTCGTTTGCGTTAGGACCAATGACTGCTACCTTCTCATTCTTAGCAAGAGGAAGTACGTTGTTTTTGTTCTGAAGGAGTACGATAGACTGACGAGCGATGTCAAGGGCTATCTGAAGATGCTCCTTGCTCTCAAGTACAGAAGATGGGATCTTGCTCCACTCTACGAGTGAAGGATCATCCATTTCACCAAGGTCGAAACGTCCTTCAAGCAGACGGATAACGTGCTTGTCAACCTCTGATTCCTTGATAAGATCACGCTTAACAGCCTCTGGAATACTCTTGTAGGCATAGTTGAATCCACACTCTACATCAGTACCTGCAAGTGTGGCACGGGCAGAAGAGTGAACAGCATCGCTTGCCACCTTATGATTCTCGTGGATGTCGGAAACAGCTCCACAGTCACTAACCACGAGATACTTGAAGCCCCACTCATTGCGGAGAATATCCTGAAGCAGACGTGTGCTTGAACAACAAGGCTCATTGTCATAGCGCTGGTATGCACACATCACCTCACGAACCTTTGACTCCTCTACAAGATACTTGAAGGCAGGGAGATAGGTTTCCCAAAGGTCACGGGCAGAGATGTTATTGATATCTGCAGTGTGACGGCTCCACTCTGGTCCTGAGTGAACGGCATAGTGCTTAGCACAAGCCCAGAGCTTACGATACTTAGAGTTCTCAGGTCCCTGAAGACCGCGAACAACGGCATCACCCATGAGTGAGCTGAGGTATGGATCCTCACCGTATGTCTCCTGACCGCGTCCCCAACGTGGGTCACGGAATATGTTTACGTTAGGTGTCCAGACAGAGAGGGCGTGGAAACGCAGAACATCATCACCTGACTTCTGCAACTCATTCCACTTTGCACGTGCCTCTGTGCTGACAGCGTCGAACACCTTATATACCAAATCATTATTAAAAGAAGCAGCCATACCGATAGGCTCAGGGAAGTTGGTCACATTTCCCATATTGGCATAGCCATGAAGAGCCTCGCTCCACCACTGCCAATGCTTAATGCCGAAACGTGGAATTGCAGGAGAGTCATCAAGCATAAGAGATGCCTTCTCCTCAAGTGTGAGACGTGAACACAAATCCACAGCACGCTCATGAGCTGAGAGTGATGTATTCTGATAAGGGTATTGTTGAGCATAACAGCTCATTACCACCTTACCTGAAGGCAGTAATCCAGAGAATAGTAGGATAAATAGTTTTTTCTTCATTTTAATTGTACCTTTACTAAGGTTGAGATCAATGTCCTTAGACCTTCGTCCTTAGTCTTTTTATTTAATTACAAGTGCACCATTCACAGGAATCGTGGCAGAGAAAGCCTTCTTTGTAACCTTCATCTCCTTAACAGAGCCATTAGGAGTTACACCCTTAATGCCTTTGTCACTATCGCTATATACACTTACTGTGCTTCCAACCTCGAACATATCCATAGGGATAGTTACCTTTAATGGTTGCTTCTGACCATTTACTGCTGTTACATACCACTTACCATCCTGACTCTTACGAGCAAGAACGATATACTTGCCAGGATAACCGTCAATATAGCGGATATCCTCCCATGTTGTAGGCACGTTCTTCATGAAGTCAACAGCCCATGCAGGAGCATCATTGAGATTGTTAGGTGCCATAGCAAAATGCTGAACAGGACTCTGGAACAATATTGCTGTTGCTAGGGCGAATACATCAGAAGTTACACGATGACCACCCCACATCTCGTTTGAGTTCTTTGGGTTATAGTACCAGTTGAGCGTTGAGCCTCCGAAGTCCATGCTACCCACTACATTACGGATGAATGGAAGGAATGTAGCATCCATTGCCTCACGGTCGCACTCGTTCTGACCAAAGTGCAGATTCTCAGAAGCACGTACAGCCTCACTTGCCACATAGTTAGGGAAGAGATATTCCCATCCGCGTGGAAGTGTACAGCCGTGGAAGATAACGAGGATGTTATGCTTCATAGCATCCATGAGGATATCACGATAAAGCTCCATGGTGCATTGCTTGTCACCTCCGAAGAAGTCAACCTTGATACCGCGGATTCCTATGCTCTGCATCCATTCCATCTCCTGCTGACGACGGAAAGCCGTGCTCATGCAGTTTCGTGGAGTCTGAGGTGCATCATTCCAGATACCGTTTGAGTTGTACCAGAGATAGAGATATACGCCCTTTTCCTTACCATATTTTGCAAGTTCTGCAATACGATCACGACCAATCTGTGTATCCCACTGTGCATCAATGAGAAGTGACTCCCATCCCATTGCAGCGGCAAAGTCTATATACTGCTTCTGTGTGTCGAAGTTACAGCTCTCGTCGTTAGCAATAATCCATGACCATGCACCACGACCGTATGAATCCTTCACCTTATCGCGGAGAGAGGCTATAGTTTTAGCATCCATCTGTATAGGATTTTGAGCAGCAAGCACATCCCATGTAATGGTTGATTCTACAATATCCTTAAGATTATCAGATATAGAGATAGTACGCCAAGGTGTTGTGTCTGGCAGAGCCATCTGTGCACCTGTTGAGCCATATCCGTTGTTCTCTTTTTGGCTTGGGAAAGAAATCTGATAGTTTCCTGCTCCCTTGTTCTCAAGTTTGCAGCCAGGATAGTTACCTGCAGAACCTGTCTCAGAAACGAGAATCCAGATATTCTGTTCCGCAGCACCAGGAGCCTTGAAAAGACATGGGAAGGTATAACCTAGTCCCCAACCATTCTTGCCCATCTCCTGATCAGCGTCATAATGAGTTTCATAGCTTGGTGCTGTACGTGCGAAACCTGTCATCTCACCCATTTGTGGGCATAGGAAGGTTGTTGTACCGTCAATCATAGAGAAAGATGTTGCCTCGTTATTCACAACAACACACATAGCTTCTTTCATTGATTTCAGCAGCTCATACTGGAAAGCGATGTTATTATTACTTACATTGAATGTAACCTTCATCACATCCTTACCTTCCTTGTTAGCGAAGGTATATACCTGCTGATTTGCCTCGTAATGGTTGTTTTTACGTTTTATATTATATAAGGTGTAGTCAGCTACAATAGACTTCACCTCAGAAGTGCTTTTTAGGGTGAGATCCTTTGTGAAGTCACCTATGTTCGTATTCAGACCGAGGTCTGACTTTCCGATACAAGTAGTGTTATTATAATTTACAACGTATGAAGGTTTACCGTCTTCACATGTTACGGTCACTTTCAGTTTACCGTCAGGAGATACCTGTGCGTAACAGTCTAAACAAGTCTTCCCAAAGGGAAGGATGTTAGATACTAATGCCAATAAAAGTAGTCTTTTAAACATAATACTATATATAATTTCAATTTTACAATTTATATTTTCCTCCATTGGGATAAAATGTATCTACTCCCCCTGGAGGGGGTGAGGGGGTGAAGCTTGTCACATACTCCGATGTTATCAACATCGGACTACCCATTTGGGAAGGACGGGTTAGGTCATTCCTTTATCACCCACTTATCCAAGTTAAACAGTTTACAGCCCTTGAGCCCCTTAAACAAGAAGAACACATCGCGGGTGCCCTGTATCTTTGTGACAGGAGCAGAGAAATCCTCCCATTCCTCCCAACCTCCGGTTGGTGCAATATCCACGGTTGCTATCTTCTCACCCTGAATAGAGTCAAGATGCACCTCAATCTGTCCGCCCTGAAGAGCACTTGCTGCTGTAACGGTTATGGTAGAAGGTGTCTTTGAGAAATCCACCTCACGAAGCTTTATCCAGTCACCATTGTGTATATCACTTGCCCAAACGCGGTTCTGCTTCTTGTTCCATTCTGACTTGATACCCTGCGAGAAAGCCATTGTCTCACCCTGAACAATCTCAAACGGATTGAGCTTGCCGATAGGAGCAGGACCTTCATGTGTTGGTTTGATGACAGGCAATCGACCATCCTTCTGCCATTCAAACTCCTCTACACATGCACTTCTTGCGAAGCCTCCACCCTTAGGAAGCCAGCCTGTATGGTAGAAGAAATAATTATGTCCCTTGAACTCAATGATACCGCTATGGTTTGTAAACGAATTTGTTTCGTTTGTCTGTGGCATAACCTCACCAACGTAAGTCCAAGGTCCCTGAGCCGTAGGACCCTCAGAATATGCTATGCACTCAGGAATACCGCCAGCAGCATAGATAAGGAAATACTTTCCCCAAGCAGAGGCAGCAAGTTCCTTCTTTGTCAAACCTAACTTCTTAATCTCGTCCTTTGAGAGAGAACGTTGCTTGTGAAGCCAAGGACCTTCAACATATCGCTGGATAGTAGAGTCGCATTTCAACTCTGAATTCAGATGAATCATGTCCTCTGATAGCTTCGCACTATAGAAACGTGGGTTTCCCCATCCTATATATGCCTGATTATTCTCATCAATCCATACGGTAGGATCGATGTGATCCCATTTACCGTTTTCAAAGAGTGGCTTGCCGAGAGCATCGTGATAAGGACCTTCTACCTTGTCAGCAACTCCTACACCGATAGCCATACCACCGCTGATCTTTGAGTGGATAGGCACATATAGGTAGAACTTTCCATTACGTTCAATACATTGTGGAGCCCATGAACGGTCATCAGCCCATTTGAAGTCGCATTGGCTCAAAGGACATCCGTGATCAGTCCAGTTCACCATATCGGCTGTTGAGAACAGTCGCCACTCATTCATCCAGAAGAAGTCAGCATTCTCCTCATCATGTCCAGTGAATACATACAGTCGATCTCCACTCACCATAGGAGCAGGGTCAGTGGAGAAGCAAGTTTGAGCGATTGGGTTTTGGGCATAGGAAAAGCCCCCCATCCCCCCAAGGGGGAGTAATGTAGATAGTAATGCCAATGAAAATATTTTCTTAAACATAAATTTTATAATTTGCCTTTTACGATTTTCCCCCCCATAGCGATGAAATGTATCTACTCCCCCTGGAGGGGGTGAGGAGGGTGGAGCCTTCCCTTTGGGAAGGACGGGTTAGGTCACTTTATTATTTTCTTGTTATTTACAATATAGATTTTTCCTTTTTCCAACTCATTTTTGTTTACTCTTTGTCCCTGAAGGTTGTAATAGATAGCGTTCTTTGCACCTTCCTTTGCAGCCTCTATTTCCTCAATGCCTGTAGCCTGTGGAAGAAGCTTCAGCATCTGCTCTGCATAGCGCTTGCCGAACATGCGGTAGCCTTCTGCTGAGAAGTGCCATGCATCCTTTCCGTTTCCTGGGATATCCTTTGCTGAGATCACGTAAGAGTTTGGAACGGCTTTCTTAAGCTTAGGCAAAGCAGCCTGATTATGCCAATAACAAGCACCACCCTGATCCTTGTAGAGAGTCTCACCTGCGAGAAGTGGAGTCTGTTCTGGGTCAAGACCGAGATAGTAGCAGATACGCTTGTAAATCTCAGCCACCTTGTCACACCAGTCAGAAGCACCATTATTTGACTCACCCTGATGCAGGAGAATACCCTTGATAGTACCTTTCTTCTGGGCAATCTTACCCATCTCGATCAATCTTCCGAGAGGATCGTTATCGTACTGAGCACAATAGGCCCGGAACCAATCCTTCTCACTTGCGATATACGCATCCTTATATTCCTGCATGAAGAGCTCAATCTTCGCACCTCCTACAGCAACATTAATCACACCAACGCTGATATTCTCTGGAAGCTTCTCCACAAGTGTACGACCGAAGTAGTCAACAGGAGTAAGACCTGTACCTGGACGGCAGAGAGGTGGAACGGCTGTGCACCAGACTCCCATTTTCTTGCTTGAATTGAAATCAACGGCAGGCAACATCTGGAAACGCTCTGGAACATTCTGCTTGTCAATAGCCTCTACTGCTGCATTTCCCTCCATGTTTGACTGACCAAAGCAGAGGTAGATATGGAAGTTAGCATCTCCCTGCTCTGCAAACTCCCATGTGTCAGGAATCTCTGGAGCCTTAGGCTCTTCTATTTTACCATCAGAATTTACGAGAGAGAAGGTTGTTCCATTATATCCTGTTACAGTTGACCAACCATTTGTATTGCCAGCCTCAAAGTCACCGTTCTGCACAACATCCACGCCATACTCGTCATCTGAGAGCTTAACATCGTCAATATAGAGAGAACCATTTAAGGTGCCAAAGTCGAAATCAAGTCTGTCAATTGGATATTCTGCCGTAAATTTCCATGTGTAGGTAACCCAGTTAGTCGTTATCTTAAAGTTGTCAAGATACTGCACATCGTCTGAGTTGCCCCACTTATTCTTATTTGAGCTTTTTGTGTCAATAGGCCAGAAAGCCATATCGCAAGCCACAGAAGCCTTGGCTTTCAGAGTTAGGGTGTAAGCCCTACCCTTTTCGAGAGCAGAGTTCAAAGTGTAGTTTGCCTGATTGTCCCAGGCATCCTTACCGCCTGTAGCCTTGTAGCAGATGCAATGGTTGTTATCTGCATTGTTTTCTTCCTCAGCCTGACAATACAGGCTAAATGTTCCTATTGAAAGAATGTTTAAGAGTAAAATTGATAATATACGTCTCATTTATTGTTAAGATTAGAAGTTAGACTATTCGAAAGGCAAATTACAAAAGATATTACCCTTTAGTCTTTGGTTATTGAATATTTGAGTGCAAAGATAATAAAAAAACGTAGAAACACCAAAGAATATGATACATAAATTTTGGAAAATCTTCTGTCGTTGCTTATAGCAAAGGACGAAATAGTGTAAAATCGACAATTATTCTCTCTTAATAGGACTTTTCCGACGTATTATTCCTTGTCTCTCCTCGCTTGCCTTCGTTCCTCTTTCGTTCCACCTTCGTTTCACCTTCGCTTTGCCTTCGTTCTCTCTTCGCTTCAGATCGAAGATAGATAGGCGATAAAGGAAACTTACAAAGAAAGAATAATGGAATCATAGCTGTACTTCTTATAGGGATAAATCAATACTTTTGCCACGTTTTATTTTCTTCATAAAAGATCTGTTTCATAAAATTGACAAAACGCGTATAAATTTACCAAATTTGCATTAAATAGGCAGGAGATATCCTTAAAGCCACATTTATCCCGTACAATTTTACCAATTTGGTACACAAAGAAAAGTATAAGGAACAAAAGACAAGGTGTATGTCGATATTATTCCATACCTTTGCCGCCGAAAATTCCAACTAACTCGACAAAGAAAAACTAACTCGACAAAAAGAAACTAACTTGGAAGTAAAAAACTAACTTGGAAGTGTAAAACTGATTTTTTTGCGTGTAAAACTAACTTTAAGAGTGTGACGTTTGGAATTATTGAAACTAATTTTAACTCAAAAAACATTTTTGTAAATGAACCTAAACTTAAAGAAGGCGACATTAGTGGTTACCATGTCCACCGTTATGATGGGCTTTACGCCACTAACTGTAGCAGCGGAGACAGCTGGCTCTATGCCTACTGCTCCTGCAAAAACCGGTAAGGTTGTTAGAGGTACCGTAGTTGATTCGCAAGGACCACTGATCGGTGCAACCGTAATGGAGAAGGGTACGAACAATGGTACAGTTACTGATTTCGATGGTAACTATTCTCTCAAGGTATCAAATCCAGACGCTGTTCTCGAAGTAAAATATGTAGGCTACCTCACGGAGGAGCTTGCTATTACTGGCATGAGCGTCGTTAATTTCAAACTTAAGGAAGATGGTCATAACCTCAACGAGGTTGTCGTTATCGGTTATGGTACTCAGCGTAAGGAGTCTGTAACTGGTTCTGTGGCTTCAATGAAGGGTGACATTATGCGTGAAGTTCCTGGTGCAGACATCACACAGGCAATGCAGGGACGTATAGCTGGTGTACAGATGATGCAGACTTCTTCTAAGCCAGGTGCTTCAATGCAGATTCGTGTACGTGGTACTCGTTCACTCACAGCAGACAACGATCCTTTGATTGTGCTTGACGGTATTCCATTCGCTGGTACAATTAACGATATCGACCCAAGCAGCATCAAGTCTATGGACATCCTCAAGGATGCTTCAGCTACAGCAATCTACGGCTCTCGTGGTGCTAACGGTGTCATTATGATTACCACAAACAAGGGTATTAAGGGTAGCAATGCTCAGATTAAGTACAACATGTACGTGGGTCTGAAAACCAACTTTGCTGAGGTTCCTATGATGAATGGTGATCAGCTTTCTCAGCTTCGTAAGGTTTCAGGAAAATACAAGAACTCTCTTGATGAGATAGATGGCACAAACACCAATTGGCAGGATCTTCTCTATGAGAATGCCTTTACTACAAATCACGATATTTCTGTATCTGGCGGTTCTGCAACAAATAGCTATAACGCAGGTATTTCATACTTCCGTGATGAATCTATTATCCCAACACAGAATTTCAAGCGTTACGCTATGCATGGTGCTTTAGATCAGGAAGTTGGACGTTATGTAAAGGTTGGTGTAAGTTCAAACTCCAATTTCTCAGTTTCACGCAATTCAAATCTTGGCTTATATTCTTCGTTGAGCTGTTCTCCACTTATCAGCCCATATAATGAAGACGGTTCTCCACGTGAAATTGCACAGATGCCACAGGATAAGACATGGGTTGTAACAGGTGACCGTTATAAATCGCTTGGTGATACCTATGGAGATGAAAGCAACACAATGGCTACCTACAACAGTTTCTATGGTGAGCTTAAATGTCCATGGATTGAAGGTCTTAAGTATCGCATAAACCTTGGTCTCAACTTCCGTTACAGCGATTACGGTACATACACAGGTTCAGGCGTATTCAGTGCAGATGCCACAACTCCAGGTGAAAACTCAAATACTGAGTCTAAGTGGAACTGGGCTATTGAGCACCTTCTCACATTCGATAGGACTTTTGGCAAACACACTATCAATTTCGTAGGACTTTTTGCTGCAGAAAAAGCATATTTACATAAAACCGTACTGGGCGCACAAGATGTATTCTCTGATTATCAGCTTTGGTATAACCCTGGTTATGCTTCAACTCAGTCAGTTGGTCCAAACGATCAGAAATATGAAGATCCAGGTCTTCGTTCTGTCATGGGACGTATCATGTACAACTACGCTGATAAATATATGCTCAGTGTAACTGTACGTAGAGACGAATCCAGTCGACTTGCTTCCGCAAAAAGAAGCCATACATATCCTGCTATCAGCCTTGGCTGGAGTATCGCTAAGGAAAACTTCATGCAGAATGTATCATGGGTTGACAACTTGAAACTCCGTGCTGGTTATGGTGAGACTTCTAACCAGGCAGTTGATCCTTTTAAGACTCTCGGTCTGCTTGCTCCTGTAGCCTATAACTTCGGATCAAAGTATGCTACAGGTTTCTATCTCAAGGAAGCCAAGAACGAACAACTCGGTTGGGAGTATTCTAACACATACAACGTTGGTGTTGATTTCTCTCTCTTTGGAGGTCGTCTTTCTGGTACTGCTGAATACTATATCCAGAATACACACGACTTGCTCCTGTCACTTAATCTTCCAAGCACATCAGGTCTCAAGTCTCAGATGGCTAACGTAGGTAAGACTCAAAATAGAGGTTTTGAGCTTTCTCTTAACGGCATAATCATCGAGAACAAGGACTGGACTTGGGAGGCAGGTCTCAACTTCTATTCTAACAAGAACGAAATCACAGAGCTTGCTGACGGTTCTACACGTGACGAGGGTAACGGTTGGTTTGTAGGTCATCCTATCAACGTACTCTACGACTACGAGAAGATTGGTATCTGGCAGTCCGACGAGGAAGAGCTTCGCAAGATTTTGGAGCCAGGTGGTAACGCTGGTATGATTAAGGTTAAAGGTGGATATGACGAGAATGGCAATCCACGTGCAATCAATGCCTCTGACCGCCAGATTATTGAACTCGACCCTTCATGGGAAGGTGGTTTCAACACTCGTGTTGCTTACAAAAACTGGGATCTCTCAATGGTAGCAAGCTTCCGTCATGGTGGTAAACTCATCTCTACTCTCTATGGTGCATCTGGCTACCTCAATATGCTTACAGGTCGTCGTAACAATGTTGACGTAAACTATTGGACAGAGAATAACCCAACTAACGATTATCCTTTCCCTGGTGGTATCCTTAGTGGTGATAACCCTAAGTATGGCAACTCTCTCGCACTCTTCTCAGGTTCTTATCTCAAGTTCCGTACTATCACTCTCGGCTATAACTTCAAGGGTGAGTGGATGAAGAAGGTTGGTCTTACAAGCCTCCGTGCTTATGCTACTGTGACTAACCCATTCGTTCTCTTCTCTCCATACAACAATGAGAGCGGTATGGATCCAGAGACCAACTCTAAGGGAAATGAGAATCAGGCTTCATCAAGTTACAACTCAAAGATTCTCGTAGTTGGTACAAACACTCCAACAACTCGTAACTACCTCTTCGGTCTTAACGTAACATTCTAAGTTGTAAGAGATTAAAGATTAGAGATTAAAGTAAAAAGATTAAAGAATAAAAATATGAAATCAAAGATATTTTTAGCTGGAGCAGTAATGATGATGGGCATTGGCTTCACATCATGTGACAATGCGCTTGATGAACATCCACGAGCAATCATCACTCCAGATTATTTCAATACAAAGTCTGGCATAGAGAAGGGTATCAACGCGCTATATGCCAACCTTCGTAATACTTGGGGACAGGGTTACTACTTCAACTCTCTTGAGACTGGTACAGACGAATACACTTACGGACAGTCTGCCGACGAGAACTTCAAGTGTATGGATATGACGGCTGAAGTTTCACCTCTTACACCTTCAAATTGTCGTGCTGACGTTCTTTGGAACAACGCTTTCATCGACATCAATACAGCAAATGTTGTAATTGAGAAAGGTAAGGAGCTCGGTATGGATGAAAGCTTGATTGCAGAGGCCAATTTCTTCCGTGCATTAGATTACTTTGAGCTTGTTCAGACTTTCGGCGGCGTACCATTGGATCTCGGTGCTGGTGAACTTAAGTTCAATGATTCTCCAAACCGTGAAAGTAAGCGTAATACCGTACCAGAGGTTTATAAGGCAATCTTCGATGACTTGGTTTATGCTGTTGAGACTCTCCCTGACAAGTCTCGTATGACAGGTACCGTAACAAAGACAACAGCACGTCTGTTCCTTGCTAAGGCTTACCTCACATACGCTTGGTGGCTTGAGAACCCAAACAACATCCCAACATACCCAGAGTGCACACGTGATGCAAGCAAGGCTAAGGATTATTTCCAGAAGGCTTATGACACAGCAGTAGAAGCAATCAACAATCCTGCGGGATATGGTCTTCAGCCTGCTTTCTTTGATACTTTCTATGGTCCTAATGATCGTAACTCTGAGATTCTTCTCTATGCTGACCACACAGCTCAGAATGAGTACTATAATGGTGGTGTAGGCTATGGTTACGGTAGTGGTGCTGCTCCTGACAACTTCTCTCACTGGATGAACCGCTGGAACTACACTAATGCTCGTGCCGTTACAGCTGATGGCAAGCAAACCGACCCTCTCAAGCGTGAGGCTGCTGCAAGCTATGATCGTCCTTGGACACGTATGGCAACTCCTTGTGAGGTTCCTGCTATGTTCACGGATAAGAATATCGACTCACGTTTTGAAACTACCTTCGTTACAACATTCTTCGGAAACTGGAATAAGGGAGGTGATGCAACAGCGTCTTATACTTGTGCTAATGGCATGCCTGTAAAGAATGGTGAGGTTGTACTTACATTCTATGGTGAGAATGACCCAGAGGTTGTTTACAAGGCAAATCAGAGCGGTATAGCTGCTGGTGAGAAGCCAGGCGTTGCATCATGGATTATCACTCCTGACCACCTCACACGTATTGCATACCTCAACGTATGGAAGAATGGTTATTACAACGAGACTGACGATGGTACAGGCCTCGGACAGCCTAATGGTGCAAACCCACGTCCTGCAAACATTGCTCGTTTTGCAGAGTTCTACTTCATCGCTGCTGAGGCTGCTGTGAAAGGTGCAACAGTACAGGGCGACATGACTGCCTACAACCTTATCAACGTAATCCGTGCTCGTGCAGGTAAGTGGAGAATCGCTGCTAATGCCGACAAGGATCAGAGAGACATTCAGGCAGGTCCTAAGTATCTTGACGTATATGAGGATCATAGTGCAGAGATGGTGGCTGCAACTCCTAAGGATATCACTATCGACTATATCCTTGACGAGCGTTTCCGCGAGTTCTATGGTGAGGGCCTCCGTTGGTGGGATCTCGTTCGTACTCAGAAGTGGGAAGAAAAAGCAAGCACATATACCATAGGTGGTAATGATTATGGTTCTGCTGTAGAGAAACATACTCGTGAGATTAAGAAATCTTACTACCTCCGTCCAATCCCACAGGGTCAGATAGATGCTCTTCAGATGAATGCTGACCAAAAGACTGCATACCAGAACCCTGGATATTAATACTGAAGGAAAATCTAAATACTTCGTATAAATAAAAATTTGGTTTTGAGAGTGACAAACTATGGGGCGCCATAAGTTTTGTCACTCTCTTTCCTTTTTCATAAGCTAACGTGAGTTCGACGAAAAAGCATTTAACATACCATTGTAGGAATAGTTCGTAACTATTTTCATAAAACCTTTTGGCAATTTCGAAATAAATCACTACCTTTGCATTCGATGGTTCTACGACCGTGCGCCAGCCCCGATGGCAATCCTTGGAACAATTCCAAATCATTATCACAGAATGTCTGACCTTTAACAATAATCATCTATGATGAACGTCAACAAGAAGGAACTGAAGGAACAAGAAATCCGCACCATGTTCATTACTCCTGCCTTGAAAGCGAAAGGATGGGAGGTTATGAAAAATATGCGTGAAGAATACTACTTTACGGATGGTCGTGTACTTGTTGCGGGTAGTCAGCATTCCGTTGCAGAAGGCAAAAAAGCTGATTATCTGCTCTGTCATAACGGAAAGCCTATTGCCGTTGTAGAAGCCAAAGACAACAAGCACGCTGTCGGTAGTGGTATGCAGCAGGCTATAGACTATGCCCTTATTCTTGATTTGAAATTCGCCTATTCCAGTAACGGTGATGCATTCCTGGAGCATGACTTCATTACTGGAAAGGAAACGGAGTTGAAATTAGATGAGTTCCCAACAGAGGAAAACCTTTATAAGCGTTACCTCGACAGTAAGAACTACACTCCGGAAGAGTTGCATATCGTCGAGACTCCGTATTATTATGACGCTTATAGCCATGAACCCCGCTACTATCAGCGCATAGCCGTTGACCGTACAGTAGAGGCTATTGCCAGAGGACAGCAGCGTGTCTTGGTAGTAATGGCAACAGGTACAGGTAAGACATTCACAGCCTTCCAAATCATTCATCGCCTTCACAAAAGCGGAGCAAAGAAGAAGATTCTCTATCTTGCCGACCGCAACATCCTGATTGACCAGACTATGGTTCAGGACTTTAAGCCTTTCAAGAAGTTCATGACAAAGATAACTTCGGTAGGTGAGGGTGTTGACAAGATTGACTCTTCCTACGAGGTTTACATGGCTCTTTATCATCAGTTGGTAGGAAAGGAAGGCAAGCCCGACCCATTCCTTGAAGTACAAAAGAACTTCTTTGACCTGATTATTGTCGATGAGTGTCACAGAGGTAGCGCAAAGGATGATTCTGCATGGCGCAAAGTGCTTGAATACTTTGATAGCGCAACGCAGATTGGTATGACTGCCACACCAAAGGCAGAAGAGGGTGCAAACAATCTTGATTATTTTGGAGAGCCTGTCTATACCTACTCTCTCTTGCAGGGCATCAATGACGGTTTTCTTGCTCCTTATCGTGTCACAGCCGATTTCATCAATGTTGACCTTCAAGGCTGGACTCCAGAGGAAGGTGAACGTGACCTGCTCGGTAAAGAGATAGAACAAAAGCTGTATCAGCGTCAGAACATCGGCAGGGACCTTGCCATAAAACTCCGTCGGACGGTTGTGGCACATCGCATCACCTGCATGCTTCATGACATTGGCCGCATGACAAAGACGATTGTGTTCTGCTCTGACATTGAAGAGGCTGCCGAGATGCGCACATTGCTTATCAATATGAATGCAGATTTATGCCGTAAATCACCATACTATGTTACTCGCATAGTTGGCGAAGACAAGGAAGGCAAGAAACAACTTGATAATTTCATCTCGGTAGATGAGCCTTATCCCGTAATAGTCACTACTTCCGAACTGCTGTCAACAGGTGTTGACTGCAAGACTTGCGGACTCATCGTCATCGACAAGGAAATCGGTTCAATGACTGAGTTCAAGCAGATTATCGGTCGTGGCACCCGACTTCGCAAGGACAAAGGCAAGTGGCATCTGGAGATTCTTGACTTCCGTAATGCAACGGCAAAGTTCAAAGACCCAGCCTTTGATGGTGACCCAGAGCCACCTCGTGGCAAGCATCACCCAAGCAAGCCCTACGATTCTCCTGTTGATCCACCAACAGTTGTTTCTGAGCCTCGCCCGAAATACCTCATCAACGGTCATGACATTCGCATTGAGAGCGAGATTGTCAGCGTACTTGGCGAGGATGGCAAGACGATGAAGACGGAGAGCGTACAGACCTTTGCACGCAATCAGATACGCCGCCGCTTTGAGAATCTCGACTCATTCATAAGGAAATGGTCGGAGGCTGACCGTAAGAAGGCTATTCTCGACGAACTGAATGAATATGCCATACTCATTGATGCCGTTCGTGAGAAGAACGAGGCATTGAAGGATGCCGATATCTTCGACATCATCTGCCATGTGGCTTTCGACCAACCGCCTCTCACCCGAAAGGAACGTGCCGACAATGTGAAGAAGCGCAACTACTTCGGCAAGTATGAAGGCAAGGCTCGCGAGGTGCTTGAAGCCCTGCTCGACAAATATGCAGATAATGGCATTCTTGACTTTGAGCGTGCCAACATTCTTGAGATACCGCCTTTCAATCAGATTGGCAAACCGACAAAGATTATAAAACTCTTCGGCGGTCCTGCCGGATTTGAACAGGCAATCAGGGAACTCGAAGAACAGATATACAGGGCGGGGTAAATAGAACCTCGAATCATAGAAATCATCGAAATCCCGAATTATCGAATTATCGAATTATCGAAATCTCGAAAAAAAGCAATAATTACCAATGGCAGTAAACAACATAATCAAGCGTATTCAGAATATCATGCGCTCTGACGCCGGTATCAATGGTGACGCACAGCGTATTGAGCAAATGACTTGGATGTTCTTCCTCAAGGTATATGACACACAGGAAGAGACATGGGAATACAAAGCCTATAAAGACAGAAAGGAGTATATCAGCATCATACCCGAACCTCTGCGTTGGCGCAACTGGGCTATCGACGAGAAGGATGGCAAAGCCCTTACAGGAGACGCTCTGCTTAACTTCATCAATAATGTCTTGTTTCCTGTAATCAAGGGACAAGATGCAGAATATAATGGCGAGACAATCAAGGGTATTGTCGTGACGGCAGATACCCCACGCTCAAAGAGCATTGTGCAGGAAACATTTGCCGACCTGAACCAATACATGAAGGATGGCACATTGCTTCGTCAGGTTGTCAACATAGTCAACGAGATTGAGTTTGATGATGCTGACGACCGCCACACCTTTGGTGATATCTACGAAGGCATTTTGAAAGACCTTCAGTCGGCTGGCAACGCTGGTGAGTTCTACACCCCTCGCGCCTTGACCGACTTCATCGTGAAGATGCTCAACCCGCAGTTGGGCGAAACCTTTGGCGACTTCACATCGGGCACAGGCGGATTCCTTACATCTGCCCTTAACCACATGGCTACACAGGTAAAGTCGGCTGCCGATGGCGAACTGCTCCAGCGTGCCGTGGTAGGTCAGGAATGGAAACCTCTGCCATATCTTCTGAGCATCACTAACCTCTTGCTTCATGATATCGAAGCGCCTAACATCCGTAACTGCGACTCTCTCGGCACTAATGTGAGCGACTTCAAAGAGTCTGATAAAGTGGATGTCATAGGCATGAATCCTCCTTACGGCGGCAGCACGGGAACATCAGTACAAAGCAATTTCCCAAGCGCATACCGCTCTTCTGAAACGGCAGACCTCTTCATCGCGCTTATTATGTATCGCCTGAAAGCTGGCGGTCGTTGTGGTGTTATTATCCCCGACGGTTTCCTCTTCGGTACTGACGGAGCAAAACTTGCGTTAAAAGAGGCTCTTCTTCGCAAGTTTAATCTGCACACGGTCATCCGTCTGCCAGGCTCTATCTTTGCGCCTTACACTTCGATTGCAACCAATATCCTTTTCTTCAATAATGAGGAAGCAGAAGGTGCAGCCGAGGGTTTCCGCACAAGGGACACATGGTTCTATCGTCTTGACATGCCAGAGGGATATAAGCATTTCTCAAAGACGAAGCCTATGAAGGTGGAGCATTGTCAGCCTATCATTGACTGGTGGAACGACCGCAAGGAGATTATCAACGACGAGCAGGGCGAGAAGTCAAAGAGGTTCACCGCCCAGCAACTGCTCGATATTGACTGTAACTTCGACCAATGCAAGTTCCCGAAGGATGAGGAAGAGGTACTTCCACCCGACGAGCTCTTGCAGCAGTATCACGAAAAGCGTAATGCCCTCGATGCAAAGATTGATAAGACGCTCAGCAAGATAGAGCAGATTCTTGGCATTAAGGACCTGCGGTAGCGCCTATAACTCTCGAATCCTCGAATTATCGACCTCCCGAATTATCGACCTCCCGAATTATCGAAAAAAAAAAACTCACCCCCTAACCCCCAAGAACTATGATTAACATCCACTCCGTCAATGGCTATATGACGCTGCTCTCATGGCAACTCGGCAATATACTGCAGCTTGCCACCCAAGGCTTCTGCCGACGATTCGTTGACTACAAGGTTGATCCCTGCGGCAGATTACGCGACCAGATGGAGATGGCTGCCCGCACCGTGCCTGCCAATATTGCAGAGGGGTCGTCACGCCACCAGACAAGCTATGAGACGGAGATGCGACTGCTGGATGTTGCACGAGCAAGCGTCAGCGAACTTGAGGGCGACTACCTTAACTGGATAATGAACCGCAACACTACTATGTGGCGCACATCCGACCCTCAGTATGTGGAGGTACGCAACTACCAGTTCAAGGCTGCACCCGCGCTTACACAAGACTATCTTGCAGAGATTAGCGAGTATCTGCAGGCTGAGTACTATCGCTTCGCCACATCGTTGCTCAGCAAAGACAACTCCATACGCTCTGCGTGCGTGATAATAGTGCTCTGCGAACGTGTCAAGCAGTTGCTCACAGCGCAGATCAACAAGCGGCTTGGCGACTTCAAGGAAGAGGGCGGCTTCACGGAGAATATGACTCAGGAGCGCTTGGCAAGCATCAAGGATAAGGCTTCTGCTGAAGGAGCACCCCTCTGCCCGAAATGCGGGGCCCCGATGCGACAGCGCACCATAAAGAAAGGTAGCCATCAAGGTGAGACTTTCTGGGGATGCACCGACTACCCTAAATGCGACGGCACAAGGCGGATGTAGCAGATACCCTCAAAACCTCGAACCCCTCCCCTCGAACCTCTCCTCTCGAATTTCTCCCCCTTGAATCCTCGATTCATCGAATTATCGAAAAAAACAAAACCCAAAACAGAACTAATGACAGGACAAGACTTAAAGAACTCTATACTTCAACTGGCGATACAGGGAAAACTTGTACCGCAAGATGCTAATGACGAGCCGGCAAGCGTATTGCTTGAAAGGATTAAGGCTGAGAAACAGAAACTTATCAACGAGAAAAAGATAAAGAAAGAAAAGCCTCTCCCTGAAATCACAGACGAGGAAAAGCCTTTTGAGATACCGGAGAGTTGGGAGTGGTGTAGATTATTCTCAATCGTTGATGCTGATTGTAGTCTTGGATATGGAATTGTACAGCCAATGAATGATATTCCAAACGGTGTTCCTGTTGTAAGACCAGTTGATATGAATAAACTATTTGTCAACAAACAGGGGCTAAAAAGAGTTGATCCCTCAATATCTGAAACTTATCAAAGGACCATCTTGAAAGGAGGAGAATTGCTATTCTGTGTTCGTGGAACTGTTGGAAAGATAAGTTTTGCTGCTTCTGAGTTGGCGGGCGCAAATGTAACCCGAGGAATCTCTCCAATACGAATAACAAATCGCGAAACTACAAAATTTGTTTACTATGTTCTGTCTTCTTCACAGACTAAGACAAAAATAAAAGAATTGACAAAAGGTGCTGCCTTACAACAAATTAATGTCGCAGATTTGAAAAAACTCCTCATCCCTCTCCCTCCTCTCTCCGAGCAGTATCGTATTGTTGCGAAGATAGAGGAGCTGATGCCATTAGTTGAGGAATACGACAAGGCGCAGAAAGAACTTGATGCCCTTAATGCAAAGTTGCCTGAAGCCTTGAAGAAGAGCATTCTGCAAGAGGCTATTCAAGGCAAACTCGTTCCACAAGACCCTAATGACGAGCCCGCTTCTGTTCTCCTTCAGCGCATACGCAAGGAGAAAGAACAACTCGTAAAAGATGGGAAACTCAAAAAGAAAGACCTCGTAACTACTCCTATCACAGACGAAGAAAAACCGTTTGAGATACCAGAGACGTGGGAGTGGTGTAGGTTGAAAGATTGTGCTTGTGTTTTATATGGGTTCCCCTTTGATTCACAACAGTTTAATGAAAATGGAAAAGGAACCCCTCTGATAAGAATCCGTGATGTTGTACCAGGAACAACAAATCTATTTACAACGGAACATGCTGAAGATAGGTATATTATCAAGAAGGGTGACATGCTTGTAGGTATGGATGGAAATTTCAATGTTGCATATTGGAAATCTACAGATTCATATCTAAATCAGCGAGTATGCAAAATAGAAGCAAATAGTAAATGCTTGCTTCAAAGATTTCTTTATTACTATCTTCCAAAAGTATTAGAAGATATTTGCAAAGATGCTCATTTTGTAACGGTCAAACACCTTTCAGACAAACATCTTTCGAAACTTCTCATCCCCCTCCCTCCTCTCGCTGAGCAGCATCGCATAGTTTCTAAGATCGAGGATTTATTTGCACAGATAGAGCCTTTGGCAAAAGCATTATCAACACCTATGTAAATCCCTTGTAAGTCCTATGTAACTCCCATTTTTCTCCCATTCTCAGGAACGGACTTACAACGGACCTGTAACGGACTTACAACGGATTCTCTTAAAGCACTCGCAAAAAGCAGTTTCATTATAAAGACTATAGACCACCAATTCTGTATTGGATTTGGATTGGACATGAATTGGAGGTGAATTGGACTTGGATTGGAGCTGCAGCATCCTTACATCGAAAAAGAAACGCATTAAAGATGTGGTTAAGCGATGTGGTTTTTCTTTGCTGCTTTACAAAAAAAAAGTTTTTTGGCGTTTTTCCTGTCACGCCGTCATACTTATTGTGAATCAGCAAGTTATGCGTGACAGGAGGGTTTCTTTCCTGTCACATTGCCGTCACAAGGCTATGTATGTGTGATAGGAGCGTGATAGGAAAAGCATGCTTCTGTCACGCATAATTGATTGATACTCAGGCGATGTGACGGTGTGACAGGAAATTCAAGAAAAAAAGTTTTTTGAGAGGGTATTACACCAAGGAAAACGAATAGACATACAGATGTTTAGTGTGCTAAAACGATAAAGGTGTAATACTCGGTGTTGAAAACTTTTTCAAAAAGTATTACACCGACTATTACACCAATTTATCGAGTTTGTGTAAAAGATTTTTTACTTCAACGTGATTGTTGCCGTACCGCCAGCCTGTTTTGTTGGATAGTAGAAGGCGGCATAGCGAGTGCCCATGAAGAGACGGCGGTAGTCGAATATCATCTTATACTCGTTACCGATGCTCTTCCATGTCTTGCCCTTGTCGATGCTGTAAGAGAATGTAGCCATATCACAACCAGGATTGAAATCGCAGTTCATTACCATGCGGATGTCCTTAACCTTGGAAGATGCGAGAGGTACGCGGGCAATTTCCTTACGCTTTACCTCAGTAATCTCTTTCTTCTGTTCAGAGAGCTGTACGTTTTCTTCCGTAAATACGAGGAAATACTTGCTGCCTTCTTTCTTTACGGTAAGGAGGGCTGCATCGCCGTTGAATGCAGAGAGTCCTACGCAGTCGCCATCCTTGATTTTTGAAGCATCGATAGTGATGGTGTCAGAACAGGTAGGTCCCCAAGTACGCCAAGTGAGGGTATTGCGGGCAGAATAGATACCGCCCTTTACATTATTTGGCAGGTCATTGTTGAGAATGCCCTTTAGAGTGATTGTAGAGCCTTTAACTATCTTTGTTGGGGCAATAACCTCTCCTTGTGGGTTCTTTGCGCTTATAGCCTCTGAAATGAAGTTGTGATTCCATTGATAGTCCTTTGTCAGGGTTACGCCATTGGATAGCTGTTGGTTCACAGGTGTAAGGTTCTGGAAGGTAGAGGCATCAACATCATAGAGCTTTACGGAGTCAGGAATGAGACCGTCGCCCTTGTTGCCGAGCATAGGCCAGCCGTCAATCCATGAGCATGGCTCGAGGGTGAGGATACGTCCTACGCCTCCGCGATCTTGGAACATAACACCATACCACTCTCCGCGCTTGCCGTCAACGATAGTGCCCTGACCGGCATAAGGGAAGCCTCCGAATGGGCTCTTGAAGATAACCTTGCTCTCGTATGGACCTTCGATATTCTTACTGCGGTAGCATATCTCCTGACGACCTGTTCTTGGCCAAGAGATGCAGAGGAGGTAGTACATTCCGTCGTGCTTGATTACTCGGCTTCCTTCATGCAGACCATCAGGCTTGCCCTGAAGTTCGAGAACCTTGTTTACACCACCTTTCTTCTCTGCTGTAAGGTCAGGCTCAAGTTCCACGAGACGGATGTTGCCGCTACCAGAGAATACATACACACGGCCGTCATCGTCGAAGAAAAGGGAAGAATCGTGGTATGCAGGAAGACGGCTATGGAGTTTCCAGCCCTTAGCTGGATCGTCGGTCTTGAAGACCATAGACTTATGCGGGTCGTCGTTAGCTACGAAGAGAGCCCAGAACGTTCCCTTGTTATAGCGAAGAGAGGTAGCCCATTGTCCGCGACCATATACCGTACCTTCATTAAGATCATAGCGTGGTGTGTCCTTAATGGCATCTGTGAGATATGATACTGTCTCCCAGTTTACGAGGTCTTTGCTTCGCATGATAGGGCCTCCCGGGAACAGATGCATGGTGGTTGTTACGAGATAGTAATACTCGCCTACGCGGATGATGTCAGGGTCAGGATAGTCAGACCAGATATAGGCATTCTTCACGCTACCTTGAGCGCGACATTTGTCTGCTTCCGAAAATGGAAGAAGACTGAATAATGCAAGTGCTATTGTAATGCACTTTAGGGTTAGATTTTGTTTCATGTTTGGTGGTTGTTTTTTTGGTTTGTTTTTTAAAAAATTATAAGCAATTACTAAATGCAATTTACCATTTACAATGTACAATTACGGCAAATTGTACTTTGTAAATGGTAAATCGTAAATTATTATATCTTACTTCTTAAGATTCCACTTAGAGTTATCGCTATTGAAATCGTACTTCTCAAGAATTGGAGTACTGTCAGCGATAGAGTAGAGAACATACTCCTTGTTCACACCTTCCTTACCAGGAATCTTCTTTGGCATGATGCGGTATGTTCCGTCGGTAAGCTGCTCGATGCGCCAGAGCTGTGAATCGTCACCTGTGAACTTAGCCACAGTCTCAACTTCCATATCTGCGGTAGCGCAGAGTGCACGCTCTGTACCTTCGATTGTGATCTTGAAGTATGGGTTAGAGAGATAACCTCCAGCCTCTGGAACTGCTGTGATAGTCCAGTTCTGGTGAGGGCGTCCCATATAGTCACCAATGCGGACACCGATGTTACCATTCTTCTTCCATGCATCAGCAATAGCATTCCAACCGTCCTTTACCTGATCGAGAGTCTGGTTAGGAATAGACTTTGTTGGCTGATTAGGATTTACGCGGTTCCACATAGCGCGCTCCTGTTCCATACGAACGAAATCTACAGAAATCTCAAGACCGTAGCCACGGCGCTCAGAGATGATAGAGTATGTGCCTTCCTCCAGTTTCTCACCAGCGTAAGGCCATCCGTTCTTCCAGAGGAGAGGACGAACAGCAAGAACGCTGCGACCGCTACGGTCAAGGTCTGCCTCCCAGTGGAATGATGTTATCTCAACGCCCTCATCGATGACTGTGCGTCCGAAGTGACCTGCACCTACAGCACGCTTACCGCCAGCAACAACCATACGGCCACCACCATGGAACATATCGCGTCCTACGTTGTCGATGTATGGTCCTGTTGGCTCCTTACTGCGTCCGCATACGATATTGTATGTTGAGTTCACACCGTCACAGCATGTGCCGTGTGTTCCGAGCAGATAGTAGTAACCATCCTTATAGATAAGGTCGGAAGCCTCACAGTCGATAGCGATATCCTTTGCTTTGTTGCCATCCTTACGTGCACCGGTCTTAGGATCAAGCTCCACGATACGGATGTTACCGAAGTAAGTACCATAAGAGAGCCACAGACGACCGGTTGTTGGGTCGAGCAGAAGACCTGCGTCGATAGCATCGCAGTCCTCATCACCGTCAGAAGATGCAACCTCTATAGGCTCTGTGAACTTGAAGCGAGGAGACTGTGGGTCAAGTGTCTCGTTCCACATAGTGAGTACTCGGCCGTTATGACCACCACCGAGACCACCGCCTGTGGCACTATATGCGATAAGGTAACGGTCACCAATCTTCATAGCATCTGGGGCAGCACCACCACCAGGACGTACCGGACCGCTGTGCCATGACCAACCATCGTCGGTCACAATACCGCCACCGCCTGTGCCGAATGTGTACCATTTGCCGTCACACTCTACGAGGGTAGATGGGTCATGAATCCATGGCTGACCTATCTGAGCAAAGGCAGAACCGAGCCAAGCCACGTTTAATGTTGCTGCTAATATAATTCGTTTAAACATCTTTTTTCAATATTTATTTTTAAATTTTCACTTACTTATGGCTGCACGATTCTCAGATTATACTTATCGGCATTGATAATACGGAAACAGAAGTCACTCATACCAGGACCGTTGATAACGGCACCTGTGATTACGTTGCGACCTTTCTTGAGGGTAACAGGACGAGAAACAACATCGTCACGTACCATACGACGGTCACCTGAGAGAAGAGCACATTCCTCACCGTTTATCCACCACTTAGAAGCAGAGTTAGAACCGATGGCAAAACGTACGTTCTTGATTTCCTCATCGCACTCGATAACTGTTGTTGCCCAGAAGATAACACCGTACCTCTGCTGCTTTGTGCATGTAGCCAAACGATAGAGCTTCACATGGAAGAGCTCGCTGTCGTATGCGTGCCAAGCCTTATCCTTCTTATTATATGTAATAGCAGAAGGGAAGGTCTGGTTGAGGTATGTGTCAACGAATACGGTATTTGACCTGTTTGGCTTGTCGATTGGGTCACGAAGCATCCAACGGCGAACGAAGCCCTCAGAGTCTGGGGTAGCTGTTGGAGTTGTAACAGGCTTCATGTAGCTCTCGAGCTGTGGAGTTATCTCGATAACACGATAGTGACCGCTGAGGTGCATGAATGCGAACAGGCGGAGCAGACCGTCATAGTAAGCATCGAAGTAGCCGTCAGCATCTGGCTCGTGCTTAGCCTCCCAAAGACGCTTGATGAACTCGTCGCTCTTTGGATGTGAGCACATGATAGAAGCAGCTGCTGCTGTTGCCATAAGACCGATAGAGTGGCGGAGCTTCTCTGGGTAGTTACCAGCCTTCAGGATCTTCTCAGGAGTTGTACCATCTACGTTGTACTGGTCAACGAATGTGTCGATACCCTGTGAATAGAGGAAGTTCTGGAACTTCTGACCGTACTGCTGCTGCCAGTCTCTGTCAGAGCATGACCAACTATAGTCGAGGGCGATGTTCATAGGAACGCGCCAAGAGTCATAGCGGAAGGCATCGCCGAGTACGTGTCCGTTATTGAGAAGTGAACCGTCGAAGTTGTTATAGTCAGGGTTGAGACCTGTCAATGGGTGAATACTCTTGTGCAGGTACTCACGACTCTTCTTAGCGCAGTCACGCCAGTAAGAAGCACGTCCGTCCTCTGCATAGCGAGCCCATACCTCATAGAATGCAGGAATATGATATGAAGGGTCGGTATAAGGCATACCTGGTACGAAACTGATAAGACCAGTCTTCTGATCCATCAGAGATACGTTACGCTTCATTGTAATTGGCTTCTCAAGAGGCTTGCCGTCTCTGCCGCGGTTGATTGTGAACTCAACCTCATGTGGCTGGATGCAGTCAAGGATATACTGAGCTTCCTTCAGATAGTTAATCTCGCCCATGCTTCCCCAACGGTTATTGGCAAAGATGAGAGATGTGATGAAATAGAGCTCACCGTCGGATGCAGGTCCCTGTGCATTGGCTGTACCGTCGCGCTTGCAGCTCCAACGGAAATAACCCTTCTGAGGACCGTCCTCCATCTGCATATATTTCTTGCTCCAACGCCACAGACGGTCGAAGATATCCTTGCGGTCGAACTGCACGGCAATCATCATACCGTATGACATACCCTCAGTACGAACGTCATCATTCTTGATGTCACAGATATAACCCATGTCCTTGCCTGCCTCGAAGTAGCACTTGTTCTTGCCTACGAATACATCGTTGAACACCTCCTGAAGCTTAGCCTCTACCTCTTTTTCGCCATAGCCTGCCTCTACGAACAGGTTACGATAGCTACCGGTAGAAAGGCCGCCTGCTGTTGCAGGAACCATTGGCTTGTGAGAATTGAGAGTAATCCAGTCAACCTCAGCAGGTCTGTCGCCGTTGTTCTGAAGCACAAGCTCATAATAGCCGTTTGGCTGCTTGTTGACCTTCAATTCAAGTTTTGTTGTCTTGATATCTACTACCTGAGCTCTGCCCCACATACCAGGCATGTTTACCCAAACGGTATAGTCACCTTCAGGAACCTTTACATTTCCGTAAGATACCCAACCGCCCTTTGGAAGGATTGTTCTCCAGCCGAGGAAGTAGTTTGTAGTGTCGTTATACTGAATTGTAGCACCACCGCCAATGTTGCTGTAGCGGTCCATCTGCACCTGTGAGCGTGCATCGGTGATACCTACGCCACGCAATGTAGGCTTAACCTCCTGAATAGTACCGTCAGCATTGAAGAAGAGTGAGTCGATACATACAGAGCGGTTCTTGTCGAATTTTGGAGAGTATGCGTTGTTATGATAGAAGAGATACCACTGGCCCTGATAGTTTACGATACTATGGTGGTTTGTCCAGCAGCCATTCTTATGCTCTGCCATGATGAGACCCTTATACTCATAAGGCCCCATAGGATTCTTACTCATAGCATAGCCGAGAACCTCTGTTGAGTCTCTTACGTAAGGGTATGTGAGGTAGTAGTTTCCGTTGTACTCGAAAGCGAACGGACCCTCAGCCTGACGGTTTGGACAATTCTTTAGGCAGTTGACACCAAGCATCTCAAACTCACGGTCGCCGAACTTCACCTTTTCCTTTGGTGTGTCGTCAGCAATTTCCTTCATGTTTGGCTTGAGCTTTGCGCAACGGCCTGCACCCCAGAAGATGTAGGCATTGCCGTCAGATGCCTGAAGCACACATGGGTCAATACCATTGATTCCCTCAATACTATTCTCCTCTGGCTTGTAAGGACCGTAAGGGTGGTCGGCAACAGCTACACCAACACCGAAGCCACGGCCTCTGCCGTTGTTTGCGCCCTCAACAGGCTTGTGAGTATTAGGGAAATAGAAATAGTACTTGCCATCCTTCTCTACACAGTCTGGAGCCCACATTGAGTATCCTTTTGGGTTGCCCCAAGGAACCTGCTCCTGAGAGAGAATGACACCGTGATCTGTCCAGTCTGTGAGATTATCAGACGAGAACACATGATAGTCAGCCATACAGAACCATTTTCTCTCTGGCTCTACCGGACTGATGATGTCGTGCGATGGGAAGAGATATAATCTCCCATTGAAGACACGTGCGGTAGGGTCAGCGGAATACAGATTGCGAATGACTGGATTCTGGGCTTTTGTACCCAGCACTCCTACGAGAGGAAGTGATAGTAAACACGCTAATAGAAGTCGCTTCATAAATTACTTATAGTTGTTATTGTTTAGTTGTTTAGCAAATGTATTTTTTAGGAAGCCGTGATAACTACGGCTTTTCCCCCTGTAACATTTATCTTATATTCATATACACCGAGATCCTGATAGGTCTTTACGAGGTTTCCCTGACTGATTGGTGTCTTTGTGCGGAGAATCAGCTTGCCTGATTCCTTTGGCATGATGTTTGCCGATTTCAGCTTGCCGTCCTTCCAGGTGATGTTAACGGTATATCCTCCACGTGCCTTGAAGCCTGAGATACTACCGTTCTTCCAAGCGTCTGGCAAAGCAGGCAAGAGGAAGATTTCCGGTGACAGATCCTTTGCGTTAGGTGAGAGCTGACTCTGCATCAGCATCTCTGCGATACCTGCCGTTACACCGAAGTTACCGTCAATCTGGAATGGTGGGTGAGCATCGAAGAGGTTAGGGAAGGTACGACCGTTTGGATATTCACGCATCTTATTCTCATCAGGAAGCAGACGGAGCATGTTTGAGATGATAGTGAAGGCGTGATTGCCGTCGAGCATACGTGCCCAGAAGTTTGTCTTCCAACCAAGACTCCAGCCTGTTGCCTGATCGCCACGCTGATTCAAGGTCACGCCAGCTGCCTTGAAGAGGTCTGGTGTGAGGAATGGTGATATCTGGTTTGAAGGATACAAGCCATAGAGATGTGAGATATGACGATGCTCATCCTTTGGATCGTCAATATCCTCGCGCCACTCCTGAAGCTGACCATACTTACCTACCTTCATAGCAGGAATCTTCTTTAGTGCGGCGTTGAAAGCAAGGAGCGAAGCGTTCATCTCTGCCTTGTCCTTGTCGGCAAGGGCTGTGTCCTGAAGCATAATCTCCGTAGCCCTTATAGCCTGTGTGAGAGCGTCGCGCACAATCTGGTTGTCCATCGTACAGCCTGCACATACAGGTGACTGCTTGCCCACGCCTCCATGTTCTGGAGATACAGAAGGCACAACGAGCAACTCGCCGTCACGCTCCACCATATAGTCGAGATAGAAATCGGCTGCACCTTTCAGGATAGGGTAGTACTCACGAAGGAAATCCTTGTCGAGTGTATAGAGATAGTGCTCCCAGATATGTGTTGTGAGCCATGCACCGCCATTAGGGAACATTCCCCAGAATGCACCGTCGATAGGTCCTGCCACACGCCAGATATCTGTGTTGTGATGTGCCACCCAGCCTCGGCATCCGTACATCTTACGGGCTGTCTCAGCACCTGTCACACTCAAGTCCTTTATCATAGAGAACAATGGCTCGGCAGCCTCGGTAAGTCCGCATATCTCTGCTGGCCAGTAGTTCATCTCTGCGTTGATATTGATAGTATATTTACTATCCCAAGGAGCCATCATCTTATCATTCCAGACACCCTGAAGGTTAGCTGCCTGACCGCCTTGCTGTGAAGAAGAGATGAGCAGATAGCGACCGAAGTTGAACATGAGTGCAACCATACCCATATCATCGCTACCATAGAACTTATCCAGACGCTGGTCGGTTGGAAGAAGGGTGTTAGGTGATGGCTTTGCCGTTCCTGCTGAAAGGTCAAGAGCCACACGATTATACTGTGCCTGATACTTCGCTATATGGCGCTTTAAGAGCTGATCAACGGTTTTGTCCTCAATAGCCTTGAGAGTAGCCTTGTTCTTTTCAGAAGCATTACCGCTAACATCATGATAGTTCACGAAGTTGGTAGCAGCTGTGATTATGATGGTTGCTGTCGTAGCATTCTTAACGTCAACTTTATTGTTATCAGTTGTAATATTACCATCAGCCAGCACCTTTGCAGCAAGTTCTGCATTCAAGGCAGACTTAATGCCTTCCTGCTCTACGCCTTCAATAACAGCCTTGAGCATACCATAATTACCCTTCATGCGTGAAGTCATAAACCTGAGTTTTTCGCTGCTTTTTGAAGATTTCAGCTTACACTCATGATCAAGCGTGAAGTTCAGCTTTCCCTTGCCAGAAGCCTTTATGCGCATCACGATAACGCCATCCTCAAGAGAGGCGAATGTCTCGCGAACATATTTCACGCCATTGGCTGTATATGAAACGGTAGAAACCGCATTGTTAAGGTTCAGTTCTCGGCGGTAGTTCTTTGCATCCTTATGTCCGAAATCCAATTTCAAAGAACCGAGAGTGAGGAAGCGCATACCGTGAGGACCTTTTATGAACTCCTTGTTGATAAGATCTTCTGCTTGTTTCTCCTTTCCCTGGAATATGAGGCTGCGCACCTCGTTGAGGTAATAGATTGATGATGTGCTGTTATTGTTGTGAGGACCTCCACTCCAGAAGGTCTCTTCGTTGAGTTGTATTTCCTCTACGTCAGTCTTGCCAAATACCATAGCTCCGAGCTTGCTATTGCCTAAAGGCATAGCCTCAAGCCAGACATTTGCAGGTTTGTCATACCAAAGTACAGAATTTGTGTTTGTGTTAGCAGCATAACACATCATACCCTTGCCAAATGGAAGGATTGCACACATAGTTACCAAAAGAAAAAATCGCTTAAGCATTTTAAGTTTTTGTTTTTATTGTTTTAGGTGAAGTCTATAAAATGTGGCACAAATTTACTTATTTCTTTCCTAAAATCCAAATTCCTTCGGAAAATATGAGATTAATTAACGTTTTCATTTAGCCTTATGATCAAATAGATGCTTGCATCTTTTTGTCATGGAGAGAAAAAGTCGGATATAAGCCAACTTAGCACCACATTGCCTGCATATATAAATTCCACGTATTCATTGACGAAATTACCTCTCATAGGTTTAATCTGGCAGAAAATAATTTATCCCTTCAATACAAATACGCACCTTTGGTGCTGAACTGACAATATTCTATATCCCGACTTGCGTAGCTTGTTGAGCTTCAGCGAAAAATAATTCGAATATTCGAAAAAATCGGGACAGAGAAAAATAATTTATAGAACCCACCTTAACAGTAAAATAATAAGGGAAACAGATTGCTGATAGCTGACGCAGTAATATTTTCGCGATTTATTTCAGATAAATCCGCTTCCTTTTTTTCATTGAACTATGTTGTTTATTGAAAACTTTCTTTGTTTCTCCGTTCTTATAACGGACTATATTCAAACCGCTATTCATGTTTTTGATAGGAATGCCGGAAGCATTATAGATACTTTCGATCTCCATATTGTTTTCTGACAATACAATACCATCAATAGGAGTTGGTATATCTTCAGGAACACTTGTATAACCCAAGTAGCTGTCTTCAAGAGCCAGACGGTCTGAAATCCACGTTTGCACAAGACTTGCATTATCTGGGGAAGAATATCCCAGTTTTGAATATGGCTTTACACCTGTAGTGGTTCCTGTTGCAATCCATATTCTGTATGACAACTTACATGTATCACCTTCGTTATATGTTACAGACGCATCATAATCTGCAATAGCATTATATCCAGTCCAATCTTCCGTGGTCGTCCAATTCGGATTACATATTAGTTCATTATAGCAATAACTATCTGGCCATCTTTGTTTTTCACTATTATAAGTTTCTTCTCCACCAACCCTATTATACCAGTCGTGTATGTATTGCATGATGTGTTCTGGAGTTAGTATGCCTCTTGAACGTAAATCCTCATATCTGTTTTTTATATCATCCCAGAAATATGTTCTTACCCAAAAGACAGGACCGGCACTAATCAAATCCTGCATACGATAATCCTGGAATACATATGACCAATTAGGTGGTAATACCGCAGTTCCAGACGATACATTTCCAAAAATGCCATCTAAGTCATATGGGGTGACAAACCATTTTACGCCATCGTATGTAAGCCATTGCCAGTTTTTAATAAACCCATCATAATTTGCGGTTACTAAGCCGAAAACATAATAATCAATTATTCCTGTAACGTCAAATCTCTCAGCAATAGCAGCACGTATGGTTGCGTCATCAGCATTGCTGTATCTAAGGGCACTAAGTTCTGCCCAATATCCGTTTAGACGTAGAATGTTGTTTTTGACAGTTGCAGATCTTACATGATCAGGATTGGAAGCATTAAAGTGTTCTGAGTTTTCATCAATCAGTTCAGAAGGCTTATCGCCATCATAATCCGCATAATCATATCCGCTTAGTTCTGTCAATTTATAAAATTTGATTTTTCCTTTGTTCGTTACATACTTATAGTATAACGGTGATGAAGCTGACAGTTCTTCGCTCGTCATGTCCTTCGGATTGCTTGGAGCATCAACCCATGAATCATCCATAGCGACTATTTCTTCCTCATTATCAGTTATCTCTGTGTATTTATATCCAGAAATCGATATTGGGGTTGAACACTTCAATCCCTTTGGATTCCTTATTTCAAACTGACTCCAATCAACTGGTCCATTCCAAATATAGTCATAGGATAATGTTCCGTCTAAATGAATATGATTGGCATTGTCTTTTGTCTGGTTGGTATTCTTCCTATGTTTTTTTAGTTGCCATGCAAATATACCGTAATAATCACCATTAAGATATACAATGCATGGGAAACCATCTGGATAGCAGCGGGCTTTTACATCATATTCTGTAAAGCCTGCACGATCAAGATATGAATCATGATCGGCTATTATATCGTCAAACAGCTTATAGCCTATTGTTGCAACACCACGAAAAAAATCTGTGTAATAAGCCTTGAAATGAAAAGCATCTTGAGTAACCCAGTTACCAATGCTGATATTCGTGGTTTTATCACCAACCCATTCATCTTCGCAAAAGTCTGCTGCAAAGTTCTTTTTAACAAAGTACATGGAAGAATTTCCCTGTGCATTTATAATCACTTTCTTTTGGAAATAATGTCCATTACCATCATAGCATTCAAACAAGGCATGCATATCTGCTGTCTTGGTTGTCGGCATCTCTGTCACATTGGTAATGTTGATGTAAGCGCAACTCGGCTCGTCTATCGCTATCGTCTTTTCTGCAGATAGGTCGGTTACGGTAGCCGGATCAAATCCTTGGCTTACAATTTTTTGATGATAAGGAGTTGTTGGGTCAGGAGATTGGGAAACGGCTCTCGTTGCTACCCCATATAAGATGCTGATTGTAAGTATAATGGAAAGTTTGACATTTCTCATTTTAAGATTTCCTTTTTTATGGTTTTTTTTATAATAGAAATAGAGTTTTCTGCAATAAAAGCTAAAGGGTATTCATTTGAATGCAAAAATAAACATTTTTTTGCAATTATCCAAATGATAGGTGTAAAAACACGCTTTAATTGAATTTTTATATATTGCTGTCCGGTAAAAACAAAAACCAGAAAAAAACATTTATGTTCTAAAAGGCTTTCAGCCTTCATAATGTATTGCTTGTCTGAAAGCCTTTGTGAGCCTTTGGGGCTTCCAGTCTTTCATCCAACCTATCCATTCCCCTCTGCGAGGGTTGGAACATAAATGAAAAAACATAAAAAAGCCAATCACAACCTTACGCTGATGGTTATATGCTTTTTCCTGTTTTTAACCTTAATGTCTTGCCGCAGGCCTGATATGTGGATT
>CACZCN010000020.1:0-46644 GCA_902779665.1 uncultured Prevotellaceae bacterium | reverse complement strand
AAGGCGCGACTGAATTTTTGTCTACTCATAATTCTTAAATGATATTAAAATTTTAACATTTAAGCCTTTATGGGAGTCAACCTATTTCAGTACAAGACACTTTTTCACCTCCGTTCCAGGTCCGTTTCAGGTCCGTTTCAAGTCCGTTCCCATATATGAGAGATAGAAGCCCCATGATAGGGTTGAGAGCTTCGGGGAAGTGAGGACAATGGTGATAAACGGTGAACCTTGGTTCGTGGGTAAGGATGTGGCAATGATACTTGGGTATGCGAAACCAGAAAATGCTATTCCAACTCATGTGGATAGTGAGGACAAAACCTCATCCCTGATTCAGGGATCAAGTGGGGTCCAAAATGGACACAAGCTTTGGAATAAAAGAAACATCCTTCATCAATGAGTCTGGTCTTTACTCTCTCATCCTTTCAAGTAAACTTCCACAGGCGAAGGAGTTCAAGCGCTGGGTGACAAGCGAGGTGCTTCCGCAGATAAGGTATTCGAAGTGGTTCTTCCACAGATAGTAGAAATCGAAGATGAATTTGCGGGCACATTCTTTACTATTTAAAGAGTAATGGAATACAATAGAGTTGTAAATTTATGTTAAAAGCACTTGCAAGCATCTTTATTGAGAAAATAATTAGTAATTTTGTAAATCAAAGGCAATACAATGTTCTAATCAAATAATATACTAAAATATGATTTCGTTTTTCAACAAACTTTTTAACAGAAGTGAAAATGAAAAAAGCATTTATTCACCAGAAGTAAATAAACTTTTGGATTTTGAACGATGCATAGACGAAATTATAAAAAGAGATTTGTTTTTAGCAAGAAGTGACTATAAGGGACTTACGGATAGTTTTTCTGATATCTATACCACTTTCCACAAGCTAAAAGTCACACATACATTAGACTACTATTGCCTTGATAACAAGATAAACAAGCGTAGAGTTGAAGATTTTTTGCGTAATTACGAGGATTTAGCAAACAATGATGGCGCTTTCTTAATCAAACAACACAACGAAGAATATCTTGCCAAACACTTAAAATTGGAAAAGGCATACCTCGACAACATTCTGAAAAAGGTAGATCCACAGATTAACCTTGATGAAGAACAGAGAAAGGTCGTGCTTTCTGACGAAGATTATACTTTGGTAATTGCTGGTGCTGGCGCAGGAAAAACGACTACGGTTGCAGCAAAAGTAAAATATCTTGTAGAAAAACGTAATATTCGTCCAGACCAAATTCTTGTTATTTCCTTTACAAACAAGGCTGTTGGTGAGTTAAGAAGTAAGATAAACAAGGATTTGAAAATAGATTGTCCTGTCACTACATTCCATAAAACTGGTTTTGCCGTATTAAGAAGACAAGAAGCTGATAAGATAGGAATCGTAGATAGTGGTTTTATGTATAATGTCATAAACAACTATCTGAAGGGGAATATTCTTGAGAATCCTGAATTAGTTGACAAATTGATACTTTTTTTCGGAAGCTATTTTGACTCTCCGTATGAAGGTGAGGATTTGAATAACTTCTTCAACTATATAACAAAAGCCGATTTCTCTACACTTAAGGGAAACATTGAGGAATATAACGAACAGATTATTGATAGCAGGACAAAGAAATGTATAAGTATTGTTCATGAAACTTTGCGTTCAAGTCAGGAAGTGCTTATCGCTAATTTCCTGTTTATGAATAATATTGACTATGTCTACGAAAAGCCGTACCCATATAACATTCTTCGTTCACTCAAACCATATACACCTGATTTTACTATTACTCAGGGCGACAAAACTGCGTATATTGAGCATTTTGGAATTACGGAAGATGGGAAAAACAGCAGATATAATGCAGAGCAGCTATCAAAATACAAGAAGGAAGTAAACGACAAAGTATTATTGCATCGTGAACATAATACAGATTTGATATATACATTCTCATCATATAACGATGGGAAGTCGTTGCTTGAACATTTGAAAGATGAATTGTTAGCACATGGATTTGATATGGCTCCAAGGTCATCTCAGGAAGTTTTTGAGAAAATTGTCAATACAGAGGAAAACCGATATATCTCAAGATTGGTGAAACTTGTATGTACATTTATCCAGAACTTCAAAACAAATGGCTATGTAGTTGAGGATTTCTATCGTTTTCAATATGCAACAGCAAATGAACGCACTAAATTGTTCCTCACAATCTGTGAGCAATGCTATCACGAATATAGCAAGCGATTGAAAGAAAAACATGCTATAGACTTCGAGGACATGATTAATGACTCCACACGAATACTTCGTGAGGAAGAGTTGAAAGGCAGCAAACTTGATTTCAAGTATATTATTGTTGATGAGTATCAGGATATTTCACGTCAGCGTTTCAATCTGACGAAGGAACTTAGTAAATTATGTAATGCAAAGATTATTGCCGTTGGTGACGATTGGCAATCAATCTATGCCTATGCCGGCTCTGATATAACTTTGTTTACCAAATTCAAGGAAAGTTTTGGCTATGGTCAGGAATTGACTATTACAAAGACTTATCGTAATGCTCAGGAAGTAATAGACATTGCAGGCAAATTCATTCAAAGGAATACAGCTCAAATAAAAAAGGCTCTTGTTTCTCCCAAACACATAAAGAATCCTGTTGTTATCAAGACTTATACTGAAGATGTTGATAGAAAACAATATCAAGGAAAGGGTGGCAAGTTTTTTCTTATAGGAGAGACTGTCACCAGCATAATGGATGAAATTCTTGCAGAAAATCCAAAATCATCAATACTATTGCTTGGGCGGTATGGATTTGATGCGTATAATCTTTGTAGGTCTGCAGATTTCATTTATGACGAAAAAACAGGCAACGTTCATTCAAAGAAGTACAACGCTGTCTATTTCGATTTTATGACAGTTCATAGGGCAAAAGGATTAGGCTATGATAATGTTATAATTATAAATGCCCGTGATGATATGTATGGATTTCCTTCAAAAATAGAAGATGATCCTGTATTCAAGTATGTTGTGAAAGTTGACAGAAATATCGAATATGCAGAGGAACGACGTCTTTTCTATGTTGCATTAACACGAACAAAGAACAGGGTGTATATTGTGACACCTCAACAACACCCTTCCGAGTTTGTAGTTGAATTGATAAACGACTATTCAAACGTAAAATTGGATGGGGATATAATCCTAAATGCTAATCGCAAAACAGAAGCTAAGAGATGTCCTATATGTGGTTATCCTTTACAATTGAGATACAAAAAGGCATATGGTCTTAAACTTTGGATATGTTCTAATGAGCCAGAAATATGTGACTTTATGAGCAATAATCTTAATGGAGGCGATTTACCTATAATAAAGTGTAATAAATGTCTTGATGGATATTTAATTGTTAAGGAAGGAAATGAACCTTTCCTAGGTTGTACAAACTATAAACAAGACAAAACTGGTTGCAATAATTATATGACAGGCGATTATTATCGAAAGGTCATAAAGAAATTACCTTCACAGTCATAAGAATATTTTTTATCTTGTCACATAAGGCTTATGCCGAAGGGAATCAATCCTTGAAAATGTTATAGATATGGTGAAGTGAGCGACGTGTATCCCAAATGAAGGATACATTGATATAATCATCTTCAAGCCAATAAATGACAGAAATCTCCTTTGAAACAACAAGTTTGCGATACTCCCTCACGTTATTGCTTATCTCTGGGATTATCGGGCACATGGTAGGGAATTCAGCAAGTTTGTCAATTGATGTCATTATGATATCCTCGATTGCCACTTGCTGAAGAAAGCCGAATGTCTCAAGGCTATAATCCAAAACATCCGTTAGGCTATTGTATGCATGCTGTGACCACCTTATTTTCATGTCTGCGAGCTTTCAGCATATCCTTAACCTGACTGTGTGTGTATGTCTTGTTCTCGGCAAAATCTTTATCGCTCTTTGCCGTCATTTCCTTAAGAAACCAAGCATTTTCCGAAGTCATTTTCTCTGTCATATCTGCTACGCTTAATTGTTATGGTTGCAAAATTACACAATCTTTCTCACACCTCCAAATAATCTCCTGTGTTTTTGCATGGCATTAGAGATTTTCAGATTCGTAAACCCGAATAGCGAGGAGCCTTTTTGGTACAATGGTACAATAGTACAATAATTTTTAGAGACACCCCATAGGTGATTAAGGAACTATTTCCATTTTATAAATGGAACCCTCTTATATGTATCTATTCCGTCTTTTTTGTGGTAAATACCGCCTAGCAATAGTTAAAACAGGTTAAAAAACCATCACTTTACTATTTTTTTATGGATGATTTGATAGAATAAAACTATCTTTGTAGTGATTTTTTCGTCTATTATATCATAATCATAATAACTAAAGATAATGACAGAACGATTGGTGATATGCACCTGTCGCTGGCGTAAGTTTATTTCACAGGAAAAACTTTCGGAACTTGTTGCACATGCCGAAGCAGAAGGTCGGGAAGTTGAGTACGTGGATGATTTATGCGAGTTGATGGAAAAAGGTGATGAGGCTGAGGTCTCTCGTCTGGCTAAAGGAACGATAGCTGCCTGCCATAAACGGGCAGTAAGGAGTTTGTTGCTTTGGCGAGGTGTAGAGGTCAAGGAGCTTATTGACCTTAGGGAAGGCATTGGCGATACTGGACCCGGTGATGATGCCTGGTATCCTGTAATCGATAAGGATCGCTGCACGGAATGCGGAAAGTGTTTCGATTTCTGTCCTTTTGGTGTTTATGAAATGGTTGATGACCGTGTGCGGGTGGTGAATCCTACAAATTGCAAGAACAACTGTCCTGCCTGTGCCCGTAACTGTCCGTCGGAGGCAATTATCTTCCCTAAATACGGTCGAAGCCCTATCAATGGTGGAGCCGAACAGGAAGAGCAGGTACTGAGAGTTGACCACTCAATGCTCTATGCTGATGCCTTCAGGGCAAGACTGTTGGAGAGGAGAAATTTCGGCACACCATTGTTTAAGGATGATTCAAAGTCTAAAGGCTAAAGTCGAAAGTCAAAGGACTAAGGCTCTAACCCCTAACCTCTAACCTTTCCACTCTAAACTCTAACCCCTAACCTCCCCTTATGAGGGAAATAAATAACAATGTTATCTGATTATACATCTATAGTAAAGGCTTCGTGTCGGGTTGTCAAAGGAACAACCCCTCGGTTGCTGTGGAAGTTTGTCAGGAACTTTGGATTGCGCAATCTCTCGAATATGGCGGCTTTTGAGAGGAGGATAAACAAGGGAGAGCCTTTCTTTCCTGCCTTTATGATGATATCGGTGACGGAGGCTTGCAACCTGGCATGTTCCGGATGCTGGGTGACAAGGGGAGGCAGGAAGAGTCTGACACCCGAACAGCTTGACGGTATCATTCGTCAGTCTAAATCTCAGGGAAGCTATTTCTTCGGAATATTAGGAGGAGAGCCGTTGATGTATCGCGGACTCTTCGATGTGCTTGAGAAGCATCCTGACTGTTATTTTCAGCTTTTCACCAATGCGACGCTGATTACAGCAGAGATTGCTCAACGCATGAATAAGCTTGGCAATGTTACGCCATTGATAAGTATAGAAGGACTGCGCGATGAGAGTGACCGCCGAAGGGGTAGGGATGATGTATATGAAAGGACACTTAGAGGATTGCGGGCATGTCGTGAGGCAAAGCTTATCTTCGGTGTTGCTGCAAGCATCTGCAAGTCGAACTTCGACGACCTCGTATGTCGTAAGCATTTAGAGGATATGGCTCGTGAAGGAGCCGCCTTTATGTGGTACTATATATACCGTCCTGTGGGAGCAGATGCCCATCCGGAGAATGCGCTAAGCCAAGAGCAGATACATCGGTTGCGTGAATTCATCGTAGAGCAGCGTCGCAATGCGCCTCTTCTTATCATTGATGTCTATTGGGATGCAGAAGGCAAGGCAATATGTCCGGGAGCTACGGGTATGAGTCACCACATATCGCCATCAGGCTATGTAGAGTTCTGTCCACCATTGCAGATGGCGATGGAACGGCTAAATTCCGAAGGCAGTAATCTTGTGGAGATATGTCAGAAGTCGGAGTTTCTGGCAGATATGCGAAAGATGATAGCCGAGACAACGCGAGGCTGCATATTGATGGAATCTCCTGAGAAACTTGCTGACTTCCTGGAATCACACGGTGGTTTTGAAACGACTTCGCGTGCTACGTTCCTTGAGGAACTGAAACGTATGCATCATGTGGCTGGTCACGATATGAAGGACAAAGCCATACCAGAGAGTAATCCGCTCTATAAATTACTAAAGAAACGCTATTTTTTCGGATTTGGAGCTTATGGCTAACCGCACTATACCACAGACGTTGGCTGAACGCAGAAGACTGCGGCAGTTGGCTCACGACTTTGTCAGCGAAAAGGCATTGCACCCTCCTGTGATGCTCAGCGACCTTGACACATTGGCTGCTGAGTTTATCAGGAAGAATAATCTTGATGAGGGATTGCAAGATTGGCTGATGGTCGAGATACACAATGCTGTGTGGTTGCCTATGGTGGCAAGCATCCCATACTCACGGCGTCTGCTGCTGTTGCCAAAATGCCTGAGAGACTCCATGCGTTGCGAGGGAGAAATGGATGACCTTGGACTGCTATGTCATCGCTGTGAGCGTTGTGTCATTCCTGACCTACAGACTCAGGCAGACCATATAGGGATGCTTTCGATGGTTGCGGAGGGTTTCACATCCGTTATCGAACTGATACGTCAGCATGTGGTAGATGCGGTTATTGGTGTTAGTTGTCTTGATTCCCTTGAAAAGGCTTTCCCTCTGCTTGTCAGTCATGCAGTTCCGGGAATAGCTGTGGCCCTTAACGATGGAGGATGCAAGGATACTCATGTAGATACCGACTATGTAGCGCAGTTGCTGTCGAAGCGTAGTGAAGAAACAATGGTGCTACTTGATTATGACAGTGTGCGCGAAGAGGTAGATAAATGGTTTGAGCCAGAGGCACTTGCCTCGGTACTTACTCCAGTAAGAGACACCACGACAAAAGCTGCTTTAGAGTGGATGCTGTGTGGAGGTAGTCGATGGCGTCCATTCCTGTTGGCTGCCGTCTATGCTGCGATAAAGGTAGAAAGTGGAAAGAGCAAGGTTGAAGATCGTTTTTCAATTACAGACGAGGTGATGCGCGCTGCTATAGCCGTGGAATGCTTTCATAAAGCATCGTTGGTGCACGATGATATACAGGACAACGATGAAGAGCGTTATGGTCAGCCTACCGTTCATGCACGATATGGCGAGGCGATGGCAATCAATATTGGAGACCTGTTGCTTGGTGAGGGTTATCGGCTGTTGGCATCCCTACCAAATAAGGAACTGCTTGGCGTTGTAGCCAATGCCCATGTCAGCCTTTGTCTCGGACAGGGAGCAGAACTATCTTGGCAGCCAGGACAACCCGTAACAATTGAGGAGGTATTGCAGATATTCCGTCAGAAGACGGTGCCAGCCTTTGAGGTGGCTCTTTCTTTGGGATTGCTCTCAGCAGATGGTGACGAGCATACAGCCCAGAAGCTTCATGACTATTCGGAAGCACTTGGCATTGCCTATCAATTGAAGGATGATATGTCTGATATCAACAGCGAGCATACAGCCAAGCCATCAGCTGTATATGCACTCAGACTACAATTCCCGGGAATATCAGATGAAGAGATAAGGGATAAGATGTCGGTCATGGTGGAAGAATATCAAACCCGTGCTCTTGCATCATTGGCAGAGATAGATTGTTTCGAGTTAAAGCGACTACTATTTCAGGCTACAGAGAGAATCTTGGGAAATTAAGAGATAGAAAAACTCTTAATCTCACAATCATCTCTTTCTTTTAAAATTAAGAAAACATTTGGCGCGAACATTATCATATCGGTTGTTGCAGGCTTTGCGGCGTGGGGCAGAACAGTTAAATGCTGATGCCCGTGAGCGTGTATGTCAGTTTGTGAACAGTCAGCGTATGACGGATGAGGCTTTTATGAATCGTGGTGGGCAACCAGACCTATACTACACGATGTTTGGTTGGATGCTATGCTATGTCTTAGGTATCAGTACTGACAATTATCGACGAAAGGCATACTTGAAAGCAATTGAAACGGCAGAGCTAGATGCTCTTCATCAGACTGTGTTGACAATATGTCAAAAACTTGATTATCTGATGTCTTTGCCTCATTTTATGCCTGATATTGTTTTGCGTGTTATGGGCGATGATGAACCTCTTCGTCGATTCTTTGAGACTTATCGGTCTCATGGTAGTGGAGAAGGAACCAACGCGTGGGCAGCACGACTTGCCATTACGCAGGAACATGATGCCGAGCTTGTGGAGAAACTGCTATCTATGCAGCATGAAACTGGAGGTTTCAAGGCTCATGAAGGAATGGTCTTGCCTGATATGCTTAGTACAGGTGTTGCGCTCTTTGCCCTTTATGAGAAAGGAGTCACCCTTAAATACGAAGTACGCCCTTTCATCGAGGCACATTGGCAGGATGACGGTAGTTTCGTTGCTACCCTGCTTGATGAGCAAGGCGATGTGGAATATGAATTTTATGGTCTGCTAACATTAGGATGTTTGCTATGACAACGGAAGAGAAGATACAGACGATAGTAAACGATGCGTCAAAGCGCCTGCTCTCTATGAGACGCGAAGACGGAATGTGGGAAGGACACCTTTCAAGTTCTGCCATATCCACCTCTGTATCTATATTCGCCCTGAGTGTGATAGACCACAAGGAATATCAAAAGGAGATAGAACGTGGTATGCAATGGCTTAAGCAGACCATGAAGCCGGAAGGCACATGGGGTGATAGTATAGAAAGTCCTGTAAATATGACGGCGACGCTTCTGTCATACACAGCTCTGAACCATCTACATCAAGTACCCGAAGCCACCGAACACTATATTCGTGAAACGTTGGGCTGGAAAGATGAGGCACAGCTTATCGATGGTGTATTAGCCTATTATGGTAAAGACCTCACTTTCTCTGTGCCTATCTTGATGATGTGCGCCTTGGCAGGAGTCATAAGCAACTGGAAGCGTATACCTCCATTCCCTTTTGAACTGGCAGTATTACCACAGAGTACGTTCCGATTCCTCAACTTGCCTGTGGTAAGCTATGCTATCCCGGCATTGATAGCCGTTGGAATATTGCAGAACAGGCGACGTAAGACATTGTTCAGTCCGGTACGAGAACTATTTGTGCCTAAAGCACTCCGTGTGCTTACCACTTTGCAGCCAGAAGACGGAGGTTTTCTTGAGGCAGCACCCTTGACGGCATTCGTCTCTATGTGTATGGCAGAGGCAGGACTGAAGGAACATCCTGTGACACATCGTTGTGCCCAGTTTCTTCGTAGTTCTCTACGGCAAGATGGAGCATGGCCTATCGACACCAACCTTGCGGGATGGGTAACGTCACTAAGCAGTCGTGCCATAGGTGATATGTTGTCAGACACCGAACGTAAGTCACTCTCATATACTATCCGTCAGAATGCCACTAAGCAGCGGCATCCTTTTACTGGAGCACCGGCAGGAGGATGGGGATGGACAAATCTGAGTGGTAGTGTGCCTGATGGCGATGATACTTCGGGTGCACTCGTTGCGCTTCATTCCCTGCTCAAAGGACAGTATGTTCCAGAGGTAGGAGCTGGCATAGACTGGCTTATAAAGCTCCAGAACCGTGATGGTGGTATGCCGACTTTTTGCCGTGGATGGGGAAAGCTGCCATTCGACCGTAGCACACCCGATATTACAGCCCATGCCATCCTTGCTATGAGTCTGTGGTGCGATGTCCTGCCTGACAGTCAGCAGTCGCGATGCCGTAAGAGTATTGCTCGCATGAAGTCATGGTTAGCTAAAACGATGATGGATGAGGGATCATGGAATCCGTTATGGTTCGGAGATCAAGAGGCAACCTCACAGTTTAGAGTTGAGGGCTTAGAGTTTAAAGTGGAAGCCAACCCTGTCTATGGTGCTGCGACTATCATCGACTATATGAAGACTGCAGGAATCACATTGACTTTGGCTCCCAAGGATTTCCTGTTGAAATGTCAGAATCCTGATGGTGGGTGGGGAGGCAACCGTGGAGTTCCTTCGAAAGTGACACTCACAGCCAAGGCGATAGGTGCTTTACGCCATTTTCGTCCTGAAATAGATGAGGCTATCCGTCGTGCAGTTGACTATCTCTATGCCCGATATGAGACAGGTACTCTCTATAGTCGCGAACCCATCGGACTCTATTTCTCACGTCTATGGTACTCTGAAGACTTGTATAACCCCATTTATATTCTCACGGCCCTTCGCCCCATGTTATGAAAATGAAGAAAAAAAGTCATTATATCATACTTGCCACCATTGCCTTTTGGGCTGTTGTCCTGATAGGTTGGCATCTATATGACCCTAGTTCCCGATTCGTAAAGTTCGAACCGGGAGCAGACAAGCGTCCTGAAGGCAGTGCGCGTAAGGCAGATGACGTGGTGATAGGCGAATTCTTTATGAAGTACAATGCCACTTTCACGGAAGGCATGAAAGACCAATGGTCAGGATTCAGAGGAAAAGACAGAACGAACATTGTAAATAATGCTGTTTCCATAAAACTTGCGGAAGGAAATTTTAAAGAGTTATGGGCTGTTGAGACAGGCGAGGGGCATGCTGCTCCTGCTATATGGAAAGGACGAGTCTATATGCTTGACTATAACGAACAACTCTCAAGCGATGCTCTTAGATGTTTCGACTTGAAAACGGGAGCAGAGTTATGGCGACGTTGGTACCGTGTCCCGATGAAACGTAACCACGGATTCAGCCGTACCATACCTACGATAACAGAAGATGGCAAAGTGATGACCATTGGACCAGAAGGACATGTAATGTGTTGTAATGGTGAGACAGGCGATCTACTATGGACTCTGGATCTCAAAAAAAGGTTCTCTACGGAAGTGCCGTTCTGGTATGCAGGTCAGTGCCCTTTGATAGTGGGTGATGAACTTGTCGTAGCTCCTGCCGGAGCAGACACACTGATGGTAGGTCTCGATGTGGCAACAGGAGCTATACGCTGGGCAACTTCTAATGAAAAAAAACTGAAAATGTCGCATTCATCGGTGATGCCGATGACTTTGGGTGGAAAATCAACTTTAGTATATGCTGGCATTGGTGGAGTTTGTGGTGTTTCTGCTGAAGGGGCAGACAAAGGAAAGATACTTTGGTTTACTAACCAATGGCAGCCTAGTGTCATTGCACCGTCACCGCTACAACTCAGCAGCAATCAAATATTCCTTGTGGCGGGATATGGTGCAGGAGGTGCATTGCTGCAAGTGGATAGGGCAGGTAACGGTTGGCAGGCAAGGGTTGTTGACCAATATAAGGCAGACAAGGGTATGAGTAGTGAGCAACAGACCCCTATACTATACAAGGGTAATGTCATAACCATTCTACCAAAAGACGGAGGAGGAATGCGAGAGCGCGTGTGTATCTATCAGCCCACAGACTTGCACAAAGCCGTATGGACATCTGCCAATGACGAGCGTTTTGGCTTAGGCCCTTATATCGTCATAGACGGATATCTCTTTGCTTTGAAAGAAGACGGACAATTGTTCGTGTATGAAATAAAAGGCAAGGAGATGAAATTGAGGAATAAGCAAAACGTCATCAAAGACGGAGCAGACGCATGGGGACCGATGGCATACGCTGACGGAATGCTGTTGCTTCGTGATGCTAAGACGTTGAAATGTTTCAAGATAGCCCAATAAAAGTGTAAAGAAGAAAGTTCTAACCACTAACCCCTAAACTCTAAACTTTAGTATATGGAGAAAGAACAGAACAATATGTCACGACGCAGATTTCTGCAAGTGGGATGTTCTATCATGCTGGGAGCAGCCTTTGCCGGTGTGATGGGGCGCAGTCTGTGGAAGATGCTGACCAATCCTGCTGATATATTCTATGACGGCAAGGAGGCGAAGCGCATGAAGGATGAACTGGAGCGTGTACAGTTCGTATCACCTTATCGTCGCACATTTGGTTTTGTGGTACCTGATGAAATCACGGCACTCGAACTGATAGGCGACCAGATAGTGGTGGGCACGTCGAATAACATATATAGATACGGCATAAACGGAGAGTTACAGGGCAATTTTTCTGTGCGTAGCGGCTTACGTGATGTAGCAGTCTATGATGACAAACTCTATCTCCTTTTTCCATCGAGAATTGAGGTGTATGACAGACAGGGGGAGGCTATTCAGGAATGGGAGGCATGTAGTGATGATGCCGACTATTGCCAGCTTACGGTATTGAAAGAAGGTGTTTTTGTAACCGATGCAGCAGCGAAGAATATATGTCAGTATAAGCTTGACGGAACGTTGGCACGATTCATAAAGAGTCCTAACGGTTTCGTAGTGCCCAGCTATTCGTTTGGCATAACAAACATTAATGGTCATGTGTTCTGTAGTAATCCAGGTCGTCATATAGTGGAGCAATACACGGTCAATGGTGAATATGTTGCATCGTTTGGAAAGTCAGGTATGGGCGCTGGAGAGTTCAGCGGTTGCTGCAATCCTGTGCAGATTATAGCAACGGAAAAGGGTGAGCTGCTTACTAGTGAGAAAGGATTGCCTCGTATCAGTTGCTATGGAAGTGATGGTACGTTCCATAGCATTCTGCTCGATGACAAGGCATTGGGAGGAGGACATTCGGCATACGATATGCGCATGCTTGGTGATAAACTCATCGTAGCAGGAGGCAATAAAATTTCGGTGTTTCAGTATGATGCCCGTCGTTCAGCACAAACGCTCTGTGGGACTTGTACTATAGAATGTCCGTTGAAAGTAGTTAGTTAAGGTGTTATGGAAGAGAATGATAAGAAACTAAATAGTCCAATGGCACGACGCGAGTTCCTGCGAAAGTGTAGTGCAATGCTGACAGGAGCCTCGTTGGTTGCTGTTGGTGGTGTATTGACTTCGAAGGCATCTGTCAGGGAAGGTGAGATGATGTGGCAGATAGATCCAGAGAAGTGCCTGCAATGCGGAAGATGTGCAACTGATTGTGTACTGCCAGTATCAGCGGTCAAATGCTTCCATGCTAATCAGGTGTGTGGCTACTGCGACCTCTGTGGAGGTTACTACAGAGCTAACGTGAAGGAACTGAACACGGCAGCAGAGAACATGATGTGTCCAACAGGAGCCATTACACGACTGTTTGTAGAAGAGCCATACTTTGAATATACCATTGATGAGAATCTCTGCAATGGTTGTGGCAAATGCGTAAAGGGTTGTACATCGTTTGGCAATGGTTCACTCTTCCTACAGATTCAGCAGGAACTGTGTCTTAATTGCAATGAGTGTAAAATATCAAAGGTATGTGTTTCGGGTGCCATCCAGCGTGTACCTGTCAGTCAGGGTTATAAACTGAAAGATCATGCATAGTATAATATTAGGTATAGCGCGATTTCCGAAGCCCGATTTCACTTCGGGATATCAGTATCCTGAGATTATCCACGGAATGCCGTGGGAGACATTCTGGTCGTGGCTCGATGTGGTGCTGCTTCTGGGTATGATGAGTCTTGTTGCTTGGGCTGTACATCGTAAGCCGAGTAGGAGAATTCTCTTTTCCGTGAGTATCGTGTCGGTGCTATATTTCGGATTCTTCCGCACAGGGTGTGTATGTAGTGTCGGGTCGATACAGAATGTGGTGTTGGCTTTAGCAGACAATGGCTATAAGCTACCTTTCGTGGTACTATTGCTGTTTCTGTTGCCATTGGTGTTCACTTTGTTCTTCGGACGAGTGTTCTGTGCAGGAGTCTGTCCAATGGGAGCCTTGCAGGAACTGGTCAATGTGCGCAATTTCCGTATCTCACGCGCCGTGGCATCAGCATTGAGTTTCTTTCCTTGGATTTATTTAAGTTTTGCCATTCTCTATGCTGCTACACGTAGTCAGTTTATAATCTGCCGCTTTGATCCTTTCATACCTATATTCCGTCTGAGTGGCGATGTGGGAATGATTGTCTTTGGAGTATCATTATTGATACTTGCTGTATTCGTGGGACGACCTTTCTGTCGGTTTCTCTGTCCTTACGGAGCTATTCTCGGCGTTGTAAGTAATGTAGCATTGAAACGTGTGGAGGTAACGAAGAAAACATGCATCAACTGTGCGCTTTGTCATAATGCCTGTCCGGTAGATGCCATTCGTGAACCGTATGCCAACAAAGGAGGCGAAAATCGCATGACGGGAGTACGTCGTGTGTTGCTTTATATTGTGCTGTTACCTATGCTCACTATTGGTGGTGGCTGGCTATTATCTAGTCAGAGCGATACGTTGAGCATTGCCCATCGTGATGTATATCTCTACACCTTGTTGCAACAAGAAACAAACAGTGATGTTATGCCAGCCGAGGTAGAAGCTTTCCACGAGATGGGACGTTCAATGAAAGATCTGGAGGCATCGGTAGTCAGTGTGCGTGAGAGTTACAACCGCTGGTCATGGTTGACAGGCGCACTTATCGGCTTTGTACTCGGTTGCAAACTCATCCGTCTCTCCGTGAAACGAACACGAAAGACCTACGAGATAGAGCCGTCAGCCTGTGTGGCTTGCGGTAAGTGCTTTGAATATTGTCCACAAAACATAGCTGTAAAAGATGAAAAGAAACGTATATAGGAATATAGCTTTGGTTACTGTGCTTTTCGCTCTCGTCCTGTTGGTGATGATGGGGGTGAGTTGGGTACAGATGCGTCAGGTCACTCCACTCCAGACAGAGGTAATGGAGACACTGAAGCAATTTAACGAGAGTAATACGGAAAATGCAGAACTGGCGGAACAGATACGTCAGCTTGATCTGCTCTCTCGAAAGGCTTACTTCACACAGGAAACCCATCTCAAGGTTGGAGCATGGATTCTCTGTGCTATGGCAGTTGTCATAGGTCTGAGTCTGCGTATGTATTTCAAGGACACGAAGAACCTCCCTGAAAAAGAACTCGACCCTATTGATGAGTGGATGATAAAATGCAATGCCCGCAGATATATCGGGTATGGGATGCTTGGTATTGGGTGTTTAGTGTTGGTTTTTGCCGTGTTTACCTCAGGTACGCTACGAGGCTGGATAAACGGAATGCGCGATACGTTGGCAGCAAATGATTCTGTTTCTGCGGATACTACGAGTACCGCATTGATGTCAGGAACGACTGTAGCCGATACTCAGAAAGTAGATAGTGCGCTTGTGGCAAAGGCAGAGGAGCCAGCCGATACTTTCCCTGTTCCAAAGCTCACCTCCAATGCTTTCCGTGGCAATAACTCCTCTGGTCATTCCTCTGCACGTAATATTCCCACTTCGTGGAATCTGAAGAATGGCAAGAACATATTATGGCAGAAAGCAATTCCTAAGCATGGTTATAACTCGCCTGTTATCAATGGTCGTAATATCTTCCTGACAGGAGCAGACAAGAAGTCGCGTGAGCTTTATTGCTTCGACCTATGGACGGGAGAGCTGCGCTGGACGGTGAAAGCTGACGGAATTAGCGGTTCACCATCATCAATGCCTAATGTGACGGCAGACACAGGACTGGCAGCTTCTACTGTAGCCACCAACGGAAAGCAGGTATGTGCTATCTTTGCCACTGGCGATGTGATATGTGCCGATATGGACGGTAAGCGCCTATGGGCAAAGAACCTTGGAGTTCCTGAGAACCATTACGGCTTTGCATCGTCGTTGCTTATGTATGGTAACGAATTGATTATCCAGTACGACAATAATTCGAATGCCAAGCTGATAGCTCTCAGCACGGTTAATGGAAACCAGTTGTGGAGCAAGAGCCGTAAGGACAAGATAGCGTGGAGTTCACCTATCATTGCCAAGGCATCTGGTCAGCAAGCAGTCATTGTGATGGGAAATCCTGCTATTACTGCTTATAGTGTTTCTAATGGTTCAGAGCTTTGGCGTGTAGAATGCATGAGCGGAGAAGTAGGTAGTAGTCCATGTGCATCCAATGGTATCATTTTTGGAGCAAGCGAGTATGCCACATGTATAGCTATCAATGCTGCAACAGGAGAGAAGCTATGGGAAGCAGGTGATTGTCTGCCCGAGTGTTCAAGTCCTGTAGCCACAAAGGATATGCTCTATGTAGCTACAAGTTACGGGGCTGTATGTGCCTACAATGCTAAGGATGGCACGGTTGTGAAGCAGCATGAGCTATCCACCCCATTCTATTCATCGCCAGTCATTGCTGACGGAAAGATATGGCTGTTCAGTAATAGTGGTAAATGCTATGTCTTCTCCACAGGCAAGGACTTCAAGCTTATAACCAGTTTTGAGACTGGTGAAAAGACATTTGCCACTCCAGCCTTTACCGATGGTATGATGGTTGTGCGAACGGATAAGAGTCTTTATGTAGTAAAGAAGAAATCATAACGGTATGACATGTGAGAATTGTAACATCACCTCACCAGAGGAGGCTCGAGAGGCTATCCGTAACAGAACTGATGCCGTCATAGAAAGGATAGGAAAGGGACGTGAGCATATCATCCCTTTGCTACAGGCCTTGCAGACGGAGTTCAGCTATCTGCCTTCCGATGCTTTGGAACGTGTATATGAAACTACGGATATTGACCGGGCACAGGCCATTTCCGTAGCAACGTTCTATGCCCAGTTCCGAATGATTCCATATGGTAGGCATACCATCCGCGTTTGTTGTGGTACTGCCTGTCATGTGAAAGGAGCTAATACCGTGTATGATGCTTTCCGACGCGAACTGAACATGAACGAGGACACTATCACTACCGATGACCAGCGATACTCAATAGAGAAGATTGCCTGTCTGGGTTGCTGTGCACTGGCTCCTGTGGTGCAGATTGATAATAAAATCTTCGGTCATGTGCAGCCAGGACGTGTTAATGAGGTATTGGCAGAGTTCGAGCGTACGACGGCTGATTCTGATGAAGCTGATAAAGCCGAGAGCAAGAAAGCGATTCAGGGCGAGGTACGCATAGGTATGGAGAATTGTTGCCAGGCAAGCGGAACTGCCGAAGTGCGCGAGGCTGTTGAACAGGCTTGTCGTGAATTGGGCATCAACGTGACACTCAAGCCAGTGTCGTGTGTTGGTGCCTGTAACCTTGTGCCTCTTATCGATGTTGCTATGCCTGATGGCAAGATAACACGCTATCCCAACATACGTCCGGAGGAGGTGAAGGAGGTATTGTTGCATCATTTCCGTCCTGCATCTCGTTTGCTTCGCCTTCGCAATGCCCTGCTTAATCAGGTAGATACATTCCATACTGACCAGACTTGGGATAACATCGTCTATCAAAGTGACACACAACGCAACGAGAACATAAACACCTTCCTTGAAGGGCAGCATCGCATTTCTACTGAGGGCTACGGTTTGATGAACCCTCTCGACATAGACGAATACATCAGCAGAGGTGGATTTGAAGGTCTGCGTAAGGCTCTGACTATGGATAGGGAAGCCTTGATAGATGAGGTTCTCAAGAGCGGTATTCGTGGACGTGGTGGCGGTGGCTTCCCGTCAGGACGCAAGTGGCAGCTTGTAGCCGGGGAGAAGGATCAGGAAAAGTACGTCATCTGTAATGGTGATGAGGGCGACCCAGGTGCTTTTATGGATCGTATCCTTTTGGAGAGTTATCCGTTGCGCGTAATCGAGGGCTTGGTTATTGCTGCATATGCCGTGGGTGCGCATAAGGCTATATTATATATTCGTGCTGAATATCCGCAGGCTGTGATTCGTATTCGTCGTGCATTGGAGATGTGCAGCGAACATGGATTTGTAGGGGAAAAAATACTTGGCACGGATTTCTCTGTTGATGTAAGAATCTTTGAGGGTGCAGGTGCTTTCGTATGCGGTGAGGAAACGGCATTGATAGCATCAATAGAAGGTAAGCGTGGATTCCCGCATCTGCGTCCGCCTTATCCTGCACAGCGTGGACTGTTCGGACATCCTACTCTGATAAACAACGTAGAAACGCTGAGTCAGGTGCCATTTATCGTAAGTCGTGGCGCAGATGCCTACCGAGAGATTGGTACGGAGAACAGCAAGGGAACAAAGGTGTTTGCCTTGGCTGGAAAGGTGCGCCATGGCGGACTTATCGAAGTACCTATGGGTATAACGCTACGACAGATTGTGGAGCGTATAGGCGGTGGCATGGAGAACGGTGAGAAACTGAAGGCGGTACAGACAGGCGGCCCTTCAGGAGGCTGTATCCCTGCTGAGCTATGCGACGTGGCCGTTGATTTCGATGCTCTCAACGAGATGGGGGCTATCATGGGATCGGGCGGTCTTGTGGTGTTGAGTGAGAGTGATTGTATGGTGGATGTGGCACGCTATTTCCTGACTTTCATATCTGGTGAGAGTTGTGGCAAGTGTACGTTCTGTAGGGTTGGTGCTAAGAGAATGTTGGATATCCTTGACCGTCTTGCATCGGGCAAGGGTACTATGACCGATATTGACAATCTGGAGGTATTGGCAAAAGCCGTGAAGAAGGCTGCGCTCTGTGGATTGGGCAAAACAGCACCGAATCCTGTTCTGTCAACTCTCCGACATTTCCGAAAGGAGTATGAGGAGCATGTGCAGGGTATTTGCCATACTGGCAGTTGCAAGCAGATGGTGACATTGACTGTAACCGACGATTGTATCGGTTGTACCAAGTGTGCTCGATGCTGTCCTGCTGATGCCATTCCTTTCGTGCCATACGAGAAGCATACTATTGATACGGAGCGTTGCACTCTCTGCGGACTGTGCATAGACGAATGTGACTTTAATGCCATTAAGTATGAGAATAAGCGTAAATAACAAGGATATATCGGTCAGCGGTCAGCGCCCTCTTATTGAGGAACTGCGAGAAATAGGCATTAATGTGCCTTCAATGTGCTATGCGGAAGGAAAAGAGCATCAGCCTTCGTGCATGGTGTGTATGGTGAAGGATTTAAGGACAGGACAAATGGTGCCTTCTTGCTCCACAATGCCATACGAAGGTATGCAGATAGAGACTGATAGTGATGAAGTAAAGGAACTGCGTCGCCTTTCTCTGGAACTGCTGTTGAGTGACCATCGTGCCGATTGCGAGGGGCCATGCTCGATAGTTTGTCAGCGTGGCATAGATGTAGCAGGTGTAATCAATCTCTATGATCTTGGCAAACTGGATGAGGCTCGTGAATTGCTGGGCGGTGTGTCATGTGAAGGTTGCAAGGCTCCGTGCGAGAAAGCATGTAGGCGTTCTACCGTTGACGAAGGGGTAAAGATTAGGGAGATTCTCTCCACACTAAACACTAAACCCTTAACTCTAAACTCTCAATCCTCCCCTCTAAACTCTCAACTCTCAACACTAAACACTAATTTCAACAGCCGTTTAGGTCGTTTCACCGATAAGGAGAAACTGCGTTTGAAGGAAATCTATACGCAGCCGAGCCATTGTCTGCATTGTGCCTGTGACGGTAAGGAAAAATGTAAGTTGCGTAAGTATTCCACGGAGGCTGGAATCAAGGTTACTCGATATGGATTGCAGTCTTCGCTATCTGTAAAGGAACAGATTCCTGTTACTGGGCGTTTGGTTTACGAACCTGCCAAGTGCATTCGTTGCGGACTTTGTGTGTATAATACTAATGACGGCTTTACATTTGAACGCCGTGGCTTTGATATGCGGGTGGTTATTCCTGAGGAGAGCAAGAAGCATATTAGCGATAGGATTGCAGATCTCTGTCCTACTGGTGCCCTCGTACTGAAACTCCTGCTGCCGTTGCTGGTTCTGCTAACCGGTTGTCGCTCTTTGCCTGAGAGTATGTCGGTAAGTGCCGAATTGCCAGAACATCCAAAGTTGTTGTGGGAACATCGTCACAACGTAAGGACGGTGGCTTCACCTGTTGCATATAACGGCATGATACTCACTTGCGACAAGCACGGACAGATGAATGGTCTTGATGAGGAAACAGGCGAACAACGGCTTAGCCTTGCACTTGGCTCTGATATGGAGGCTTCATTCACAATAGAGGATTCTACGCTCTATGTCGGAATGCTTGACGGAAATGTACGTTCTCTGTCTTTGCCTGACGGTTCAGAGCGATGGAGCTTTGCCACAGAAGGGCAGATTATGGCGAAACCAACCATAACCTCTAACCCCTCCCCTTCAGCCCTCTTCATAGGCAGCTACGACAATTACATGTACACGCTCTCGCCTCTTACTGGTAAGCTTATCAATCGTGTAGAAACAGGTAATTATATCAATGGTGCTGCTGTGCTTTGGCAGGATTATGTCCTCTTCGGAGGCTGCGATTCATGGGTACGTATCGTTAACGGAACAACAGGAATTCCTGCCGATTCTCTAAAATTAGATGCCTATATCCCTGCCTCTCCTGTGGTTGATGGGGATAATGTGTATGTGGCTGATTATCGTGGCGATGTATATGAACTTACCCTTGCCGATGGAGGTCGCATAGCGAACCATCGGAAGTTGCTTTCTGCTGCGGAGGATGATGGTGGAATGCTTTCCGTACCTGTTGTTACTGAGGATGCACTCTACCTATTGACAACCGACCGCCGTTTGGTGTGTCTCGACCGCAAGGATGGAAAGGAGAAATGGTTTGCCTCACTTAAAGGTGATACGGGTGAGTGTAGTCCTATATTGGTGGATAACCGTCTGCTGGTATGTACCAAGACAGGTATTGTCAGCATTCATGAAGTTTCAACAGGAAGGCAGCTCTGGGAATATGAAACAGGAGAACAAATCATAGCGCAACCGCTTGTTATAGGTTCGCATTTTTACATACAAACTGCACGTGGCACCTTGCTGTGCTTTGGAGAACGTGAAGAGTGAATTTATCACTCAACTCTAAACTCTCAACCCTCAACTATAACATGGCATATATCGAACTGAACAATATACAAAAGAGCTTTGCCGATGGCAATGGCGGGCAGCGCATTGTGCTCGACGAACTTAGTTTGGAAGTAGAGCAGGGTGCCTTTGTGGCTGTGACTGGCGTATCAGGTACAGGCAAGACCACATTGCTGAATGTGCTTGGAACGCTTCTGAAGCCTGATGGTGGTACCTATCTTTTAGGCGAAGAGCAGATACCATACGATGATGAAGCAAGGCTGTTGCAGATTCGTAACCGTCAGATTGGATTTATGTTTCAGGATTACCGTCTCCTGCCTCAGTTCACGGCATTGCAGAATATCCTGATACCTACATTGGCAATCCATAAAAAACCTACAACGGAGGAAACGCAGTGGGCAATGCAGCTTGCACAACAAATGGGTATAAGCGATATTTTGCAACAGTTGCCAGAAACTCTTTCTGGAGGAGAGAAAAGTCGTGTAGCCCTATGCCGTGCCCTTATTATGCGTCCTAAACTGCTCTTGGCAGATGAGCCTACAGGACAGCTTGATAGTCAGCATGCCAAGGAGGTTGGGCAGTTGTTAAGGCACGTAAACACTCAGATGGGCATGACCATTATACTTGTCACCCACTCAGAGGAATTGGCTTCCATTGCCGATAAACGATATGTGCTTAAAGAAGGCAAGTTATTTTGTCCAACTCTAAACTAGACCTTTGACCTTAGACATTTGACCTTAGACCTTAGTCTTTTGACTTTAGACATAAAAATGAAAAAAAGTCGTTCATATTACATAAGATTCTATAGGCTCGTCGCTGTGGCTATCGCGGTGATGACAGCCGTGCTTACGGGCAGTCTCGTTTTAGGCGATTCTGTGCGTGGCTCTCTTATGGAACGTGTCAGCGAACGACTTGGAAACTCAGAAACACTCATACAGACTGGCACAGGTTTTCTGAGCGATTCCATTCTTAACAACGAAATTCTATCAGATGCCAAAGGCTATCTGCTTTCCGAAGGCTTCATTTCTTCTGAAGGCAAGATGATTCCTGTCATGGTTTGGGGTACCGACAATGATTCCTTGAATTATGATGAGGCAACTCTAAACCCTCAACTCTCAACTCTGCTCTCCAACTCTCCCCTCCCCCTAAGCAGGAGAATCGAGGGGGTCTCTCTACCCCCCATCGTCCTCCATCTCCCCTCGAACAATCTCGTTGGCTCTGGCTCGCTTTTCATCTCACAGAGCCATGCTACGCAGTTGCGACTCACGGTAAAGGGAATAAAGTCGGCTCAGGATGGGGGAAACATATTGCTTCATAATGAGCAGGTACGTCCGCTTAACGTGTTTATCAATCGTCAGCAGTTGGCAGAGGCATTGGGAGTAAAGGGTAAGGTTAATGTCATCCTATCGCCAAACAACATTACTTCCGATACCTTCCACGGAGTATGGCGACCAGAATACTCAGGACTGCAAAACAATAGTGACAGTATAATTGGCATAGACCGAGTATTCCTGCCTCAGAGTGTAGTGGAAACTCTCAACCCATCTACCCGCTATCTGGCTTATTTTGTCAACAGCCTCTGCACGATACCTTATTCGTTTGTTACGGCTACTGATAGGCTGAAAGGCGATGAGACAATACTGACAGACTATGCCGCCCGACGTATGAATGCTCATGTAGGCGATTCTGTCACTATGGAATATTACGTCTCACAAGGTGGATTGAAGAAATTACTGACACGCAGCCATCGTTTTCGTGTGAGTCGTATCGTTCCTATAAGTGAGTTTCAGAAACAGGCTGACGTGATAACTGCCGATTTCCCGGGACTATCGGGCGTTAAGCGTTGTACGGACTGGAATAGCGACCTGCCTATTGACATGAGTCGTATAACAAAGGCTGATGAGAACTATTGGGCTGAATATCGTCAAACTCCCAAGGCTCTTGTGAGCCTCGATGCCGTAGGAAAGGATTGGATAGGTTCTTATGGTGTTGCAACAAGGGTGATGTGCGATACCGCTCGTATGAAACAACTCACTCCGCAATCATTCGGTATAGCGGTGGTGCATCCTCGCATAGCAGCCCTTGATGCTGCACAGAACGGCACCGACTTCGGTACGCTCTTCCTGGCTTTAGGCTTCTTCATCATTATCGCTGCAACACTGCTGATGCAGAACCCTCTTTCAGAGATGTATCAGTTGCGACGCCCTGAGATACAATTGCTCAATGCCTTGGGATTCAGCAAGCGTCAGGTGTTCCGAAGACTGTTCTCTGAGGCTGTACCTGTAGTGCTCGTATCTGCACCCATAGGTGTATTATTGGGCTATGCCTACGCTGCTGTCATTCTCCAGCTTTTGGCAGGTCCGTGGAGTGGGGTAGTGCATACCGATGGTTTTGCCATACATGCAAATATCATGACGGTTGTTCTGTCTTTTATCCTCTCTGTCATCCTTGCCTTTGTCGTTCTTGCGCTTACTGTCAGGGGAGGTCAAAAGTTAAAAGGCGAAAGTAAAATGTCAAAAGGCAAAAGGCAAAAGGCAAAGGTCGAAGGTCAAAATAAATTATCAATTATCAATTATCAATTATCAATTATAAAATACTTCCGCCACCAGCATAGCCTTTCATTCATCACATTGGCATTAGGTGTGCTGACAGTTTTTGCCGTGGGAGTAAACCGTCCTGATTTTTCCCATTCTTCAGAATCCGCAACAGGAGGATATCAGTATTATGGCGAGAGTCGCATCCCTTTGCAGTATGACCTCAACACGGCCGCAGGTCGCCATCATCTGCATCTTGACAATCTGCCATCCGATCTCCGTTTCCTTCAGTTGCCAAAGCATACTGAGGATGAGGCAAGCTGCTTGAATCTGAATCATGTCGAGAATCCTTCAGTCTTTGGCATGTCTCTCGAAGATATGAAGGCATTCGGAATAAATATCTCTGAAGTAGAAAGTGTAAAGTATAAAGAAGAAAGTAAATTTACAATCCCCATCGCCATTGATTCTGAGGCTCTGCTTTGGAGTATGATGAAGAAGGTGGGTGATACGCTTACCTATCACGCAAGTGACGGACGTAAGGTTAATGTCGTTATAGCAGCCGAATATCCTACAGGCATCTTCCATGGAAATGCCATTATGCCTATCGACTGTTTCCGTCAGCTCTGGCCTGATGAAATGGGCAGTCGTGTGGTATTGGTAAGGGAAAATGGGCAAAAGTCAAAGGTAGAAGGTTCTAACCCCAACACCCAGCACCCAACACCCAACACCCTAACCTCCACCCTCACCACATCTCTCTCCGACTACGGCTTCACCCTTATCCCGTCCGTAGAGCGTCTGCTTCATTTCTTCGAAGTGACCGATACCTATCTCCGTATCTTCCTCTCCCTCGGATTACTCGGTCTGATGCTCGGTTTGGTCAGTCTGATTATTGTCATTCGTAAGAATCTGGTGGCACGTAGTGAGGAGATACGCCTTTACCATGCTTTAGGTTTCCCAACAGCTACCATAGTGCGCATGTTCCGATGCGAACAACTCATCGTGCCTCTGCTCGCTATACTTACAGGTGCGGGAGTGTGTCTGCTTATATCAGTCCTCCTTCCTACCTTCAGCTTCAGTCTTTCCACATTCCTCCTATGCCTCTTGCCAATAATAGTATTTACATGCATAATCATATATATAAGTATAACAAAAAAAACTATCAGACAATGCGAAACGTGTTAATCATGATGGCACTCGTAGTAAGTGCCTGCACATCAACGGCTCAGACGCAGTTCACCAAAGGTTCGAGCGTGAACGGATGGCGTGGAGCCCAGAACAATGGTTCCTATCCAGACAAGGGACTGCTCAACGAGTGGCCTGCCGAGGGTCCTCAGAAAATCTTTGAGGTAGAAAATGCCGGAAAGGGATATTCCTCTGCACAGGTTGTGGGCGACCGTATCTACCTCACCGGTCTCAATGATCAGGAAGACAAGGAAATGCTCACCTGTTATAAGCTTGACGGTACAAAAGTATATTCTGTTGAATATGGCAACCGTTGGACTGGTTCTTATCCAGAGGTTCGTACAACACCTACATATAGCGATGGCAATCTCTACGTGGTGAGCGGTATGGGCGAGGTTGTATGTATCAAGGCTGAGGACGGCAAGATAGTATGGTCTGTAAACGGTGGCGAGAAGTACAGCCGTAACACAGGCATGTGGGGCACAAGCGAGTGTCCGCTGGTATATGACGACAAGGTAATCTATACTCCTTGTGGCGATAAGACTACTATGGTTGCCCTCAATAAGTTCACAGGCGAGGAAGTATGGAAGACTCGTGCCCTGAACAACAAGAGCGGCTATGTGTCACCTATCCTTATCGAGTATAAGGGCAAGCGACAGATCATCGGCTCTTCTGCTCTCACAGTCTTCGGTGTTAATCCAGAGACAGGTGAGATAGAATGGACTTTCGACGATTGGGGACCAAAGCACTATGGCAATTCAAGCCGTTTTGATAACATCACCACCAATTCACCACTCTATCGTGACGGTAAGATATTCTTCTGTCATGGTTATGACATCAACGGCTTCCAGCTCCAGCTCTCTGACGATTTGAAGAGCGTTACTTGCGTATGGCGCACAGAGACTCTTGACACCCATCATGGCGGTTATGTACTCGTAGGCGACTATATCTACGGCTCTAACTGGATTAACAACAATGCAGGCAACTGGTGCTGCATAGACTGGAACACAGGTAAGACAAAATACGAAACTGCTTGGCAGGGAAAAGGCAAAGGCTCTATCATCACAGCCGATGACAAGCTATACTGCTATGACGAGCGTCGTGGTATGGTAGGACTTGTAAAAGCCGTGCCTGATGCTTTCAACGTAGTAAGCGAGTTCCGTATTATGAAGGGTAGCGGACCTTATTGGGCACACCCAACCATTGCCAATGGCATTCTCTACGTCCGTCATGCCGGAGCATTCTATGCTTATAAGATAAAGTAAGCATTTAATTTGATTATATCATGCCAGTTCTAAATAAACTTAGGACTGGCATATTTTTTGTAGGTTCACTATTAAACGTGATCTCGAACTCTTGCTTTAACTTGATAAGCCAAAGCGAAAAATTAGTTAATACAGTATTATAACGTGAGTTCAACGAATTTTTCCACTCTTATATTGTTGAATATAACGTAGTTGAAAGAGCAGTGAAGGAGTGAAGGCACGAGATTAATGCCTGAAATTTATGAAAACAACAACTTACCGTTAATAACAGCTTTGCGTTTTCTGTGTTCAGATGAAAGAATTGACGTGATATTACACGTTCCTACTCCGTGAGGAAATATTCAAAATACTATAAATTATTATGTGATAAATATACAAGATACCATTCCTTGTTTTTGAGTTTGAAAATGATATCTATCAAACAATCTGATTCAGGTATATAGACACACTCAAACGCAGAATCGTTTCGCATCTCGTATTTCACCTTATATTCATCTTTTATTTGGCGTATATAGTTTATATAGCACCAGTCACTTCTCATTTCCTTTTTTGTCCAAAAACATTCTCCACCAACAAAATCATCCTGTAAAGAATCGAATACTACCAAATCAGAACTAAACCCCTCTGTCTTTTCTGCTATACGAGTCATGGCAAAAAGGGAATCGGAATGAAACTTCTCGATAAACTCGGAGAACGGCTCTCCATCAACCAGAGATTGAGAGGTAATATTATCGGTGTTATCCGCATTTGGCTTGCTATTGTTGCAAGCAAAGCAGATGCACAAAAAAAGGAGTACTGGGATTATTTTTCTCATTGGCTTATGTGTTTTTAGCAGAAAACGTATGTATTATCTTAAAAATCCTATGCCATCATATAGATAAACAATATTAAATGTCATATCTTAATCTATCTTGCAGCACTTTAGAACCATGCTTCCATCTTACCCATGCCTTGAAATCACCGTCTTGGATGAGAAACCAGTCGTTCTTAACCTTCATAACCTTGCACTTCAGGGATGAAGGGTCTTTATGTGGTATTATTGTATGCAAATCTTCCTGATAGAATACATCTGATTTTTCAGGGTAATATTCTAATGAAGAGAAATATGAATCCAAACTATGAACATCATAGATGGCTTCTTTTCTTATCAGTTTCCAACTGTCACCTATTCGTATCTTTCCATACTCAGCATCATAATCTTCATAGAAGCAATCTATCAGATTCCATGACGGAGCATAGGTTATCACCTTTCCTTCAAGAGCCTTGCATCTTGTTTCTTCAGAGATACGATCGTATGAGAATGTAGCATATACCGACATGTCAGTATTAAATATATGTACAGAATCATTCAACTCCTCCGGAAATGGGATTTTAAGCACAGCAACTTTAGAGAATACGACGTTCGTATCAGATGCTATTGAATCCTGCTTTTGAGAGTTATGTTCACGATTCACACCAGAAGAACATGACGCTAAGAACAATACGAGTATGAATGTATAAAGGAGTTTAAACATAGAAGGGCTATTTATGGGAAACTATGAATGAGCGGATGAAAACGTTATTTCTTGCCATAAATGTCTATAAGGATAGATATAGCTTTGGTCAATAACAAACTTATCGGTATGAGGATGATCTCGATTACAATCCATATCATAGAGCACATAAACAAATCATCGCTGAAGGCACAACGAGGACCATCAGGAACACTGTTTGTTGATGTTCTGTAAAAATATAGCGAAACAACATAGATGGTTACAATAATGGTTACTATGAGAACGACTTTAAGATATTTACTCATTGCGACTAATCATTAGATAATACAATGCTTTCAATACATAATGTGTCAGGGATTTCATTTACACTACATTCACCCAAGCATAAGGGAGAATCCGGAGAAACATTCGAGAGATTCATTTGCAAATGGATGTTCTTGTGCTTATCAAGTTGGAGAAGGAGATATCCATCTTGACAAGGTTCTATTGAATATGGGACTTTATTCTTGAAACTCGCTATCGTTTGACCGATATATACGTTTCCCATCCTTATCTTATCAGAGGAAATGGTAATCCTACTTATATGAATAGTATCTTCCCAATTTGTTTCCATCGAAATAGCATTCTTCCCTTCAATAGAGAAATTAAGCGTTTTCCACGATACGCCTTCATCACCATACTCTTTTTTGCTCTCTTTCTGATAGTTGGCAATATGAGGTATAGAATCAATATTACACCCCAGGAATTGCTCATAGTATGATATCATATTAACAGAATCAGTTGCAACAACTTCTTCTGTAGAGACCATTTTCTCCTTGTTGCTTGTTTGGGTACATCCAACCAAGGCAGATAAAGCAAATACAGATAAAGATATCAGAAGATTTCTCATAGAATTGAACGTATTCATTATAATAATCTTACCAATCTTTTACCATAAAGAAAGGCTCGCTGACGCGAATTAAGGAAAGCAAATTAGCAATAATTTTATCTGTAAATTAATTTGCTAGTTTAATTTTCTTTTAATTTACTTTCCACATCAGGGCGCAAGCCCCGTTTCTTATTGGATTAAGATTGGTAAGATCGCTGATTATTGTCAGTTCAGCACCAAAGGTGCGTCAAAGGTTTATCAGACTATGGCATATTACTTCTTTGCTTTGCCTTTTTCCTCAACCAATACGAAGTCGAGCTGTTTCTTTTCAAGGTTTGCCTTTGCTACCTTGATGCGGAGCTCATCGCCAAGCTGATAGGTGTGGTGACGGCGGCGACCGATGAGACAGTAGTTCTTCTCATCGAACTCGTAGTAGTCATCGTCGAGGTCTTCGATACGTACCATTCCTTCACAATGGTTCTCGTCAATCTCGCAATATATGCCGTAGCTGGTGATACCTGAGATATGGGCATCGAACTCATAGCCGATATACTGACTCATGAATTCCACCATCTTATACTTGATGGAATCGCGCTCGGCATTGGCTGCTATCTGCTCCATCTCGCTTGAGTGTTCGCAAAGTTCCTCGTACTTATCCTTGTTGGCAGACTTTCCTCCCTGCTCGTAGCGAGTGAGGAGGCGGTGAACCATTGTGTCAGGATAACGACGGATTGGTGAGGTGAAGTGGGTGTAGTAGTCGAAAGCAAGTCCGAAGTGTCCGATGTTATGAACTGAATACTTCGCTTTCATCATTGCACGGAGAGCAACAAGCTGGATGACATTAGACTCTTTCTTGCCCTCAACGCTATCCATGAGCTGATTGAGAGAACGAGCTGTAGCTCCCTTTGTGCCTGTACTCTTCATCTTATATCCGAACTTGGCAACGAAAGACTTCAAGGTCTCAAGTTTCTGTGGGTCTGGATCATCGTGAACACGATAAGGCAATGTCTTGGCAACCTTACCCTTTGCCACCCTGCCTACGCTCTCGGCTACTGTGCGGTTGGCAAGGAGCATGAACTCCTCGATGAGTTTGTTGGCATCCTTTGAACGCTTGAAGTAGCAACGGATAGGCTTGCCTGTCTCATCGATGTCGAAACGCATCTCTTCACGGTCGAACTTCACAGCACCATTCTTGAAACGCTGGGCACGAAGGAGTTTGGCGAGGCGGTCGAGAATAAGGAGGAGATAGGCATTCTCACCTTTAAGCGCTCCCTTAGCCTCTTTTTTCTCGATTTCATCGGCATCAGCCATTGGAAGTTCTGGCAACTCAACATTAGGATTAGGGTTGAGGTTGGCATTGAGAATATCCTGTACTTCCTCGTAGGCATAGCGACGGTTGCTTCGTATCACGGTGTGGACGATGCGGTATGCCTTTACCTTTGCCTCATTGTCGAGATTGAAGATAACAGAGTATGCGAGTTTGTCCTCATCAGGACGAAGTGAGCAGATATAGTTACAGAGTCGCTCCGGGAGCATTGGGATGGTACGGTCCACGAGATAGATACTTGTGGCGCGTTCCCTTGCCTCCTTGTCGATAACAGAGCCTTCTGTGACATAATGGCTGACATCGGCGATATGAACACCTACTTCCCATAGTCCGTTGTCGAGACGCTTAATACTGAGGGCATCGTCGAAGTCCTTGGCATCGTGTGGGTCGATAGTGCAGGTGAAGACATCGCGGAAATCCTCACGACGTGCGATTTCATCGGGAGTAATCTCATCGCTAATCTTGTTGGCAGCATCTTCCACAGCCTTTGGATATTTATAAGGAAGACCATACTGAGCAAGGATAGTGTTCATCTCAGCATCGTTGTCACCTTGCTTTCCGAGGACATCAACAACGCCAGCCACAATGCTTCTGTGCTCTGCATCAGGCCATTCTATTACCTTAACCACGGCTCTGTCACCATCCTTGGCATCCTTCAGCTTGCGCTTCGGGATGAAGATGCTGACGGTCATAGGATCGGTAGGAACGAGATAGGTCATTTCGCGATCAGCCTTGATAATGCCGACAAACTGATCCTTTGCCCTCTTGATAATCTCGATTACCTGTGCCTCACGGATATGCTTTGCACGACGTGCCATCATTGAAACCTTGACACGATCGCCGTTGAGAGCCCACATGGAGTTGCGCTCAGCCACGAAGATAGGCTTGTCGGAGCCATCGGGCATGAAGGAGCATTTGCCATTGAACTTGGTGATGAACGTGCCTTCGAGAACAGAACCGCTCTCGTTGAGTTTGTAGGAGTTCTCGCTTGCACGCGACAGGAAATCGTCCCATGCCATTTCCTCAAGCACGTCGATGGCGAGCATCTTCAGAGGATGCGTATCGAGATGACATTTGTGGAATATCTCTTTGAACGAATATGCCTTACCTGGATTCTCGCGGAAGAACTCTTCCAACAGAGCACTCATTTGTTTCTTGTTTAGCCTTTTACCGGCTTTCTTTCCTTTTCCCATAGATGATGAAATTGTTTAGTCGTAAGAAAATACTTACGGAACAGTTATTAATTATGCTGCAAACATACGAAATAAAATCGAGAATAGGCAATTTTTGGATGTTTATTTTGCATTAATTTGCCAATAGCGCAATTTTTATGCTGTTTTCATTGTAAAATGATTAATAAATTTAGTATCTTTGCGCTCGAAAATTAAAAACGTGCGCCAACTTCAAGTTGACTCGCACTATTCTCTTCGCGCGAGGAAGTCCGATGTTGATAATATCGGAGTATGTGTAAATCGCACGTTGCAAAAAAATTCGCAAGTTGTGTAATACAAAAACAATAAAAACCCCTTAATGTATTAGAGCCTCCTACAGAGTCTCTCCTGCTATGAGCCTTTATTTTCCTTGTAAGCCTACAGGCTTCCAAATAAAATAAAAACTCATATCAGACCTACGGCAAGACATTAAGGTAAAAAACATAAAAAAGCGAATCAATTAACACTTGCGTAGCTTGGTGAGCCTTGCGAACAATTAACATTCGGCTTTTTCTTGTTTTTTACCTTCAAGTTTCAAGCCATCGCAGATGGTGACGGCTTGATTGGATGAAAGACTGGAAGCCTCAAGGCTTACAAGGATTTTATACAAGCAAGACGGCATAGGCTTCGCAGAAGCATATAAACTTGAAGGTGTATTTACGGTTTTTGTCAACATTACAAGCGAAACTTAAATATAAAATATATGAAGATTCTAATCACTGGAGCATCGGGCTTCATTGGCAGTTTTATAGTGGAAGAGGCTTTGAGTCGCGGACTTGAGGTATGGGTTGCTGTACGTAAGAGTACCAACAGGAAGTACCTGAAGGATGAGCGTATCAATTTCCTTGAACTTAACCTTGGGAATGTGGAGCAGTTGAAGACTGTTCTTGCTGATCATGCCTTTGACTATGTTGTTCATGCGGCTGGCGCTACAAAGTGCATCAAGGCAGAGGACTTCTTCAAGGTGAATACCGAGGGCACAAAGAACTTCGTGAATGCCCTGAAGGCTACCTATCAGCCGATGAAAAGGTTCGTTTACCTATCATCGCTGAGCGTGTTTGGTGCTATTCGTGAAAAAATGCCTCATACTGAGATTCTCGATACTGATACTCCGCAACCTAATACGGCATACGGAAAGAGTAAGTATGAAGCTGAGAAATGGCTCTTTCAGCAAGATAATCTTCCGTTGGTTGTTCTGCGCCCAACAGGTGTGTATGGACCTCGTGAGACCGACTATTTCCTCATGGCGAAAAGCATCAAGGGGCATAGCGACTTTGCCGTGGGATATGACCGTCAGGATATCACTTTCATCTATGTAAAGGATTTGGTACAGGCTGTTTTCAAGTCGATGGAGCACGATGAATGCGTGGGAAAGGCGTATTTTCTGAGTGACGGTGATGTGTATGAATCAGTTACTTTCTCTGACCTCATCAAGAAGGAACTGGGCATTAAGTTCCTTATCCGCATCAAGGCTCCTATATGGGTGCTCAGGATTGTTACAGCCGTTGGTGACCGTTGGATGAAGATGACGGGTAAGATGAGCGCATTGAATAATGACAAGTTCAATATTCTTAAGCAGCGTAACTGGATGTGCGATATCACTCCTGCAAAGCGTGATATGGACTTCAAGCCGGAATATAATCTGGAGCGCGGTGTGAAAGAGGCTATCGCATGGTATAAGGAAAACGGTTGGTTGTAATGGCAAAGAAAAATAATATTCTGTCGGATTTATTCCTTAAAAGTAGTGAGAAAAAGCCGATGAAATGGCTGTTTCCTGTAGAAATAGGTATGGTTATCTATGCCATTTTCACCATTTTCATCATTTTATTCACTTCCACATCATTACATAATCCAGAAGCATTGATATGGTGGCGCGTAAGGGTGGTTTTGCTTACCTTGGCTCTATGGCTTGTGTATAGGGTTTGGCCTTGTAGGGCAATGGCTTTTGCACGTATAGGACTGCTACTTGTGACATTGAGTTGGTGGTATCCAGATACATACGTACTGAACTGCCATTTTGAGAACCTTGACCATGTGTTTGCTTCATGGGACCAGAAGTTGTTCGGATTCCAGCCGGCACTTCTTTGGAGTAAGGCATATCCAAGTCATATAGTATCGGAACTGATGGCAATGGGCTATTCGCTCTATTTCCTGATGTTCGTTTCGCTTACGTTCTATGTGTTCATAAAGCGATATGAGGACTTCCAGAAGGTGTCTTTCATTCTGATTACTTCGTTCTTCGTATATTATGTGGTGTTCGTGCTTTTCCCGGTTGCAGGACCTCAGTATTACTATCTCGCAGTAGGTGTTGACGAGATTGCGAGGGGACATTTCCCAGAAGTAGGTACATATTTTGCCAAACATACGGAGTGCCTTCCTATTCCTGGTTGGGAGGATGGATTTTTCCGCAACCTTGTGCAGAAAGCGCACGAGACGGGAGAACGCCCAACGGCTGCTTTCCCAAGCTCTCACGTAGGTGTTTCCACGCTTACGATGATAATCGCCCTATGGCTTAAGGAATATAAGTTCGTGCTTATCTGGGCTATACCTTGGATTTTCCTCTGCATGGGTACTGTCTATCTCCTACCCCACTACGCAGTCGATGCAATCGCAGGTTTCTTCTCAGCAATTGCTGTGTTCTTTCTGTTGAAGTTCACATATGAGAGGTGGTTTGAGAAATAAGCTAACGTGAGTTCAACGAAATATAAGATAACTATACATGGACGGATTAATATTGATAATAGGATTTCCCATGGTATTTCTAATACACGAATTGGAGGAAATTTACTATCAAAGAGAATGGATGCTTAACCATTATGAAGAATTGGAAGAACGCTTTCCTAAAGCGAAACCGATAATAGAGTATTTGCTGAAACTAAATACTAAGGCATTTGCATTAGCCGCTTTGGAAGAGTTTGTCATCATATTTTTAGCATCTTCTCCAGAAAAAGAAATCATACCTTTCGGTAGTTATATTTGGGAGGCAGCCTTTATAGCATTCTCGCTTCATTTGTTTGTTCATGTCATACTGGGTATAGTCATTAGAGGCTATGTTCCCGGCCTTGTAACAAGCGTTCTATTTATACCTGGTGCTTGGTGGGGAATCAAAAATTTTTGCTTAAGAGGCGGCTCCTATTCTGAATTTGCAATATATACCATTTCTGGTGTTGTCTTTATGCTTCTCAACCTTTTGTTTGTTCATTGGTTAGGGCGTATGATCTTTGGGGATTGCCAAGACTAAAGGTTGTCGTCCGCTTCGTGGCTCATCAATTAAACGGCTAATGAATTCGTCGAATTCACTCTTCACTTGAGACTTACAACTGTCCCGATTCCACCTGTCTGACAACTCTTTCCGTGAGGCGGTCCACTCCATTTGGATCATAGGATTTCTTTAGGCTTGCACCAAGAACCCAGGCAAAGGCTTGGTAGAAACCGGCACGGGTAGGTCCGAAGAATACCTGAACAAGCTCGTAGCTTGAAGAGTTGGTTTCACGATAGATGAGCTTGATAAGAAGCTTGCCTTGAGAGTATGTGAGTTTCTTCATTCGAGGCTTATACTCTGCCATAAGGCTCTTCTCCACATACTTCATGTGCTCCTTGCGAGCCTTATCGTCGGGAAGAGTTTGGAGATATTCGTATGTCTCAAGAACGGCACGGTTTACTTCCTTGGCTATCGGAAGCACTTTCTTCACGTTATATACAAGGCGGTTGTATGATTTTCGCTGGCGTTCATCCTTGAAATCAATAGGACCATAGACATAGATGTTGTTCATCTCGACATACTGGATGCTGTCATTACCTTCAAGGACTTTAGACACACGAACCATTGGCACGAACGTTGGGGTGTCCATGTCAACATTGCGATCCTCCGGATTGATTTTCTTCTCTTTCTGTGCATTGGCAGAAAAAGGCAGGACGCATAGAGTCAGCGATATGATGAAACGTGAAAATTTCATTTCGAAAGGCAAAAGTACTGATATTTTCGCTAATTCGGTACTTTTTAATCCATTATTTAATTATTATTAGCACGGTGACAAAGAAGAAAAGCCTAATAATATTTTGTTTTTTAGCTGATTTGGTGTAACTTTGCACTCGAAAATCAGAGACGTGCGCCAGCCTTTGGGCTGACACGCACTATTTTCTTCGTGCGAGGATACTTTTGCACGTTGCACTCGAATTGGAATAAGGTTAATAGAATAAGGAATAAAGTTTGATACTGATAACCATTAATCTGTAATCTTTAATCCATACTCTTTTGACGCACATTGCACTCGAAAATCTGTAATTAAAATGAATCATATTATTTCTCGCATCGCACGATGCACCGCCGTAGTAGCTATGGTAGTGGCTTTTGCCTCTTGCCAGCAGAATAAGTTCCATGTGACTGGTAATATTACCGATGCACAGGATTCCGTACTTTATTTCGAGAATATGAGTCTTGACGGCCCTGTTGTCATTGACTCCGTGAAACTCTCGGCTGATGGTAGCTTCGACTTCTCTGGTGAGAAGCCATCTGCTCCTGAGTTCTATCGTCTCCGTATCAAGAACAGCATCATTAACGTCAGCATCGACTCAACCGAGACTGTTGAGTTCAAGGCTTCATACCCAACAATGGCTGTGAAGTATGAGGTTAGTGGTTCGGAGAACTGCGTGAAGATCAAGGATCTCTCACTTATGCAGATTAACCTGCTCAATCAGGTCATTGCCCTGAACAAGAACTATTCTCTCAGCATTCAGCAGACTAATGACAGCGTCAATAAGCTTGTGAATGCCTACAAGGAAAAGGTGAAACTCGACTATATCTTCAAGGAGCCAAACAAGGCATACTCATATTTCGCTCTTTTCCAAGCTCTCGGTAATCGTCTTATCTTCAATCCTCATGAGAGTGTAGAGGATATGCGTGTATTTAATGCTGTTGCTACAAGTTGGGACACCTTTTATCCAGATGCTGAGCGTGGCAAGAACCTCCACAACATTGCCATTGAGGGAATGAAGACACAGCGCATCCTTCAGGCAAAGCAGCAGGCTGTAAACATTGATCCTTCAAAGGTTATTGTATCTGAGATTATCGATGTTCCTTTGGTTGACAATCACGGAAACCGTCGTTCACTTACTGAGCTGAAGGGTAAGGTTGTGCTTCTTGACTTCCATGCATTCTCTGCTCCTGGCAGTACACAGCGCATCATGAAACTTCGTGAGGTTTATAACAAGTATCACGCTCAGGGACTTGAAATCTATCAGGTTTCAGTAGATCCTGATGAGCATTTCTGGAAGACTCAGACAGCAGCCCTTCCTTGGATCAACGTTCATGATCCTAACAATCTTCAGTCAGAGTATCTTGGACGATATAATGTTCAGAGCATCCCAACATTCTTCCTTATCACTCGTGCTAACGCACTTCACAAGCGTGATGCCCAGATTAAGGATCTGGATGCGGAGATCAAGAGTCTTCTTGCCAAGTAGAATTTGACAAACATAACTGTTCCATATACAGAAGGAACCTTTGTTCCCGTACCTTGTGCGGCAACGATAGGTCATTTCGATGGGGTACATCTGGGTCACCAGCATGTACTCCGTCGCCTTTGTATGCTGGCGAAAGAGAGGGGATTGACTCAATCTATGGCAATCTCATTCGACCGACATCCTCGCACGGTCTTTGATAAGGATTTTATTCCGAACATGCTTACCACCGTAGATGAGCGAAGACTGATAATATCGCAGGTTGGTGTGGATGTATGTGCAGTTCTGCGATTTGATAAAGAAATGGCTTCTATGTCGGCAGAGGACTTTATGAGGCTAGTTCTTCGTGATCAACTCGGAGTAAGGCTTCTTCTTCTCGGCTATGACAACCGTTTTGGACGTAGGAAACCTGATGAAGGTTTTGAGGACTATGTTCGCTATGGCAAGGCTATTGGTATCGAGGTGGTGGAATGTGATCCTCTTGAGCTTGCAGATGGAAAGCGAGTATCTTCTACATTGGTCAGGGAACTTCTTGCAGAAGGCAGAGTAGATGAAGCAGCAGAATGTCTTGGTCATCGCTATAGTGTTGAGGGAACTGTAGTAGAAGGTTATCATGAGGGAAGAAAGATAGGCTTCCCAACAGCAAATCTTGATATTGACCCACAGAAGATAATCCCTGTAGGCGGAGTATATGCCGTAAAGGTGAGGGTTGAGGGTGATATCCAGATGCATAACGGAATGATGAACATTGGGCATCGTCCTACATACGGAATCAATGAACTCACGCTTGAAACGAACATATTCCGTTTCCGAGAAAACATATACGGAAAAAAGATACGTGTAGAGTTCTGTAAGAAACTAAGGCTTGAACGCCGTTTTGATTCCGTCTCTGATCTTGCAAGACAACTGGCAGATGATGCGTTTGAGGCAAACAAATACCTCCTGCATCCTGATGCTCTGCCTCTGACGAGAAGAAGGTTTTTCAGAGCAGCCCCTACCTCTAACCCCTAACCTCTAACCTCTAACCCCAACCCCTCAAATGAGACACGCTTTAATCTTCGTAGGTATTTTCTTAGTATGTATGGAATTGTCGGCATTATTGGTAAAATATGCCATTGTGCCTTTCTTTCTTGGCTCAGATTGCGATGTTGTAGTTTTATATACGCTATTAACCACCATTCTTTATTCCATAGTAACACTTGTCGCATTCCTTGGAGCGAAGTGGTGCCCTGTTTCGGGTAACTATATTAGTTCAAAGCCTGTGAAGGTATTAGGATTGGTTTCAATGCTTTCCTTGACTCTTATCCTACCATCAACATGGATGCTTGAACTTCTGCCTGATAAATGGACGAAGGATTTACTCGCAGAGATCTTTGACAAACTGCTTAGAAGTCCGGAGGGATATATCGTCATTGGTCTTGCAGCCCCTTTAGTGGAAGAAGTAGTTTTTCGAGGTGCAATACTTCGTGCGCTCTTGGAATGGATGAAGAATTGTTTCGGTGAGTTTACGAATAAAAAGGCATGGATAGCAATCGTTATTTCTGCCGTGTTCTTTTCTGCAATACATCTCAATCCTGCACAGATTCCTCATGCTTTCTTGGGTGGTTTATTAATTGGATGGCTGTACTATCGCACAGGAAGCATCATTCCGGGATTCATTTTCCATTGGATCAATAATTCCATGCCATTCCTGCTCGTGCGGATATTTCCTAATGTCAAAACAGATGCTAAATTAATTGAATATTTTGGAGGTAACGAGACGGCTCTTATCATGTCTGTCATAGCTTCGATTATTATTGCAATTCCATGTATCTTGCTGCTTAATCGCATAATGAAAAGAGCGTAACTTTCTCAATTTCATTCGTTTGGTCTTGATTTGCAATAATTTCAGTATCGAAAAATTGACAAACCTTCGGTGCTGAAATTATTTTTTTGTAACTTTGCACTCGAAAATTAGAAACGTGCGCCAGCCTTTGGGCTGACACGCACTATTTTCTTCGTGCGAAGAGGCCTTTGCACTCGGAAATTGGAAACGTGCGCCAGCCTTTGCACGTTGTACTCGGATAACATTTGCATTATGGATAACGGCAACCAGAAAAGAATTGAAATAAGACTTCAACGGCAGTTGAATAGGCTCGTATTGCCTATTCTCCTTGAAACCCTCCTCACCTTCCTTCTCGGTGGTGTGGATACTTTCATGTTGTCTCAGCATAGCGATGATGCTGTGGCTGCTGTGGGAATGGACAACCAGATTCTGCAACTTGTTTTCCTTCTTTTCACCATTATCAATGCTGGTACCTCTGTGCTTTGTTCACAGTATTTTGGTGCAAAGCTACAGGATCGCTTTGTCAAAGTAAGTGGAGTAGCTCTTATGCTCAATCTCACTATTGGTTTGATGTCCAGTCTAATGCTCTTCCTCTTTGCAGAGCCTGTGCTTTTGTTTATGGGACTTCGTCCTGAACTGATGGTTTATGGAAAGCCATATCTCCAGATTGTAGGTTCTCTTGCCTTTGCCCAAGCCATAACGACAACCATAAGCGCTATTCTGCGAGCTTCAAATAAGCCTATCTATCCTATGATGGTGATTGTTGTGGTGAATATCCTGAATATCATCGGCAACTATACGCTTATCTTCGGTAAGTTCGGTATGCCTGCCCTTGGAGCAGAGGGTGCAGCTATCTCAACAAGTATCTCGCGCACGGTATCTATGCTGATGCTTATCGTGATGCTTAACCGCAAACTCATTCCAAGTTTCCCATTGCGCTTGTTCCGTCCTTTCCCCTTCTCCGAGATGCGAAAGCTCCTCAAAATCGGACTTCCTTCTGCCGGTGAGAATATCTCCTACAACCTTCAGCAGCTCACTATCATATATTTCATAAACATGATAGGTAATGAGGCCCTCACGGCTCGTATCTATGTTGGAAACGTGGTGATGTTTGTATATCTCTATGCTATCTGCATAGCACAGGGAAGTTCAATTATGGTAGGACATCTGACTGGTGTGGAGAAGACACAGGCATCATACGTGATAGGAAAGTTTGCATGGCATAGAGGAGCTATTATCACGCTTACATTCTCCGTGCTATGTGCATTGGCAGGACCATTCATAGCAGGTTCGTTAACCGATAATGAGGAAATATCTACCCTTGTCTGCTGGTGCTTCTGGATAGATGTATTATTGGAGGTTGGAAAATGCATCAATATCTGGGCTACAAACACCCTTCGTGCAACTGGTGATATCTTCTTCCCATTCTATCTCGGAATCATCGTACAGTGGTTCGTAGGCGTTGGTTTCGGCTATCTTTTCGGTATTGTGTTCGGCTTCGGACTTATCGGAATGTGGTTTGCCTTTGTGCTCGATGAAAACATTCGTGGTGCAATCTTCGTATCGCGTTGGAATAGTTTCAAATGGGCTAACAAGGGATTCGTAAAATAACGTGAGTTCGATGACTTGCTTTTGCTTGATTCGCCTTGCGAAGAACTTGCTTTAGCTTGTTGAACTTCAGCGAAAAATTTGTCTAATTGTATATATATTGAATATCACGTAGTTGAAAGAGCTCTGAAGGAGCGATACCTAAAAGGGCAGTCCGTTAGGGCTGTCATATAGGTTGTTATGGTACATTGAGGTCTGAAGGACCGACACCTGTTGTATTTATCTATGTTTTTAGGTATCGCACTTAAAGTGCTCTAATTACCAACAAATCATCATATAACAGCCCTTACGGACTGCCCTATTAGGTGTCGGGCTTTGGCTTTATTCGCAAAGCTCATCAAGCTGCGCAAGTCTCCTACGGCTTTCGACCTCTTCGACGTTCAGCCCTCGCAATCTTGAATTTGTCGAACTCACGTTATTCTATATAACCTTATGCAAGGAATGCCTTGGCAGAGCCGAACCTGAGGAACATATCAAGGCGTACAGGGATATGCTTTACATCGTCAGTAACGAAGAAACGAACGATTTCCTTATCTTTGTTGCCGTCTTTCTCTACGTATGAGAGGACGAGACAATCGTATTTAGTACCATTATCTGCCTTCACCTTATCCTTGCCACGATAGATGAGCTTTGCCTTTGTAAGTTCAGAACCACCTGTAATATCGATGTTCACAACATGACCTTTCTTCCAGTTGCTTGCATCAAAATTACGGGCACGGAGGAAGATGTTAAGCATATCATAGACACAATGGTCGTATGTCTTCTTCTCCGATGAAACCGTGCCATCTGAGTGTAAATGACGCATAGAGACAGCACATTTTCCATTAGGATAGCTATATGTTGCCTCGTCAACATAGTATCGTTTTCCTTCATGCGACATCTTCTTGTAGTAGAGAGGAGCAATGTCACGAGAACAATGTACGAGCAAGGTATCACGCATTCTGAAGAACTTATCCACCTTCTTTGAAGTGCTTGTTGTCAGACTGCATTTGAACGATGGAGTGCCATTGAAGGTACTATATACTGTGCTCATATTGGCTGTGCCAGCCTTTACCCAAATGAACTTCCAGTTGAAGTAAAGGTTATAACTTATCTTCTCATTACCCGTGAGGGCAGTATTGCGGAAAGTGCATTGCGCATTTGCCTGAGAGCAGATGAGCATTGAGAAGAAGAATAGTAGGGTTGTTATTTTCTTGTTCATAAGTCATTACTATTTTTACGGTGAAAACTTGCTTTTAGCTTGGTGAGCCTTGCGAACATTTTATAGAACCCACCTTGGGTTTCTTAAGGCAAAGGTAATGTTTTTCTACAAACTATCCTACTCCTTTTTCCCTATATCGGCAGGGAATTTCCCTATTATAACGTTAATTCTATAAATTTTCATCGAACTCACATAAATACACGACGAAAAAATACCTCGCTATTCCTGCTTTATTAGATGCCCTGAAAGAGTTTATCCCAGCAGAAGAGGTAGAAGAAATAATACAATAACAAAGCAAGAAAGGCAATACAGTCAACAAACCCTTTAGATTTCCTCAATGCCAAAAAGCAAAGAAGAGTAATCAAGAACGGCATAAAACAGGCAATAAACGCCCATATTTCTTGTTTAATCTGATATTTTTTTATATGGCTGCAATTAATACGTTATGTATCGTTGCAGCCTTTCTTTTACATTGAGTCAATCCTTTCCATAACCTTCTCCAATTGCCCAGCATAATAATACGGAAGGCTATATAGCGTATAGTCCCTACTCTTTATGATAGTGCCATCCCTATCCTTCTTCTCTATATGAACCACATCTTTCCGCTCTGGCTTATTCCAGAAACGAATGGCATACTTGCATCGTGAATCAAACATAAACTCTTGTAATGACTTTAGATGTGCATTACTGCCTGCCTTTACTTCTATTGGCACAAGTCCATACCTACGACTATTATATAGATAATCCAACTCAGCCTGAGAATTCTTACTATCACGAATCCAAAAAGTCCTCTTTTCAAGAAACAGATTGTTTTGCCCAAGCAATTCCTGACCAATGATATGCTCAGCTATCTTTCCTCGCCAAGCATCATTAAGGTCATCAACGCTATATAACTCAGATTGCACCCCTGCAGCATAATTGACCAATCCTGTGTCAAGCCACATCAAACGTGGACGCTTCTTCATATCTGGAACAATAGGTAGATTAGTCTCAACAGAAGGGTATACCAACTCCAACAACATTGTCTTCTGTAAAATCCTCATCGCCTCACCCACTTCACGACTCTTATAATTAGATGCTGCAAAGTGGTCAAACACTATCTGCTCATCAGCATACCCCCAGCCATTGACGATAATATGGCGGATAACATTACGAAGAGTTTCTGACTTGGTATATTTCTCCACATCATCCATATAGCCGGCAATAAGCGACTGATACACACCATCAAGTGCTACAATATCCTTAGTCTCAGCATACGAAGCCACAACCTGTGGCATTCCACCAATAAGCGAATACCTATTGAACAAACTCATTATCCTCGTATGTAATACCTCTGGAATCTGCGCACTACATAGCATCTCTTGCAAACCAGTCTCGCCCATAGCACCAAGAAACTCTTCAAAAGTACAAGGTCTCAAAGCCATATACTCCACTCGCCCCACAGGAAAACCTACCTGCTTGTTCTTATCGAGCATAGTTTCCAAAAGCGAACCTGCTGCAATAACATATACCTCTGGAAGCTCCTCGCGAAAATATCTGAGCATCTTGATGGCAAGAGGTGAGTTCTGAATTTCGTCTATAAAAATAAGTGTAGAACCCTCATTTCGAACCTTGTTTCGCATAACCAACAAAAGCGAATACAGATCCTTGACAGGCATTTCCTTCTCAAATAGTCTAAGATCGTCCTCTACATCCAGATTGAATCGCAGATAACAATCAAACTCCTTGGCAAACATATTGACAAGCGAAGTCTTGCCCACCTGTCTTGCTCCTCTGATAACCAGAGGCTTATGGTCCTTATTATTACGCCATGAGCGTAACCAGTTCAAAGCTTTTCTTTCAAACATACTATACGATCTTTATATGAGTGCAAAGATATATATTTTGTGTGAAAGAACCAAACTTTTCCTATATTTTGTAACAAAACCAAAGTAAAATTCACAATTTCTTGTAACAAAACCAAAGTAAATTTAGCAAAAACCTGTAACAAAACCAAAGTAAAATTCACAATTTCTTGTAATAAAACCAAAGTAAAAGGCAAAAAACGAAATCAGAATAACGGCTCTCACAAACCGCCCTATTAGGTGTTGTCCTTTCAGGACTCGTCCGCATAAATCGCTCGCTATGGTTCACCAAGCTAAAGCAAGTCATCAGATTTATGTTGAAAAAACATACATAATTTGGGAAATAACGCAATAATCAGGGAGGATTTGAGAAGAAAATGATTTATTTATGTCTTTGTTGTCGATAATTCCGGAAAAATGTATAAATTTGCAACGAAATGGAATGACATGGCTTATTCCTCAAACTAAAGCAAATACAGAGGCAGCCGAAAATCTGGTTATAATTAGAGTAGGCACGAAAAACTTAATCCTAAACTTAAATTGTGTATAACATGAAGAAAAGTCTATTTTCACTATTCGTATGCGCATTAGTATCTGTGTCCGCTTGGGCAGGTGCTGATGGGGAAAATGTGCGTGCCGTAAAACTGACAGGACAGGAAGTAAAAGTTGATCCTGATAATGGGTTTAAAATTCCTATAATCATTTTTGGTGATAAATTGATTTCTCAAGATTATTATGGAAAACATGGAGTTTTTGCACACAAATTAAATAATGCTGAATGGAAGAAGGCAGAGGGAGAACTGACAATAGGCAAAAACGACGGAATGGACGAAAATGACTATATCTTTGGAATCTATGGATTTGATAATTCATTGGTTTGTTTGACTCGAGCAGCCAGTTTTAAGAAGCTGACTATTATTCCTAATACCAAAAGTATTGCAGGTATCAACGATCAGTCATCATGGAAGGAATACGACTGGTCAGTAATATCAAACATAGTTACTGTAGGGAATAAATATGCATTGATGTCAGACTCTATGATTCTTATCGCTGCTGCTCCTAAAGATAATTCTAAACAGGTTCTGGCAATTGCAGATTTCAAAAACAACAAAGTTATTCCACTAGACTATTGGCCTGACGATGGTATTAACGATGTTCCTGCGAAGGCAAAGAGCGTACAATATGTGGCTAATTCTGATGTTTTCGGAAATGGCAATGGACGTTACCTTTATACATCATGTTGGAGAAGATTTTCCTTTATTTTCACGGTTGATAATGACAAGGTGAACGTAGTAAAGAACTTGTACACCGACTATCCAAAATATAAAAAAAATGATGGTGCCGGCTATTACACAATACCCACGGAACTATGTAATGAGCACATGGAATGTACGGCCAATAGCCAATCTATATACACACTTCTCATAGATTCTTATAAGGATGGTGCAAAGTATGAAAAATTCAGTACCAACTTTTTCGATTACAAGTTTGGAAGAGTCTATGGATTTGGTAATGTTGTAGAAATACACGACTGGAATGGAAACAAGCAGAATGTTCTGTACCTGGACCATTACGGAAATAAAATGATATTATCGGATGATGGCAAGAAATTGTATCTTTACTGTAATGATTTCATTCAGAATGGTCATAAGATGTGGGTTTATGACATAAGTAATCTTGACAAACTTCCACAAGTAGATGTTGAAGAAATTGAAAAGGCTCGTGCACTTAATGTTACAAAACCTTCATATGATTCTTTATTTCCAAACAAAAAAGATGTAACGACATCTGCAAAAGTCGTAAACGAAGGTGACATGATGGCCGATTTTGAGCTTTATGACTATGATGACAACCCTCACCATCTTAATGAGTTCTTAGGCAAGGGAAGATATACCATTCTGGAATTCAGCTCAATAGGATGTGGTCCTTGCCAACAAGCACGACCAACGCTTGAGAAGTTCTACAAGCAATATAAGGATAAGTTTGAAATGATTACTATTTCCGAGGATTATGAAAAAACTTGGAAGAAGAAGCCTGTAGGAGAAGTGAGTTGGCATGAATGGAACGACCATAAGCAGGCTCATGATATTTGTAATGCGTATGGTGTTTTAGCAATTCCAACTTTTGTCATTATTGATTCTAACGGCAAAGTGCTAAAGAAATGCATCGCCTTTAATGCTTTATTAGATGCCTTGAAAGAGTTTATCCCAGCAGAAGAGGTAGAGAAACTGATACAATAAACAAATTTTGCAAGAAAGGCAGCCAAGCATTACGCTTGACTGCCTTTTTCATTAACTCTAAACAACTTATGCTGCTATCTGCACCACGGTATAGCAATACCCTTTGTTCGTGCGATGACTCTTGATACCCATAGACGAGAGATTAGCACCAAGGATGGAACGAGTCCTATGGTCAATCTTCACACCCGGATATCTCATCTGAACTACTCTGAGAATATCCACACTTAACATCTCACAACCTTCTTCTCCTTCTTCCGGCTTACGGAAACATGTGCTAATCATTGTACTAAAGTCATCTACTTCACAATATTCCTTGTTGAGTATCTGCAAACGACGGTTCTCCTCCTGATTGAGCCAGTACACTTCCTTCTGCTCGCACACCTCATATACAAGCTGGGCATAGAACTGGTCGTAGTCAATCTCAAGGTTGGGCATCTGAGAACCTGAAGGGACATTGATAACGATGAAACGGCGGGTTCCTGTCTTATCCTTCAAAGGACGAGTCTCATTGGTGGTAGCTACGAATGAAGCCATACGATGACGATAGGTGATGTTGCCTCCAAAGATCTTTCGGGCATTTACATCTGCCTTTGTGATGATGTACTTCAGGGTAGCCTGCTGACTCTTAGTGTAGCGGTCAAACTCATCAAGATTCACAAGACCGCAGTTGGCGAGTGCCATGTCTGTATCGTGCTTGTTGACAAGATTGATGTGATCGAGATAGTACATCTGGAGTTGTTCGGGAAGGAGTTTCTTGATGAAAGAGCCCTTTCCACAGCCCTGATCACCTATGAACATCACGACGAGCTGATTGCCATAGATGCTTTCCATGCAAAGCCAGTGAGCCACAACAGACCTGAACCAGATACGGACGAAATGCCCCTTTTCATCGTCAACAGAAGGTATGCTACTGATGACTTCTCTCACACGATCCTTGCCGTCCCATTTCGGAAGACCTTTGAGATAGGACAGAAGAGGGTTGAAAGATTCTGTGGCCTCTGAGTAGATGATACGCTTAACGAGGTCAGTAACTTTTCCCTCAATGCCTGCCTTCATCGCCTCAAGGATGATGGAGTTGAGCGCCTCGTCCTGAAGAGGCACAAAGTCGGTGTTAGTAAGGCTCCCTCCCATTTCGGGATTGAGAACCTTAAACTCAAATGTGTCACGCACTTCATTGTATCTGAAGGCGAAGTTCTCATTCAGGAATCTCTCCACGAGAGCTACCTGATCAGCAAGTTTCATTTTTGCCATGATACGATTTGATTAGATTAAAATTGAATAATATGAACTCTACTACCAAATATATTGGTTTTCTATCAATAGGTTTCTGCTTTTTTTTCTTTTGAAACAAACGGCTAAGTAATTTTTTTTGCGAGAGTTGAAAGGGGGGGGGGTGCACTTTTACCGGTTTTAGGCATATAACGCTTTGATAATCAAAAGATAACGAAGCGTGCACCTCCCCCCTATACTGGGAGATAGGGTGCACTTGTTTTAGGGGGGAGGTGCACTAAACGTAAATCACTGATTATCAATGTATATAAGTCGTTTTTTCATTAAAAGTGCACCCCCCTCTTTGAACTCTCTTGATTTTTTCACTTGCACCTCTTGTCATTCACATTCTCTCCTATGATTATTAAGCTATTACTGTCCGATAAACCTTTGTAACTTACCTTCCATCAAGAAATTGAATCTTGGTAAGCCTATGAATAATACAAAAACAATAAAAACCCCTTAATGTCTTAGAGTCTCGTTCCT
>CACZCN010000019.1:0-83630 GCA_902779665.1 uncultured Prevotellaceae bacterium | reverse complement strand
TCAATTATCTAAAATACAATGGCCTGACTATTTTGTTTATTCTCTTGATGTTCGTTGAGAATTTGATGCTCGGAACGCCATCTCTCGTGATAGGGAGGATACCTCAATTTGACACACCCTCACTATTCATTCCAAATCCTCTCTAACATCCCCTTCTCTCAGTCTTTTGACTCTTTGTCTTTAGTGCTGGGAGAAGGGGAGTTTCTTTTTCTTTAGGTCTGTTCTTTCTCCTATGCTCCTCCTTTGTACCTCCTAACCAAACTCGATGATAATACCATAATTTTACTATTCAAAATGGTATTTAATGGTATCTTAATTGTATTTACATAGGACCAAGAGCGACACTTCAAGGCTCATACCGAACTCTGTTTGTCTATATACATTATATTACTCCAAATCATCAATGATATTCAGATTCTTCCATCCTTCAGTTTTCTTATATATGTCCCTGCATCCCTTTGGCACATGAAGTTCAACCGTTTTGGAGAATGTAAAAGGTTCTATCGTAGGTGGCTGCTTTGATGAAAAAGCGACAATAGCATGTTCTGAGCAATCTCCAAAAGCAATTGCTCCAATACTTATTACAGATTTGCCGATTGTGATTTTCAAACTAGGGCAGTCATTGAATGCAAACTTTCCAATTGTCGTCACATTATCAGGAATGGTGATATATCTTATGCCACAACCCTCAAAAGCGTAGTCGCCTATGCTTTGTAAGGAACTAGATAGAGTTACATCCCTGAGGTATAAACAATCATGGAAAGCATTGTTTCCTATAGTTGTCACCGAATCAGGAATAACAATTTCTTGAAAAGGACAATCTCTAAAAGCACCTTCTCCAATACTTACTAACGAATTGGGAAGTGTGATCTTTTGCAGGCCTCTACACTCCCTGAAAGCTTCATCTCCTATACTTGTAATCCCATTAGGGAGTATTAAAGATGTCGTATCACAAAAGTGCGCCATTAAGGCACGATATCCAATACTTTTCACTGAATTTGGAATAATAGTGTTACTACATCCTTCTTTCAGTTCGTCTGTCTTGGTGATAATAATTGCATTACAATTATCCCGGCTGTCATAAACTGCATTTCCTTCCTGTATCTTGAGTGATTCAAGTTTTTCACATCCATAGAAAATCCTCTCTCCAATATTTACTACAGACTCAGGGATAAGAATAGATTTGAGATCTACACAAGAATGAAAAGCAAGATCTCCTATACTCGTCACGGAGTTGGGGATTATTATAGATGTAAGACCTAAACAACCATGGAATGCCCACATTCCAATGCTAGTCACTGAATTTGGTATTGTGGTATTTACGCATCCATCCTTTAGTGTATTTGTATTGGTGATGATGATTGCATTGCAGTTATCCCGACTATCGTAAACTGCATTCCCCTGTTGCACCTTGATAGATGTGAGTCTTTTACAGCCGGAGAATATTCTCTTTCCTATACTTGTCACAGAGTTGGGAATTAAGATAGATGTGAGACAATCACAACGGCGGAAAGCATCATCTCCTATGCTTATTACGCTGTTTGGGATAGTGACGGAGGTCATACTACGACAACCTTCAAAAGCGCGTCCTCCAATGCTCGTCACTGAGTTTGGGATTATAATTGAAGTAAGGTCGCAATTTCTGAAAGCATCGTATCCTATACTTGTTACAGAATTAGGGATTATAATTGAAGTAAGGCCGCAATTTTGGAAAGCCTCGTATCCTATACGTGTTACAGAGAAAGTTTCCCCATTGTATTCTACGGCAGAGGGAATTGAAACAGATGTTTTTTTCTCTGCATTAATAAGCTTTTGACTTTGGGAAGTGACACGCGCCTCTTTGGTCTCGGTATCTAAATCGTAGTTGATTCCGTTTATATCAGCATTAATATTATTGGTGTATGCAGTTAAGGACACTGTCAGTGTCATCAAAAGCAAAAATATCTTGTAGCTAAAATGATTCATATGTTTGTTTGAAATGAGGAAATATTATATTCTCCAGTATTCGTAAAAGGCAGAGATAGTGGCTGGCATATCAGTAGGATGGTCTATTCCCTCAGCCTTTCTGATCATCGTTTTTTTCTTCTGATGGCAAATTTGCGACTGTGGATTAGTTACTTCAAGGCTGTTCATCCTCCCTTGTTCCTTCGCTCTTCCTCCGTACCAAAGTCGGTGCAAAGTCGGTGCAAAGTCGGTGAGAGAGCGGAGGAACATCGAGTTTGGTACGGAGGAATAAGGGAGGATTATGGAAACTACTCCCTATCAAGCCTTCCTCTCCAGAGGTATTTTCTCGTTTCGTGTACTATCATTCCTGAGAGGAACAGCAACGACAAGAGGTTAGGTATTGCCATCAAGGCGTTAAAGATGTCTGCCAAGTCCCAAACGAGATTAAGACTTACAACTGCACCAAGATAGGTCGTGATAAGGAAAATAATTCTGTAACAGTTGATTGCGTGACCTGTGAGCTTAGTTTTCTCATGTCCGTTTACCTTACGGGCTTGTCTGCGCACGTACTTGTCAGCAAGATATTCCACTCCCCTCTCTCCGTAATAACTCCATCCAAGAATTGTGGAGAATGCAAATGTCAAAGAGCCGAAAGTGAGCAAAGGTTCGCCGATATATGGAATCTTCGAGAAAGCCATCTTCGTTAGAACTCCTCCATCCGACATATTGATATCAGGATAGGCAATAATAGAAGATACAATAACGATACCTGTAAGGGCACATATTACAACGGTATCCCAGAACGTGCCGGAAGAAGACACAAGAGCCTGACGTACAGGATTCTTCGTCTGAGCAGCAGCTGCAACAATAGGAGCAGAACCAAGTCCTGATTCGTTAGAGAACAGTCCTCGTGCAATACCATATCTTGCAGTAATCATTATTGAAGAACCAACAAAACCGCCTCCCGCAGCATCGGGATTGAAAGCAGAAACGACAATGAGCTTGACGGCTGGCCATACATATGCAAAATTGATACAGAGTATAACCAAACATCCTATGACATACAGAGCTGCCATAATAGGAACAAGCATCTCACAGCACTTGGCAATACTCTTCACGCCTCCCATTATAACGGCAGCAACGAGTATGGTGACTATTCCGCCAATCACTACGGGTGAGATATCATAAGCATCATAGCTTAGGGTTGAGATTGCGTTTGCCTGAACGGTAGAGCCGATTCCGAAAGTTGCCACAGCCGTGAAGAAAGCAAAGGCAATGGCCAACGTCTTCCACATCGTCTTGCGAAATCCGGTTGCTCTCTCTGCCAAACCACGTTCAAGAGCATACATAGGGCCTCCAAGCATCTTACCCTTCTTCGTCTGCACACGATATTTGATAGCAAGTAAGCCCTCACCATATTTAGTGGCAATACCGAAAACACCTGTAAGCCAGCACCATAGCACGGCACCTGGACCTCCAAGAGCAATAGCTGTACCCACACCCACGATATTTCCTGTACCGATAGTAGCAGCAAGAGCTGTGGCAAGGGCTGCAAACTGAGATACATCACCCGTTGAGTCCTTGTCACGACTAACCGACAACTTTATAGCCTTGAAGATATGCCGTTGCGGGAATTTAAGCCTTATCGTCAGGAACAGATGCGTTCCCAACAACATTATAATCATCGGCCATCCCCAGAGGATGCCGCTTATTTCGGAGATTATTTCTTGCATATGGCCTCTCCCCCCGCCCTCCCCCGTAGGGAGGGAGCCGATTCGACTATGAGGGACTCTTTAATAATTATAAACTACAAATTTTCTTTATCTATTTCCTTTCGCCTTCCAGCTCCCTCCCTACGGGGGAGGGCGGGGGGAGAGGCCGTTCTTTTTACCTCACCTTTACCGCTTTCGGACTTGCAATAGGAGCAAGCATTTTCTGTACCTGCTCAATGGCATTTTCCCTTGCTACTTTCTTATTCTCAGGATTCAAGCAACGCCAGATCATACGCTCACGAGCCCTGTCATACATGGCCTGACGGTCAGCATTACTCCATTTGCCAGATTCGAAAAATGACTTCGTGCGAGCCTCATCTATAAAGTTCTGGTCAAGAAGACGGATCTCGGGTATTGTGACGTAAATCGTGTCGTCCTTCTGCTTTATCCAGTCTTCGGAACAATCAGAAAGGTCGATACCCAGTCGCAACTTACCATAATATATACGAACGAGCTCATCATCAGAGAAGAATCCCTTGCGAACGGTGTCTATGAGTTCCTCGTCAGTAACAGTAAGGAACTCCCACTGCCCTATCGCCCTCATTCTGTCAACGATATTAGGAGTACAGTCAATCTTCTCATTGACTCCAAGAGAAAGAGAAGTGTTCTTTACACCATTGCACGTCCATACTATGCCGACAACGACAAGGACTACGCATAATGTCCCTATGAAGAGGTAAAAACGCGTAAGACCGTTATTCAATCCTCCTAAGAATCGTGTTATTCTTTTCATTTTTACGGAATGTAATGGTTATATCTGTATCTTTGAATCCAAATGCCTGCACAATCGGTACCAACTGTCGGGCGGCACTCTCACGAGCCATATTCTCAAGACCAAGACTGCCGAGCGATGATTCTATCGATTTACGGCCTTCCATTTCATACTTCTGCAACTCCTCATCGCTGAAATTTCTTCGTGTAAGAGCCACGTACTGCTTTACCCCCTCATGGTCGATATGGGTTTCTGTTATCTCAACATCCGGCTCCGGAAGGAAAACCGTTATCTTGTCGCCTTCACGAACTATATCGTCATCGGTAACCTTCCCAAGGTCTATGCTCGCCTTTACGGTCGCGTAGAGCGGAATGGCAACCTTACGCCTTCCTGCAGGGATATTGACCGACAACTCCTTGCCCATGAGACTTCCCGACAATTTCAACTCGTCGTCGTGGGTTATAATCTTATGAAGTTTGACCTCCGCAGTATTAAGTCGGGAGCAACGTTGCAACTGCATTAATAATGTAGGTCCAGAAACGGAGTCAACTTTCTCCTCCGTTTTTGGAGCAGAGGAAGAAGAAATACATCTGCCTGCCAAAAACACGACAAGCAGAAGTGCAATAATTCCCAAAAATGCTCCTATTTTCCTTTTTTTGTCATTCATTAGACCACAAAATTAGTAAAAAAACATCAAATATGGAATTTTTTCTCTTTTTTTTTGCAGATTTACTAAACTTTTTATTAATTTTGCAGTCGAAAGGATAGACATAGGAATCCATGATGTCTTAGCAAGATTTAAAATTACGCTTAATACAACTTTTAATTTTTGTTATGAAGAAATTCTTAGTATCTATCTTTTTGATAGCTGCTGTTGGCACGGGTGCCTCAGCACAGAATGAGCAAGGTGGCAATCAGCGACCACGTATGGACCGTTCAGAATGGGTCAAGAGACGCACAGAGATGATGGTTCAGAAATATGGTCTCGATGAGAAGCAGGCAGCTGCCCTGAAAGAACTCAACGAAAAGCAGATGATGCCACGCGGTAACGGTCAACGTCCACAGAGGCCTGAAGGCGCACAAGGTCAGCAAGGTCCTCGTCCGGGCGGCAACTGGCAAGAAATGATGAAACAGTACAATGAGGAACTGCAGAAAATCATGACTGCCGACCAGTTCAAGGCTTATATGGAAGACATGGAGAAAAGACGTCAAGAGCGTCAGAACCGCCAAGGTCCTCCACAATGGTAAGTCCTAAAACAATAAGACAAAACATATAAATCATAGGTTTGAATTTTAGTAATCTTAGTTTTTCGTCATCGGTGTGCAACACGTTGTGAAATGAGTTAAACACCAAATACGTACTTCGGTACGTATTCTAAATAAAATAGGCAGGTCTGCGAAGATCTGCCTATTTTCCGTTTATAAGCGAAGAGAGAAAAGTTAAGAGTGAAGAATTTAAGTTACCATTTATTGCGAAAGGCCGATAGATGTCCTTTTACTGCAATACTAACTTAAATTCTTCACTCTTAACTTTTCGTTCTTTACTAATTACATATTCATACCACCATCAATCTGGATTACCTGACCGCTTACATAGCTTGACATATCAGAAGCGAGGAACAGACATACGTTAGCAATATCCTCTACCTGACCACCACGACGGAGTGGAATCTTCTTCATCCAGTCCTGACGGATCTCCTCTGGCAACTGAGCTGTCATAGCAGTCTCGATGAAGCCTGGAGCTACTGCATTAGCACGTACTCCCTTAGGACCGAGCTCCTGAGCGATAGACTTTGCAAGACCGATCATACCAGCCTTTGAAGCTGAGTAGTTACACTGACCTGCATTTCCATGAACACCTACTACAGATGACATGTTTATGATAGAACCGCCACGCTGACGGAGCATGATTGGAGCACAAGCATGTATGAAGTTGAACGCAGACTTGAGGTTTACGCTGAGAACAGCATCCCACTGAGCCTCAGACATACGGAGCATAAGACCGTCCTTTGTGATACCTGCGTTGTTTACGAGTACGTCGATTGAACCGAAGTCTGCATGAATCTGCTTTACAACAGCCTCTGTCTCTGCAAAATCAGCAGCATTGCCTGCATAAGCACGGCATGTTACGCCGAGAGCCTCTATTTCCTTACGAGTAGCTTCAAGGCCAGCCTTCATATCGTCGTTGAGTACAAGGTCAGTGAAAGCGATATTAGCACCTTCCTGAGCGAATTTAATGGCAACAGCCTTACCGATGCCACGTGCAGCACCTGTAATGAGTGCTGTCTTACCTGTTAATAATCCCATTTTTGATTTAATATTTATATTTAAATATAATGTTTTCGTAATACATTCCACTCCGAATTACCATAGAATGGGTTTCTATGTGTCAAGCATTTTACCCAACGCACCATAAACCACTTTCCTAACAATAGGACGAGTAGCATCGTCGTTCATTCCCTGACCTAAGCGTCCATATATATAAGGTACTTCAAGTCCCTTGACGCAATAATGGGTAATATCGGCCACAAGGTTTATGTTGTCGATGTCGAACTCACCATACTTCACCCCACTCTGATACACCTTACGGAAAAGCGCGATCTCGTCGGCATCAAACTTCTTCCTCACCTTCTCTACCATCCATATATTACGGAAGAACTCTGCGCGGAGATTGCCGTTTCTTACCACAGTCTCGCGTATCATATTCAGGTGAGTATAGATAAGCTCGATGATCTTGTCCTGCGGACGGATCTTCTTCGACGCCACCTCGTCGAGTTTCTCGGAAAGACGCTCAAGCTCCGATTCTATAACGGCAGAATAAATATCCTCTTTCTTGCTGAAATAGGTGTAGAGCGTACGACGTCCCTTGCCTGACTCGCGAGCGATGTCATTCATCGTGGTTCCCTCAAGACCGTTCTTTGCAAACAGCTTCCGGGCAACATCCACAAAGGTTTGTTCGGTTTTACTTATTGACATAGATTGCACATTCGTATTTTCATGTGCAAAGATAGAAAAATTCTACGTAAAATCCAAAAATATCACAAACTTTTGGGATGAAAAATGAACATTCACCCATGCAAACACAAAAAAATAGCTGATTTTCTTGGCAGTTTCAGAAAAAATCAGTACCTTTGCATCCGCAATTGAGAACGAAACCTCATTTGCCAAGATAATAACATCGCGGAGTGGAGCAGTTGGTAGCTCGCCAGGCTCATAACCTGGAGGTCGTTCGTTCGAGTCGGGCCTCCGCAACCAAGAAACCTCATCAAATTGGATGAGGTTTTATTATTTCCATATCCACCCTACCCCATACAACGAACAAAGGCCCACCGAAGTGAGCCTACGCCGATTTTTTATTTCACTTTGCTTTGTATGTTGATCAGCCCCTTGTACGGATCTGACTGATTTCGATTTTTGCGAGTGCTTCTTCGCATGAAGCGGAAAGTGCATATCAGTTCTCAAAACTGGGGCACATTTTTAATTTTGCGAGTGCAAAGTTACAAATAAAAACTAAAACAACGATAAAAATATAAAGATTTTTACTAAAATCACGAATTTATTAATAATTTGTTATCTTTATATTGCAATTAGAATATTAATATTGCGAAATCTGATTTACAATCACCATTCTTCGCATGCCCCCTCCCTATTCTTCCCACGCATTATATTATAAGATGGCACCCAAACAATCTCTTTATTAAATGGATTCATTTATTGCTTACACAGGGATTTTGGACAATCGTCGAAACCAAATAAATGTTTTTATGGGAAACGTCGAAAGACATGGGGGTAAACGTCGAAAGTGATTTTGGTTGCAGCCCATTTATTCATACCTTTGCATCAGAAAAATAAACAAAACAAGTATAACAATAAAAAATAAAAAGATATGAAAAAGATGATTTTCGCCATCGTGGCAATGTTCGTAATGACAATGAGTGCTAATGCACAGAGTAATAACTCCTCAGTATTCTTCAAGAGAATGAGCTGCTATCTTGAACTGGATAAAAACCAGATGGAAACGGTTAAGGTTTCAATGGCCGAGTTCAATGAATCAATGGAGAACCTGTCTCAACAGAGAGGTAAGCGTATGGGATTCTGGACTGCCAACAAGATCGTGGACCATCACAAGAAGCAGATGAAGCAGATTCTCAGCGACAAGCAATACAAGAAATTCGAGGAAATATTCGACCTTACCGTCCGCAACACCGTAAAGATCAACCTCGATCGTCGTATGGCCTCTTAAAAATATGTATGGAATTTTTGTAACAATCAACTTTTTTGAAGAAGAACTATGAAAAAGACTTTATTTGCAATTGCAACTTTGCTGATCATAGCAGGCAATATGATGGGACAGACAACAACGATAAAGGGCGTATTGACCGATAAGTCCTCTGGTGAAAGTGAACCTTTTGCTACCGTCCGTGTTTTTAATGCTGGAAAAACCGAAAAGCCAGTGGCCATGTTCTTGACTGACGAAGAAGGACATTTCTCGCACGAAGTGAAAGGCAAGGGCAAGTTCGACATCGTATTCAGCTGCATAGGCAAGGAAGACCTGAAGCAGACTATAGAATTAGGGGGGCAAGATATGCTCGACATGGGCACATTGTATATAAAGCAGAACGAGAATCTGCTGAAAGGAGTGGAAATCGTAGCTCAGAAGCCATTGGTAAAAATGGAAGTCGATAAAATGAGTTATAATGTGGCAGAAGACGAGGACTCTAAGTCTAACACAGTACTCGACATGCTTCGCAAGGTACCTATGGTGACAGTTGACGGACAGGACAATATAAGCGTCAACGGCTCGTCATCGTTCAAGGTTTACGTTGACGGTATGCCTAACCCAATGTTCTCCAGCAATCCATCTATGGTTTTCAAAAGCATGCCAGCCACAGCGGTAAAGAGCATCGAGGTAGTGACAAATCCCGGTGCGAAGTACGATGCAGAAGGTGCTGCAGGCGTATTGAACATTGTGATGAACCGTCAGACTCCAATGGCAAGCCAGAGTTTGAACGGCTATAATGGCACTATCCGTGCCGGAGTAGGCACAAGACAAATGAGTGGCGGAGCCTTCCTTAGCGGTCAGCAGGGCAAACTGTCTTACAGTGCCAACGTGATGACATCGTACAACAAGCCTGGAACTACCACAACCGAAATGGAGCAGACACAAGACAACGGTGTGCAGCAACTGATGACTAGCACTAATGATGTAAAGACTCCTTTCACAATGGGAAGTCTGACATTGGGCTACCAACTCGACCCAATGAGTAATATCAACGTTACCGCTTCGCTAAACTCAATGTCGATGAAGAGCACGGGCACTACGACAACCATAATGGGTGGTTCTCCATACGGTAATGGTTTTTCCTATGGCAGTAGTACTGATATGAAAAATAAGAACACGTCATTCAGCGGAAGTGTTGATTATCAACGTTTCTTGAATCAGGAACATACACAATCGCTGGCCTTAACATATCAGCTAACCTACAGTCCGACAACAACGGAGATGACCAGCAACTTCGATTCTTCGTTCTTGACTTCTCAGTCTTCATTTGATTTGACCGACCGCTACTCTGAAAACAAGGACAAGACAACCAACCATATCTTCCAGCTTGACTACACAATGCCGCTCGGCACAGGCAAAACACTTAATCTTGGCGGTAAAATGCAGTTGCACGATGCCAAGTCAGATGCCAAGTACTACCTAAAGGACGTTTATGATCCTTCTTCCAGTTCAGACTACGAATATAGTAACAAAATTCTGGCTGGTTATGGTGAGTTTGCCGGTAATTGGAGTAAGTTAGGTGCAAAAGCCGGACTTCGCTACGAGCATACTTGGCAGGATGTGGAGTACCATCTGGGCAACGGACAGGATTTCAGCACCAACTATAGCTCACTGGTGCCTACTGCCAGCTTGCAGTATAACCTCTCACAAGGCAGTAATCTCGGTCTGAGCTACAACATGCGAATCTCACGCCCAGGTATCAGCTATCTGAACCCTTACGTTGATAAGACTAATCCGATAGCCCTGACCTACGGCAACCCAGACCTTGACGTAGAGAAAGCTCACAACGTCACACTCGTCTATAATGTTTTCTCATCAAAACTGATGATGAACTTGAACCTGCACCATAATTTTGTGGACAATGCCATCTCACAATACAGCTTCTACGATGCCGACAACCTGTTGAATACCACGTATGGCAACGTCGTAAGTAGTCATCAGACGGGACTGAGCGGTTACGTGAACTACCTCATCACAAAGAACACTCGCCTGTTCTTCAATGGAGGCTTGAATTACACCGACCTGCGCAGCAACACACTCGCACAGAGCAATAGCGGATGGACAGCAAACATCATGGGTGGTGTGCAGCAGACACTGCCTTGGAAGCTACAGCTCAGCGCCTTTGCCATTGCTTCCACAAAGAACTATACCCTACAGGGATGGAGTGGCGGTTTCAATCTTGTCACAGCAAGTATGTCAAAGACCTTGCTGAATGACAAACTTAGCCTGAGCATATCCGGAATGGTTGGACTGAACAAGGGTGGCAAACTGAATATCGAAAGTTACAACAAAGGCACGAACTTCACTGCACATAACAACATAAGCGTGCCTATCTACGGCGTGACCTTTACTGCCAGCTACACTTTCGGCAATACACAGATCATGACACGTCAGAAACGACAGAGCCGTATCCAAAATGATTTCATCGAACAACAGTCACAAAGTGAAATGTACAACAGTATCGGAGATGTTAATCAACAATAATTTGGTAGTTTCATATTAATATTGTATCTTTGCAAACAAATGAAAAAGATTGAGAAAAAAGACATATGGCTATTTGGGGCACATGTGGCAGTGTGGGCAGCAGTTCTGTTCGCACTGCCATTGGCCACATTCCTAAGTACAAGGGACGTGACATCTATCTGGCCCTCAATATTAGTGGCATGGGGACAGTTCCAGTCCTCTATTGTGGTTTACTTTGTCAACTTCTACCTGCTTGGTCCTTATCTTTTCTTCAAGCGTCGCAATTGGTGGTTTGTTCTCTGTAACTTGGTGCTCATCCTCGGATTGAACTCAGGATTTTTCATGTTCTATTTCAACAGGCACAACAACCCCTACATGCACACTATGAATTCTCATATGTGGATAGGCGTCTTCTCGGGATTCCTGATATTCTTTGTGCTTAACTGCGTTATGGCAGCCATTGCCATTGCAATTCGACACTTCATCCGCATGCGCCAGATAAAGCAACAGCTGAAAGAAGAGAAAGCAAAGAACACAGAAGCTGAGTTGGCGTGGCTGAAAAACCAGATCAACCCTCATTTCCTGTTCAACACCCTGAACAACATCAGCAGTCTGACACAGATTGATTCCGATGCCGCACAGGACGCCATCGCACAGCTTAGCGACCTGCTTCGCTATGCCATGTACGAAACAAACAAGAAGATGGTGCCTATTGACGGAGAAATCAGTTTCATGCGCAACTTCATCGACCTGATGAAACTACGTTGCAACGAGAAATCCGTTATCAATTCAGAATTCACAATCCACAACCCACAGTTGGAAGTAGCACCGCTATTATTCATTTCGTTAATAGAAAACGCTTTCAAACACGGCATCAGCAGCAACCGACCTTCCAGCATTGACATTCATCTGGAAGAGCTGCCCGACCGACTGGTATTCACCTGCGACAACACCAACTATCCAAAGAACGATACCGACCGTAGCGGGTCGGGCATAGGCTTGGAGAACACCCGTCGCAGACTTGAACTGGTTTATCATGGCCGATATGAATGGGAGCAAAGCATCACTCCCGACAACATATACCACGTCAGAATCACTCTGAAAACAACTCAATAAATATGAATCAACTAATATCATGTATCATCGTCGATGACGAGCCGTTAGCCGTCAAATTACTGGAGTCGTTTGTCACCAAAACACCTGACTTGCGACTCTTAGGCTCATTTACCGATTCTGTTGAGGCTATCAATGCCGTGAAGGAGCAGAAACCCGATCTGCTGTTTCTCGACATACAGATGCCCGACCTCAATGGCATGGAATTGGCTCACATGATTCCGCCAACCACCCGCGTCATCTTCACAACGGCCTTCAAGGAATACGCTTTCGAGAGCTATGAGGTCAGTGCGCTCGACTTTCTGCTGAAGCCTATCCGCTACAACAAATTCCTTGCTGCTGTCGAGAAGGCAAAACAATGGTATGAACGCGAGCCCGCCGCCGATGATGCAAAGTCAACGAGCCTCTTCATCCGTGTTGACGGTGAGCTTCGCAATGTCACCATCGACAATATCACATATGTCAGTGGCATGAAAGACTATGTTATGTTCTACCTTGACGGAGAGAGCAAACCGCTAATCACACACCTCACCATGAAAGCCGTAGAAGCGATGCTACCCACAGATAAATTCCTGCGCGTACACCGTTCCTATATCATCGCCGTTGATAAAATCAAGAAGATTGACCGTAACGACTGCATCTACATCGGCGAGGAAATTATTCACGTACCAGAAGGCTATCAACAAGCATTCCACTCCTTCATCGAAACACGCTCGTTCTAATAATTCTGTTTTTATTAAACTACGGAAAGCCTGTGGGCAAACTGCAAGCAGTTTTTAACTGACAATATTTTTTCGCATGGCTCATGTCAACGAAATCAGGATTGTGTAAACCTTTTCAGGAAACCGACAACCTTTAAAGTATGATGTTGGTTCTACCCGCAGCGTAACATTTGTATCACTTGTAACATATTTTTTTCACACACCCCCTTACAACCTGCATTTCCTCTTCTTCAATACCCAAAATTATATATAATATTATATAATATAATATTATATATAATTTTGAACATACGACAGATAACAAGAACGTAACTCATAGTGTGTGTGTAAAAAACATGATACATATGTTACAAGTGTTACGTTTTCCCTGTCATTCATAAGAATATTTTCTTCAACCAATTGACCATCAGGGCTTTCCTTTAAAAATACGCTAAAATCAGCATTTCTTCACACAAGATTTTGGTACTATGGGAATCTCTTAGTAACTTTGCACTCGGGAATTGGGTGATGGGTGTTGGCGGTTCGCACTCTAACCACTACCCCTCTACCTCCGTTGTAATACCGTTATGAATCCGTTGTGAGTCCGTTCCATAAGCCCTATCCGGAAAGGGCGAATGAAGGGAAGTTCATGGAATGCATAAGGAACTACTCAGCAAGAAGGACCACGCCAAGCTGCTTCATGCCGTCCATCATAATCTTGAGAGGCTTGGGGAACCGTACATGACGCACAAACTTCGTCTCCTCCACCGCCGGCATAGCGTCAAGTATCTCCTTGCGGAAAATACCCTCACCACGATAGGGGTTGATAGTGAAATAGCCTACACCGAGCGAGGTTAGGTTCTGGAAGAAATGAGTACCCTGCGAAGGATCCACACGATAGTTGTCAAGGCCGACCTCCACAATCAGCTTCGCAGCGCTGATATGCGGCCACTTCACAGGCACGCCGAGCCAATAGTCACTTGAACCCCATCGCCCCGGACCTGCAAGGATATAGTTCTCACCACGGACAAGGAAACCACGGTTTATACGCTCGATATCATCAGCCACGTAAGGATTGTTTGAAGCCGTGAAGTTCTCGTCAGTCTTGACATAGACAACATCCATCACATCCTCCGAAACACCATGACCGAGTGAGCTTGATGTGCGGATAAGGCACTCATCGTCAGCAAATTTCGTAAGGTCTTCGTTGAGTTCCTGTTTCGAGTCAACGATAGGACGAATCTGAAGGAGATAGAAATCCACGGTCTTGTCGCCCTTGATATTCGCAGCAAACTCAATCTCCACCGGACGACGCATAGCCTCAGAGCCGAACTTCATAGCCATCTGCATAAGTTCAGGTATAGGGGCAGCATCATTCTGGAGTACTCCAGCAAAGGATATTAGCTTCCTGCCCTCGTCATACTGACCGTCGCGAATGACATTGTCGTATGGGTCGAAGGTTGAGACGATATGACGCATAGAACCGTCGTTGTAGTCAGCATCCTTAACCCTCACGCGCTTGATGTTAAAACCGTCATCCACCTTGAAATCCTCGTCGGCAGTACTCATGTCAAGGGCATAGAAGATGGTCTGAGTCTCTTTCAAGGCAATCTCCATCTCGCTCATCTGCAATACCTGACGCGGATGATAAGGACAGACACGAAGGGTTCTGCCACCATCCACGATGTACTTGCCCAAGCCCATAGCCAGCGATGCTATGCCCTCTTCCGAAGTCTCATCACCTATAGGATAATAATTGAGTGAGCGAAGAACTCCCGACATATTTGGATAATAAAGCGTCTCGCCATTGCAATTATGAGGCATACCCACGACCTCCTGAAGCACCACAGCCATTTTCTCCTGATCGATAACATTAGAGGTGGCAGTCATATATGCCTTGGAATCCTTGTAATAGACAGAGGCATACACGCTCTTGATAGCCTTTGCGAGCATACTGAGCATCACCTCGTGGTCTTCTATATAAGGTATCATATATGTGGAATAGACACCTGCAAACGGCTGATAGTGGCTGTCCTCAAGAAGTGAAGAAGAACGGATGGCAAGCGGACACTTGGTGGCACGTATGAACGTCTCACAGTCGCTACGCAAATCTTCAGGGAACTGAGCCTTCAGGAATGCGGCAAGAATCTCCTCGTCAGAGGCTTCGCTGAGCGCAATAGGATAAAGGTCATTCTCTTCCATGAACCTGTCGAAGATATCGGTACAAAGCACCACGGTCATCGGGATTGACACCTTGACACCTTCAAACTGGTCAAACTCCACCTTGCTCTTTATCACATTGTCAAGGAAAGCAAGACCACGCCCTTTACCTCCGAGAGAGCCTTCGCCTATACGGGCAAAGTGGCTATATGAGTCGAACTTCAACCTATCGAATACTGCCACCGTACCAATATTCTTCATGTGACGATACTGCACGATAGCATCGAAAATTATCTGACGGTGAGCATCCACATCCTGCAATTTATGCCACGTGATATGCTTCAGGAAGGCAGAAACCGGGAATATAGCACGCGCAGAGAGCCAGCGAGATACATGATTTCGCGAAACGTGATAGAGCATAGATTCACGAGGGATGCTGAACACATGATCCTGCAATTCCTTCAACGAGCGCACACGCTGGACAACCTCATGCGTCTTCGGGTCACGGAAAAGGAAATCACCGAATCCCATGTGCTCCTCCATTGCCTTACGCAAATCCACGCTTATCTTCTTCGAGTTCTTGTCGATGAACATATAGCCTTTCTCCCTTGAAATAGCCTCATTCTCAGGCTCTGCACTCTCCATAATAAGAGGTACATATTCGTCTTGGCTGCGGATATAGTCGAGCAACTTAAATCCGGCATCTGCCACCTTCTCACTCTCACCATTAAGCTGCGTATAGCCAGTGATAGGGAAACGGCAGTCGGAAATCACGCCAAGCATATTCTCCTTGTACTTGTCATATATCTCCACAGCCTCAGTATAATTACGAGCCAAAACCACCTTCGGTCTTCCTCGCATACGAAGGGCAGCGGCATGAGGATTGAGGGCCTCAGTTGCGAAACGCTGGCTCTGCATGAGAATGAAGTTGTAGAGATGCGGAAGTAGGGATGAATAGAAACGAATGCTATCCTCAACAAAAAGAATGACCTGAACGCCCTCGTTTACATCGTGCTCAAGGTTCATGCTGTCCTCTATGATCTTGATGATAGAGAGGATGAGGTTGGTGTTGCCAAGCCAACAGAACACGTAATCGAACATCGAAAGGTCCTCGTTCTGCATTCTTCGCGTGATACCGTGACTGAACGGAGTGAGAACCACACAAGGCAGATGAGGGAAGTCGGCCTTCACCGCACGAGCCACATCGAAAGCGCCATTATCCAGATTACCCGGCATACAGATGACGAGGTTAACGTCAACGGAAGTAAGCACGGCACGGGCCTCCTCCGTTGTACTTACCTGAGTAAACGTAGGAGGGTATCGAAGGCCAAGTTCGGTATATTCATTGAACAGTTTCTCATCTATACGACCGTCATCTTCGAGCATGAACGCATCGTATGGATTAGCGATGATAAGCACCCTGTAGATGCGTTTGTTCATCAAATTGAGAAACGTGACGTCACGTAATGGTGTAGAATTCATAAAGTAAAGCCCACTATCCCCCAAAGGGGAATTTTCTTATATGTTTTTCCGCAGGGGCATTGCGGGATAATGGTGTTCCAAAAACCTTCAAGGAGATCTTTTGGTTCTTTTGGCCTTTTAGACTGAAAAAAAGAATCCCCCTTATATTTCAAGGAGGATTCTTCTTTCTGCATTTTCCTTGAGATTATTGGTTGTTTACGTTTGCTTATTTCTGAGTGCAACGTGCAAAAGCACCTCGCGCGAAAGAAATAGTGCGAGTCAGCCCTAAAGGCTGGCGCACGTCTCAGATTTCTGAGTGCAAAGGTAACAAAAAATAATCAAAATGCAGTATGTTTTACAGTTTTTTTCTCAATTGCTCACTTTTGAACTTTCGTTTTGCTTGTTGCGACCTCTATTGACAATCCCTCGCCCTGCATTCTGCCGTCGAGAGATACGGAAACCTCGAAACTCACGTTGCCGTCCTTCAGACTTCCGTCAGCAACTACCATAGCCGTATAGCGGAGAGTCTGACCTGGGAGGATGTTCTCAATATGGGCGGAAGGAGATATGAGAATATGGCTGTTGCCTGTACATTCCACAACTGCAGGAATCACGTCATACTGCATCTGAGAGGTTATGTTCTTTATCTCGAAAGAAACCTTTCCGACTTCAGAACGCTGTAACACGCCGTCACCATTAGCATCGGTGAAACGCACATTTTTCAATTCGAAGACCGTTGAACTTGACTCTGCCACGCTTGACTCAAACTCAATACGGTCATCACCAGAATTCGTTGAGTCGAAACCGCTATCGTAATTTTCATCAACTTCACGTTCTATGCGTCCACGACCACGATGCCTATGCCCACGATGACGTTGCGCGCGCTCACGACGAGCCTCCTCGTAAGCCTCAATGCGTCGCTGCTCTTCTTCTGCACCATTCTGTGCGCCGATGACAGCTCCAGTAGCCATACCAACCACAGTACCGACATCGTGACCGTAATGACCACCGATGATACCGCCTATGGCAGAACCAAACCATCCGCCAAGCATAGCACCGTTGAAAGCGCCACTCTCAGCAGTTGAGCCACAAGAGCTCAGCAGCAATACGCTACAAGCACCTATAATGATAGACTTTCTCATATACTTGAAATTTACATACCTTTTTTTCGATGGCAAAATTACACAATTTCGCTGATACGAAAAAGCCAGAATCCCGAAAGTAGAATAGGGATTTCCCTATTTCAATCTCTTCACGCTACCATTCTTCTTAAATTGCAGTACACATTTTTGCAGACAATGGTTCACATGGTCAAAGATAAATGCAGGGTCAAAAGCACGACCCGCTATGCGGGTTTCAAAATGCAGATGCTCGGTAGTGGCACGACCTGTACGGCCAGTTGTGCCTATCACATCGCCAGCCTTCACCTTGTCACCAACATTCACAAAGTTCTTGCTATTGTGCGAATAACGAGTCTCAAGTCCGTTAGGATGACGCACAGTAATGCATTTGCCGTAGCCAGAGAACACTCCCGACTGCACAACAAGTCCGTCAAATGCGGCATAAACTTCCCTATTCGGAGCATTCTTTATATCCACACCCGAATGACGTCTCCTGCCACCATAGCCGCTTATTACATGAGAATCTTTCAGAGGATAATGCCAAGAACTAATGGCAGTAAGGTCAAGGCGATAAACCGACTTGTCACCGAAAGGATCATTGGTATCCATACTCATCCCCTCCGGCTCCTTCTTCTTGCGCTCCTTACGTGTCGTAGTCACATTAACAGTCTTACCAGCCTTTGTAAAGGTAGCCACCTGACGATGAAGTACATGTGCTTCCAAATCGAGAATGATTTCAGGATTAATCTTGCAACCATTCACCATTATGCTGAACAACAGACTTCCACGACCTCCCTCTTCGCCTATAATAGCGATAGTCTGACCAGCCTTAACACGCTGTCCGACCTTTACGAGGTTCTGCGCATTATGTCCATATACTGTCTCAAGACCATTGTCATGACGAACCACAATCACATTACCCATATCATGAATATGTCGCGAGAGTCTCACCACACCGCCGAACATAGCCTTCACGGCATCTCCTTTGCTCGACTCTATAGTAATATCAGAAGAGGTCACATTTGTTATCTTTCCCACAGGAAGAGGGAAAGAATATTCATCCTTGGCAAACTGGGAAAAATCCACCAAGAAAGCATTGGAATGAGAGAAAAGTCCAGGAGTCTCAACACTTATCTGATGCTGCTCCACATTAGTGAAATCATCCACAGCAAAGCTTGTCAGACATAGTATCGAGATACATACGAATATAGCTGTTTGAAATTTCCGATTCAGGCTCATGACTGCAAAGGTACGAAAAAAATGCCGTAATAACAAGGCGATTATAGAAGATTAACGATATTCATCATAAATTAGTGATGACAAAAATTATCAAAAATTCATCAAACTCACGTTAATTGCCACAGATAACACATTGATATCGCATTACTTTTTCAAACACAAAGCACACGAAAAAAGTGAAGAAATTCCATTCTTGTTCCACAGTATTACTTCCCGAGATACTCCATACATACTCCATAGTTTCGATGGACTATCGATGGAGTAACTATGTAGTATCTACGGACAAACAACAGAGGAACATTACCTATATTAAAACGACACCTGGAGAGTTCGAAAATTCTGTATTTATTGTCTGTTTAGGGAGGATTGCCAGATATAAGACTGTGAAAATTTGGTCATTCCGATAATTCTTTGTACCTTTGCACGTGATAAATACAGCCAGCAACACACGTTGGTTCACATCATCTGATATGGAAATAAAGGACTATGCTATAAAATGCTTCCGAGATGAGGCGCAAGCCATACTGAACCTCATTCCATTGCTCGACGACAATTTTCAGAAAGCTGTGGAAATGATATATAATTGCAAGGGAAAGCTCATCGTTACAGGAGTTGGCAAGAGCGGTCATGTGGGAGAGAAAATTGCCTCCACACTCGCTTCTCTTGGCACCCCATCCTTTTTCCTCAATCCGCTTGACGCCTATCACGGTGACCTCGGAATGATCGACAAGGACGATATCGTGATGGCCATATCCTATTCCGGCTTCACCGACGAGCTTCTTCGTTTCATCCCACTTCTCATAGAGCGTAAGGTGCCTATCATAGGCATTACTGGAAATCCTGACTCTCTCCTTGCACAATACTCTATCTGCCACCTAAACATAGCCGTTGACCATGAGGCTGACCCACTCAACCTCGCACCTACATCATCAACCACAACGACGATGGTGATGGGCGATGCTCTGGCTTGTGCTTTGGTTCACATGCGCAATTTCAAGCCTAACGATTTCGCGCTGTTCCATCCAGGCGGTTCTCTCGGCAAGCGACTGCTCACCACAGCCGAGGATGTGATGTTCAAGGATAACCTCCCTGTCATTCCAGCTGATATGCGACTTGGCGAGGCTATCATAGAGGTAAGCCGAGGAAAACTGGGAATGGGCGTATCACTCGACGAAGAAGGACGTATCATCGGACTCATAACCGATGGTGATTTGCGACGTGCTACTGAGCGCTGGCAAGAGCAGTTCTTCAACCATAAGGTTAGCGATATCATGACAACTTCTCCGAAGATTGTGCTTCCAACGACAAAGATTACCGCCATTCAGGCAGTAATGCAGAAATACAAGGTTCACAGCGTACTTGTAGCCGACAAGCAGAAACATCTTCTCGGCATCGTTGACCACTATGGATGTATGTTATAATGGAATATCATTTTTCAGAAGAAGACAAGAAGAGATGGAACGACATCCTGATGGGATGCCTACATAAGTTCGTGGAAATATGCGAGGCTCACAAACTAACATATTTCTGCGTAGGAGGCACCGTTATAGGAGCCGTACGACACGGTGGTATGATTCCTTGGGATGACGATATTGATATTGCTATGCCCCGTCCCGACTATGACCGTTTCCTTGAACTCTGCAAGACAATTGACCTCGGTCACTACGAACTTGCCACGCCGGAAATGAAAGGTTATCCATTCTTCTTCTCAAAGTTCTGCGACAAAGACACCTCGCTCATAGAAATCGAGAACGTACCATGTCTTTACGGCATCTACATCGACATATTCCCTATCGACGGTACATCATCCGACAAGGTCGAGGCAACCCGAATGATGAAAACCTTCAAGCGTTGTTCGAATAAAATTGATGCAACAATAGCGCATCTTTCGTTCAAGGAATACATAAGCCTATTGCTACAGCCAAAGCAATGGGGACGCATGGCATTCCAGACAGCCGCTTTCCTTTTCGGAAGAGAGACTATCCGCAAGCGACTTATCCGCAAACTCAACGCCATTGCCAAATCACACGACTTCAACACTTCGGTAAACATAGCCAACTATGGAGGCGCATGGGCAGAGAAGGAAATTCATCCAAAGGAATGGATTCTTCCATTAACAAAGAAGAAATTTGAAGACACCGAGGTCTATATACCTGGCAACTATCACGAATATCTCACACAGATGTATGGCGACTATATGCAGCTACCTCCAGAGGAAAAACGCATAAGCCATCATAACCACGCATTTGTGGATTTGTATAAGAGGGTAAAGTAAAAAAGCCCGAAAACGCGTTGGTAACGAATAACAGGTAACAATAAGAAAAATAGTGTAAACTGCCGCCTATATTTTTTAATTTCTATATATAATAAGGTATATAAACTCCTTAGAAATTTTCAGTAAAATTTTTGGCCATACACTAAAATCCTTATTGTTACCCGTTACCTGTTATTGACCGGGATTTTGCTTGTCAATTGAGCAAGAATATATTATTGTAAGATAAAGATAATGAGGCTGTTATACACAAATCAGAGAGCTTAACATAAGCGACTGCCAGTCTCAATAGCATAACAATAAGCATTAATTTCTGGCAGATTCACCTTGTTCAGCATGCTTGAAAAACGATGTAAAACGCGAAAATCATCCCAAAACCATCTTACCAAAATTAATATAGGCTTCAATGAGATTCTGCGATAACTTTCAACTTCCTCCGATGCAGATCCGTTGTACCTCCGTTCCAGGTCCGTTATAAATCCGTTATAAGTCCGTTCATCCTATAGTCTCTAGAACGAAGGAAGAGCAAAAGCACAACGGAGGCACAACGGCATTTCTACCCTTGCAGTAACGGGTAACGGGTAACAATAAGGATTTTAGTGTAAGCGTACCTCATTACAGACACAGCCCCCCACATCTGGATATGCTCTGTTGGGCGGGGATGGTGCTAACGAGGCAAAAGCAAAGACTATAAAAGGGCTGATACTTCATGTAAGTACCAACCCAGAATTTATCTGATCAAAAATTTATTACCGGACAGCAATATAAAAAAACTATTTCTTTATCTTCTTCAAGAAAAATTGCTCGCACTCAGCAAGTATCTGAACCTTGCATAGTTTCATCACAGCATAGTAAATCAGAGCAGCAATAACACATCTTACGATAAGAAGAAGATAAATATTGGTTATCGTTATTGTTGCGTAATAAGTAATTGCCATCGTAACGACTGCCGCAAGCGTGAATGGTACAATATCCTTAAATACATTCCACCAACTATAGCCAATGAGTCTGCCAGTAAAGAGATGCCAAGGCAAAAGCCACAGAATCATCATGGCAGAATAAGCCGATACCATAACAAACATACCATAATCGGAGAAAGCATAGACAACGGCTATCTGGAGTAATATCTGACCGATATTAAGCCACATATATATATCGCTTCGCCCATGACTTATTGCAAGATTCTGATACATAGTGTGAATAGGCATAAATGCTCCAGAAATACAGAGTACCTGCAATAGAGGAACGCATTCAAGCCACTCTTCCTTGATGGTAATAAGAATGAATTCCCTACCTACGAGAGCGAAACCGAACATCAATGGCATAGAGAGGAGACAGGTGAATCGCAACATCTTACGAAAAGCATCCCGTCTCTCATCTTCTACCAAAACTGGCTGAGCTATCTGTCCGACGGTGTTGGCAACAAGTGAATATGCCATAGTATTCCACTTGAATGCCTGAGTATAGCTTCCAACTTGATGAAGTGGAAACCAACGTGCGAAGATAGGCGTTAGGATATTGGCAGATAACGTGTTGAGTATCTTCGTAACAAGAATCTTCAAAGCAAAAGGTGCCATGAGGCGAACTGGTCCAAAATCTAATGATAGACGTGGTCGCCAATCACGCACATAGTAGTAGCGTCCTAGGTTTACAACTATCATATACGTCACCTGTTGCCAAGCAAGCGACCAATACGCGAAGCCCAAAAGGGCAAGCGTTATACCCACCGCTCCAGAGATAATAAGAGCAAGTGCTCCGATAATGGCAATCTCACGATTCATCATATTCTTTGCCATGTATCCTCCATGAGCTATGCCGAGCGAAGAAATGAAGAAGGTAAGGAACACCACGCGCGAAACAGAGACGAGACGTGGCTGATGAAAATATTCGGCTATGAAAGGCGCGCTCAGGAAGAGTACGGAATACATCAACACCGACATACAGATATTAAACGAGAATACGGAGTTGTAATCGCGTGCCGTTGGACGTTTTATATTGATTAGTCCCTGTGTAAAACCTGCACTCTGAAGGTCAGCAGCAATGGCAGTAAAGATTGTGAGAATGCCAATGATGCCATAGTCATCCTTGGTCAGATGACGAGCAAGGATGATACCTATTATGAGATTCAGTATCTGGGTAGTCCCGCTATTGAGCGCTCCCCAGAATAGGCCTTTCGCCGTTTTTTGTTTTAGAGATTCAGGCACTTGTTCTTAATTACAAATTCTTATTAGTCGATAAAGATAATCCGCCAGTTTCAGCACAAACTTCGATTTGCAATGGAATAGCCAATAGAGTAACTGGGCACTGAAATGTTCTGGTACATAGCCTATAGTTTCATCAGCCATACTGACAGGAATCTGCGATCTTCCACATTGACGATATGCATTGAGCACACCTATCTCCAACGACATTGGCAGATGTCCTTTGCGCTGATGATAGAAAGATAGCACCACCGACATTGCACGGAAATATGACAGGATATTTCTCTTCGTTATGTTTCGCGTATAGGAATTGATATTGTCCACGCGATAATAATAAACTATATCATCTGTCCATGAACGAGAAGTTACACAAGCAAGTCGGCTAGTGGCACATATATCCTCAGCAAAGTCTATACCATCAATGAAGAGGTCTTTGACTTTATTCAGGACAGAGGTCTTGTATAGCCTTCCCCAAACACGAGGCAATATGATGTTCTGACACAGAATCTTATCAAGATACTTTGATGGTTCATCGTGTGGCGGCGTAATAACCTTACCAGTCTTCTCATCAACATAGATGGCATAAGCTCCATCCACGATGTCAGTATCTGTTTCCTTCATCCTTTTGACAAGAGTTGCCACAGCATTAAGAGGCAAGACATCGTCGCTATCCACAAACAGGAAAGTATCAGTATGAACTTCGGAAACAAGACGTTTACGGGTAGTACCGATTCCCATATTTGTATCATTATGAACAATTCGTACACGTTCTTTTCGTTCTGGATAACGTTCCATGACCTCACGCAGCAACTCTATACTCCTGTCGGGAGTACAATCATCGCAGAAGACATACTCAATATCAGAATATGTCTGCGAAAAAAGTGATTCTGCACACTCGGCTATGTATTTCTCCACGCCATAGACGGGAACAATTATTGTTAGGGTCATATCAGAGAGGAATATGCTTGAACTTCGAGTTTAGGAAACGCATTACCTTCGCCATAAAACGAAGCAAAGGGAAGATGCTTTTGAAATGTGAGAGTACGATGAAATCATTGAGCATGGAGTGATTAATGCGTGAGAATCTAAGATAGTCCTCACGATAATATGGTTCAACGACCTCTGCAACGACACGACGGTTCTCTACGAGTGTATCTCGCCAATTCTGCTTGCTCACTCCCCCACCCTCGCAAATGGAAAGTATGGACGGAATAGTTGTCATAGTAGCTTTTTCGCGTGCCATAGGCTCCACAACCGACTTCAAGTCAGCTATCAATCGGTAACCTTCATCAAAGCCATACTTACGAAGCAACTCCGTGCGATAGTATGTCGATTGATGATTAATGCCGAGCGAAAGAACATCATAGAGCGTCATATTCTCTGGAACAGGACGATCAGAGTCCCCATATCGTGCCCCACCGAGAATTATATCGGCATCATATCCACTAACCGTGGTGAGAACATCGGGAGTTGCAAAGCAATCACCAGCATTCATAAAGACGGTATAATCGCCTGTGGCATAAGCTATGCCCTTGTTCATCGCATTGTATATGCCATTATCCTTTTCTGATACAAAGACCGTAATAAGCTCACCAAAATTCTCCACAACAGTCTTTGTAGAATCTGTACTTGCACCATCTATGACAATGACCTCAAAGCATGGATAATGCAGAGCACTCACGCTCTGGAGTGTTCTTTTGAGTCCGTCAGCATTATTCAATGTGACAACGATGATTGAGAATTTCTTATTGCTCATTTCCATAGATTTCGATATATCGTTTGGCAACAGCTTCTTCTCCGTAGCAGTTTATGATCTTTTGTCGGGCATTATCAGATAGTCGCTGGTGATTAGCCTCATCAAGCACATAGAGTATGCCTTTTGCCAAGTCCTCAGAATCCTTATAGTTGGCAAGATAGCCGTTCTCAAGATGGTCTATCATCTCTGGTATGCCTCCTACGCGGAAACCAACACATGGAGTACCGCAAGCCATTGCCTCCATGATAGTGTTTGGTAGATTCTCTGAAAGTGAAGGAAGCACGAAAGCATCTACAGAGGCATATAATTTTGCCATGTCACGAGTGTCGGAGATATACGGAATGTCTCTACCAAGGGCAATAATCTCCACCTTTTCGCTACTGCCATTGTTTATTATCTTCGCAGCCTCATCGAGATATTGCATTCCCTTCATTGGGTTGTTCACAAACTGCGCCACAAAAAGCACACGACGATGATTCGGATGTGGCTCAGACTTGAATATTGCAGTATCTATGGGATTAGGTATTGCAACAACTCTCTGCTCTGCCATCAACGGGCTCTTCAAGGCTTCGTTCATCAGCCATTGACTACAAGTGACAAACTGTATTCTGCTCCCAGCATAGAGTTTTTGCTTACGCTCCCGTGTAGAACGTTCAAGATAGTCGTCCTTCTGCTGTATCCTTAGATGGTATGCCCCCATGGAGTTCCAGGCATCGTGCATAGTCCATACAACCTTCTTGCCGTCATCAAGCATCTTCTTTACGGCAGCAAGACTTATGAAACCCTGATTTACCCAATGAAGGTGTATCACATCAGCCTCTTTATACTCACGGGTACTGGTGACATCTTGACCGAAAAGGGCAATATCTGTTGCCCATAGATTACGAGTGGAGAATCCGTTGCACATCCAGATAATAGCACGCTCAAAGATGCTTGTCCACGATTGCTTACGAAAACCAACAGGACCGAATGCAATGTTCTTTCTGCAAAGCATGGAAACCTCCACACCATTCTTCTGAAGAGCGTGCATTAATCGGGTTGCCGCTATTGCAGCACCACCCGACGATTGGAATGTGCTTAATATGAGAACCTTCATCTGATGATATGCTGAACTATGATTTGAAGATTATGCCCCCACATATATAATGTAAGGAACAGGACGGCACATACTATAGCTGTATTCAACCTTGGCTTTGTGGCAGTCTGCTTTATGAGATACGCCACGGCTATCGGAATAACAAAAGCCCAATGTGCAGTCATTATATACACATCGGCAGAGGCAAAGTTGAGGCCTACATGCAGAAGCATATCAAAAAGGAACATTGACATCACCATCCACATTAACCGTTCCTTTCTTCCGCACCACACTCCTGCAGCAAAGAGAATGACAATCAATGCCTCAAAAGCATAGTTCCACCAATACTTATATCTTACAAGCACAGGACGATGGTTTTCCTTGTTCGCATCACGGAGCGGATAACGGTTGTGAAGGATGAAGCCTTCGCCAAAGACATTCTCCACAAGCGATGGCAAACGGTCAATCTTATAGTCGGTGTTGGTAACGAAATCAAGATGAACGAGTTGTTTTTCCTTACGCATCTGATTGTCTGCCTGTTCTTTCTTCCACTTCACAGCAAAGACAGAGTCACGCGCCATACGTCTGTTCACAGTCCGTTCAATGTTGCGTTTCTCCTCTTTCTGAGTATTCTCCTGCTGATAGAAATACAGACCTCCTATCACACCAAGAGGAATGAGATATACGAGGAAATGGAACACTGTCTTTCCGAACGATTTCCTGCCCCATTGCGTGAAAAGGTCAGCCAATCCTATCTTCACGAAGTTTGTCGTGGTTATGCCTGTTGAAACGAAGAGCAAAGGCAACGACTGCCACAAAGGCATTGTCTTGCCTTTCTGAATGGCTCTTCCTGCAAGGTATATGGAGAGAAGGAGGAGCGGAAGGGTGAATGCCATGTGGTCCTCCACGAAGATGGTGAGCATTACGTGGGAGAAGGAATAGAAGTAGAAGGTGAGCAGAAGACTAATCTTAGCCGACATTTTCAACAATCTACGCATTATCCTATACATCAGTAACCATGAACAAAGACTGCATATCACGAGCAATACGCCCACAATGAAGATAGCGCAGTTGATGCCAGTCTCTTCCTTCAGCCATGCATTGAGTTCTGACAGCGGCCACATCATTCCGGCAAGCAACGGATGACGAGAGATCACATAGAGAGGGCGCCACTTTGACACTACTATATATGTATATGGGTCGAAGCCAGAAATCTCAAATCTGTTCCAGAAAGCACTCCAGAAGCCTACCTTCGGATTTGTCCACGAATTATAATGGTACTGTAGCATCATTATATTGAGGGCCACGATGATGACAAGTCCAATCAGCGCAACAAACAGAATCTCTCTATGTTTTGTCAAGAACTTCTTCATAGGCAATACCCAATGACGTTAACTATGTTCCATGCAAAGCACCACACGGCAGTAAGGGCACAAACTGTATATATTGCCACAGGCCATCGTTTCCTATTCTCTATTGCTTTAAACATATATGCCATTCCTATCGGAAGCACGAAGAGATAGTGAGCCGACATGATGTATATCTCATTGATGCCGAACCCAAGCCCCATATGGAGAGCCATATCCATAATGAGGAAAGACATGGAAGTCCAAAGGAATATCGTCTTTCTTCCCATCCATACCCCACTCAAGAAAAGCAGAACAATAACAGCCTCTGCGAGATAATTAATATATCCCAACGCGTTACTCGTGTCATATCGTACTATCAGCGGACGATTACGCAGAACATCACCGAGCAAATAGTCCCTATGCAATTGTATCCCCTCACCGAAAAGACATTCCACGGCAACATCCCATCGTGAGGTGGTTTTGTCAGTCCAGCGCATGAACTCGCCCTTGGCTATCGGCCTACCAGTGTGCCTGTTCCATATCTTCTTATGGTCACGGCGATATTTCTCCATAGCCTTCTGTTTTTGTATTTTCCTTGTCATGGCCTCAACGGCAGCTGAGTTATTGGAGCCAATGGAGTCACGTACTTGCTGACGTATCTTCTCCGTATATTCTCGGTTCTTCTTCGCCTTTACCTCATTACGAGCCATCTCCTTCGGCCATACGTATGTACGGTATTCCCAACGGGCAAAGCCCCATATCATAGCAGATGGCAGAATGACAGCAAATAGCAGAAAACGCCACTCAAAGAATCGCTTGCGACGGGTTACAAGAGCAGCAAGGAAAACCTTAAGTCCGTTATTGAGCGAGATACCAGCCGTGAGAATGAACATAGCAATCGTCTGCCACATATTCAATGCCGAACCGTTCCTTAGTTTCTTACCAGAAAGATACAACGTCAGCGTAAGGGCGAACATCGACATTATGAAATGGTCGGGCACCATTGCAGATAGCATTATAAATGCCATGCTGAACGTGAGGGTCGTAAGCAAATAGGCTTCACGTATCTTCACCATTATTATCTCCTTAAAAATTCTGAACAGGAAGATAGCGGAATAAAATGCACAGAAAATTAAAATGAGCGCGGTGATGACTGTGGCGAAATTCTTGCCCGTGAGCGTCATCATCAACTGATTCAACTGGCAGAACGGCCACATGAAGAATGCCAGAAATGGATGTCTATATACGTTGTACGCCGTATCCCAATAAGATATCACCTCATAAGTCAATGGGTCGAAACCTGAAATCTTGAACCAACGCACGAATAGACGATGATAGTTATCTGACAACGCACTGAACCGTCCCCAGTACATATATACAGTCATGAAGTTAAGAAACGAGAATATCAGAGCTGACACAATTGCCAACCAACGCTCGTCCTTACGTATTTTGAATATGTCAAATATACTCTTCATCTATCTTTTTTACGAAACCGTGATTCTCTCATCCGCAAACTCCAGCATTTCCTTATCACCTCGTGAATCACCAAATGCGGTGACATGGAAACTGCTCCTGTCGGTTTCCAGTTCAGGATATGCAGCAAGTATTCGGTTTACTTTCTCCTGTGCATAGCAGTTGGGGGTGAGGAATCTTCCTGTGAAACAAGGATTGAACTCCATCTTCGTCCCTAACACCTTGAATTCCGGAACAAGACGGCTCACCCAGTTCTCTGGACTCGCAGTTACCACCACCACTTCGTCACCATTCGCTTTTGCATCCACAAGTTTGTCATAAAGATTATTTCGCAATATATGCCTATGACTATCGGCAAACCGTTGGCAGAAGTCATTGAACTCTTCCACTGTCATCCGTCCGAAGCAATGGTGCAGAAGCCGCTCCTTTGTGCGCTGATTGGAATATCTGCCCATGAACATCAGTATGAGCCAAGGCAATATGCGAAGCAAGGCAAGAACCAATCCCAACCTACCCCGCTGGTATATTATTATCGACATCATTGAATCCTTAGTGGTCAATGTGCCGTCGAAGTCGGAGAAGATAATTTTTTTCATAAAGTAAAAATTAAAAAGGAAAAAGTATGATTTGTTTTTTCTGCAATTAACCATTACCACATAGTGTAATCATACTTTTTAATTCTTATTTTTTCCTTTTACTTCTGATTGTCTATACGTATATTATGACGAGATACGCTGCAAACCACATTGCGATAACCAACTGAAGGAAATGGTCGGAGTACAGCATCTTGGTTGGATCGCCACTCTTCTCATCAACAAGGGTGAGTTGCATATAGCGCAGTAAACCGAGAATAACGAAGACAGAAGTGAGATATACATAGTCAGAGCCTATACGCTGAGTGACCGATGGCGATACGGTGTACATAATATAACTCACCACCGTAACCGCAGCCGTAATGGTGACAGCCTGATTGATGAAAGTAAGGTTATATCTCTCCGTGTTATGTCGTGGAGCCTCTCCTGTCTTCATCATCCTCACCACGTCATCCCTACGCTTGGCAAACGAGAGGAAGAGCGTTAGCAGGAAGGTCATCATCACGAGCCAGTTGGAAGGTACAATATCTGTTGCAAAACCTCCGGCAAGAATTCTCAGCACGAAACCGAACGACAATACACATACATCCACTATTGCATGCCGTTTCAGCCATCGGCAATAGAGTATATCGAGAATGAAATATGTCACCACCACACCACCGACAAGCAAAGCCCTGTCTTTCATCAGCACAATGACCACAGTGGACAGCATCATCATTAATGCCATTATCACATAACCCTGCTTAACGCTTATCGCTCCAGATGCAATTGGACGCTTGCACTTCTCTGAGTGCTTGCGGTCGTCCTCCACATCAATGATGTCATTATAGCAGTATATCGCCGAAGCAGCAAAGCTATATGCGAAGAATGCCATAAAAGCATATATGGCAGACTGGCTATCAGTAAGAGCGCCACCGAAGAACATCGGCAATAGTATGAAGATATTCTTTGCCCACTGGTATGGTCGTGTCAGGCGTATGATATTTTTCATCGTGCTATTTCTGTTTGCTGAATGAATATTTCAGAATGACATTGTTTACCAAGTAATGTAGCAGCCATGCCAATGGCATCGTGACGGCAACAGTGATCAGGAATGTCATCCAGTAACCAAGGTCGGTGTTCCTCTCAAGGGGCTTGAGCACAAACTCTATATGGATAAGATATGCCTCAAGACTCAAAGCTCCGAACCATGCAACGCTCTTATTGAACCACTGAGGTGTGCGACGAAACACACGGTTGAGAAGGATTATAGTTGTGACAGTAAGAGGAATATAAAGCATTCTCTCTATGAAGAGAGGAAACTTCCCGTGAATCTCCTGTTCAAGCCAGATGCTTGTGAATAGCGACATAAGGAACATTATCCATACCATCCATATACACTGTCCGTCAAGGCTTTTCTTCTGTCGCACCATCTCACCCATATTGATGCCAAGGAAGAATATCGGCACACGGCTCCAGAATATCTCTATATGGCCTACCGCTTGATGGATTGGCGTTACCCATTGAACGAGGATACACCACATCACCATTACAAGAACGAGCCAATGATATATAGGATGTCGTCGTATCAATTCCATATAGGGAGGTGCAAAGATATATAGCATCATTGTGGCAGGAATATACCAAAAGGTAAGCTCATCGTGCAACCAAAAGTCCCAGTTGACAAGTATATCACCGAAGAGGTCTATCCAATGCACACCGTCAAACCGCGGAATATAGTACAAGCATGCAATTATCAGCCATACAGGATAGATACGCTTCAAACGCCTCATATAGAAAGATACCCAGTCTTTGAAGAAGGATCCATCAGCACTTCTCTTTGCCCATGAGAACCACAGACCTACGCCTGAGAGGAAAAGGAACATATCCACTCCAAGATTTCCCATTCGACGAAGACCATAGAAATCACTCCACCTTGGCAATCCAACGTGGAAGAGGATAACGAAAAGCATCGCCATCCCCATGTGCTCCGCCCTGAATCGGGATACGTTTACGAGATCTATGTCCTTTATCTTCACGACTATATATTATTACTTGATTTGAGCCATCACCTTCTTGAATATCATCGCCAACACGATAGTGGCAACGATATAGAGTAGTAATCCTGCAAAGAGGTCGCCGTGCCGTGATATCGGTATAATCACCTTTCGGGTTATTGGATGGCACACGAACATTGCTGCGGAGATTCCTCCAATCCATGAAAGGATATTCATTAAGGATTGCGGAAGCAACTTGACAACTGCCACCGTACCTATGCAGATAAGGAAAGGCACGATAATCCACGTAGCGAACCAGAGGCTGAACAGGAATATCAATGCCGTACTTGCAATAGCCAGGAATGCATAGGTGCTAGCTGTAGGTTCGTTAAATCGGTTATATCGAGCGAACAACACACCTGCAATGAAGACCGGCAAAGAACCAAAGATATTATAGCGATACCATTGAAGTGCCAATCCTTCGGGTAAGAATAGCAACTGAGCTAGAAGCGTGACAGCAAACAATCCACCGACAAGCCACTTGTTCGTCCGTAGGTTTCTGGGATAGAACACCAAACGATACGCCACATAAATCTGCACCATAAGTCCAAAATACCAGTATGGTCCAGGCCAGATATCGTGATCTGGATCTCGGTAGAAATTGCTGAACATACCCAACTGCCCAACTACGTTCCAGAATTCATATCGACGTGGAGCTGGTGTCATATAGTCAACCATGACGTATGCAGCATATCCCACAATCATCATCAGGAACAGCTTTTTATAATGCTTCCAGATGAATGAGAGCGCACTATCCTGATTGTCTTCTGCCAAAGGTGATCTCTCATATTTCATCACCAAACCGTAGGCACTAAGGAAAACGAAAACAGGCACACCATAATGGCCGAAGAAAGAGATGAGATGGGCAATGAGTTCCCAAGAGGGATGCGCAAGCTCAACCATCAGCCGTCTGACATTACGCTCAGAAAACTGATACTCATTCTCCTGCACCATCTTTCCAAGCCAGTGGCAGTAGTTATGTAGCACGATTGCGAGGATGGCAATTCCACGCATCGCCTGAGATTCCGCTTTGCTTATTTTTATCATTTACTCTTTACTACTTCATCATAATCCACCAGATGCTGCATCAGTCGCTGGCGTTTCTCATTATACTGAGGACTGAGCAAATCGAGTTCTGGACGATATGCCTTGCATTTTATTCCTGCCAGCCCGAGAAGCAGATGCGACATTGCATCGGTCATAAATGGTTTGTTCTTTGCCTTCCTTATCGCAGCCACCACGTCAGGATGCCTCTTCGAATACTTCGCTGTACAATAGAACCACATAGGAATCTCATATTCCTGTTGGGCAATGTCCTTGGTGATATTCGTAGTGTGGTTTCTTCCGCAATGATGCAATGAACCAGGTCCATAGACCTCATCACCATGATCAGGGAAGTAGATTATCACCGCATCATCATTCTTGAAACGATCAACGATAGCCCCAACGACAGAATCATTATACCACACTGCACAATCATAATATGCTATGTTCTTCTTCTCCTTCATCGTATTCTGCGGACGGTCATAACCTGAGGCGAAGAATTTCATTTTCTGCTTCGGACACCTGATGCGATAGTTTACATGCTGTCCCATGAGATGGAATATGGTAAGCGAAGGAACAGAAGCCGTATCAACAACACCTTCCGGAGGTGCCACGAGTCGGGCATAGTCTTTTAGCAATTCCTCATCCCAAAGGTGTGTCTGCTCATTCCTGACATCAAACTGCACCTTGCTCAGCATCTCATCGTTGATGAAGAACCCACCGCTAAAATCGTATATAGCATCCTTGGCATGAGGCAAGAACTGATTTGTAAGGAAGTTGACCTGAAAACCTGCCTTGCGGAATAGTTGGCAGAAAAGCGGATAGTCGCACCAGTCACCTTCATCCCCAACGGTATAGGTCGTCATAAGATGCTTGAAGACAAAGCTCGTGAGATTCCAAGGTGCCATAACATCGGAATACTTCACCAATCGTCCGCTCTTTTCCATCTTCACCTGTCGTGGAGTATTCTTCTTTTCATACCCATAGAGCTGTGAATGGTATTTGTTGAAGCTCTCACCAATAATCACAACGATATTCGACGGCTTAGAGTCCTTTAAATCCGAAGGTATTCCAAGTTGCTCAGGAGTCATCCTTTCCACCTTCTCTGCCTCTTCCTTCAGTCTGTCAAGCTGTAGGGATACAAGGTGATTGGTAAAGAATGCATCTGCAAGACGATATACCGGCTGATACATCATCACCATAGGACGAAGGTTCATGTCTTTTTCCACGTCCCCAACCGTCTTGCAACTGAAATGACGAACCATGCACTTCTTATTGGTGATGGTATCGTTCCATCCAAGAATAATGAGGACTAAAGCCAAAAGGCAAAAGGCAAAAGGAATAATCCTATTTACCCATTCAACCTTCCACTTTACCCTCTTCGCTTTCCATTTTATCACCTCATAGACAACATGAACAAGCAGAACAAGCAACACCCATCCGAGTTCGGTTGTAAACAGCACCTCAAGATTGACATAGGTGCTAAAGAACTCAGCCGTCTCGTTTCCTGTCGTCTCACCAACGAGTAACAGCATTGACGGACTTATGGTATTGCCGAACTGCACCATACAGAACGTGTCTATGATGGCGAGCGAATAGGCAATGACATAGATAATGCCCCTTACAGCCTTGCGTAAAGGGAATTTCCTTATCTTCTGCGGAACGAGCGCAACAAGGAATGTAAGTATCAGCAGGTCAAAGAAAAGCTCATAGTAGAGATTGTCATATACCTTTGCCCCTTTCCAATGAGGAAGAACGGCATAGCTCTCAACTATACCAAGAGCATACATGAACACAAGAAAGCCGAGACTATCCTTTGAGAATAGCGACTTTCCCATGTTCTTGATATATTCTATGATTCTTTTCCCAAAGACCATTTATACTTTTTTACTTCTCCATATAAGGGTCAGTTCCGAGAACTGTCTTTGCAAGACGCTTTGCCTTGTCGCGGAGCGCATTTACATCTGCATCCAAATCTCCGTAACAGAGAGTTACACCCATACGACGACCGAAATGTCCACCCGGCTTACCGAAGATACGAACACGGGTACACTCTTCCTTCAATGCGTCAACAAGATTAAATTCCGGAGCCTCGGTATAGTCCTTGTCTGCAAGAACAACAGCAGAAGCACCTGCATGCTCAAGACGGATATCGTGGATAGGAAGACCGAGAACAGCACGAAGATGAAGCTCAAACTCTGAGAGGTTTGTTGTGTGGCCGAGAGTCACCATACCAGTATCGTGTGGACGTGGAGAAAGCTCAGAGAACACAACACCTGTATCTGTCAAGAAGAACTCAACACCCCAGATACCATAGCCAGTCAAAGCCTTTGTCACCTTGTCTGCCATTTGCTGGGCATCCTTCAAGTCCTTCTCAGGAATCTGATATGGCTGCCAAGACTCACGATAGTCCCCCCCCTTCTGAACATGTCCGATAGGAGGACAGAAAATCGTTGGAGCATTCTTCTGGGTAACGGTGAGAAGTGTGAACTCTGAAGTGAAGTGGATGAACTCCTCAATGATAACTTCCTTCACGTCACCACGGGCACCTGCCATAGCAGCATCGAATGCGGTCTTCAAATCCTCAAACTTCTCTACAGTACTCTGACCATGACCGGAAGAAGACATAAGAGGCTTAATCACGCAAGGGAAACCAATCTGCTTGCTTGCCTCAACGAGCTGCTCGTATGTCTTTGCATAGAAATATTTCGCTGTTCTGAGTCCAAGTTCCTTGGCTGCAAGGTCACGAATAGCCTGACGGTTCATTGTATAGTTCACCGCACGAGCAGAAGGCACAACCTGAATACCCTGCTTCTCGAACTCGAAGAGACGCTCTGTACGGATAGCCTCAATCTCAGGCACGATGATATCAGGCTTATGCTTGTTCACTACGGCTGCAAGAGCATCGCCGTCGAGCATTGAGAACACCTCACGCTCGTCTGCCACCTGCATCGCTGGAGCATTATCATATTTGTCACATGCCACAACATAAACGCCCTTACGTTTTGCAGCAATAACGAACTCCTTACCAAGTTCACCAGAACCTAACAGTAAAATCTTTTTCATAAGTCTAAGTATTAATTGTTGTTATTAGCCATTTTTCTTAAAGAAATAACCTCACGCACAAATCCAGAGATCAGCCTTGCCGTTCCTTCAATTCCCAACAGAGAGGAATTTACGCACAGGTCATAGCTTCTTGAGTCGCCCCACCTCTTTCCTGTGTAGTAGTTATAGTAGGCTGCCCTCTCCTCTTCCTTTCTCTCTATCAGTTTCCTTGCAGTCTCCGCATCACACATCTTCACCCTCGAAACACACGCTATGCGGTCTTCCAAGTCAGCATTGACAAAGACATTGACGACATTCTCCATGTCTCGGAGCACATAGTCAGCAGACCTGCCCAAGAAAACACAAGAGCCCTCACTAGCAGCCTTTCTGATGGCATTACTCTGGAACTTGAACAAGGCCTCCGGCGAGAGCCTGTCCTCATAGAAGTCTCCGGAAGTAGCCGTTCCGCTGAGATGGAACAGATGATTCAGGAATCCTCTGTGCTCATCGTTCTGTTTGAACAACTTAGCGGAAAAACCGCTCTCCTGGGCGGCAAGGTCAAGAAGTTCCTTATCGAGCAAACGAGCATTAAACTCCTTTGCAAGCAACTTGGCAACTTCACTACCGCTACTGCCAACCTCACGACCTACATTGATAATTATTTTTTCCATACGCTCGATTTTTTCATCATTACCGCTGCTACTAATGTAGCAAGAGCGTCAGAAAACGGCATCGCGCTCCATATACCCCATAGCCCCCATATCTCCGAGAAGATAGCGAGAGCAGGAACAAGGAACAGCAACTGACGCGAAAGGGAGAGGAACATACTCACCTTTGCCTTGCCGATACTCTGGAAGAAACTGGTTACAACTATCTGGAATCCCACAATAGGGAACATCATCATCATCATCCTTATGGCTGTACTTGCAAGATCTATCAGCGATTCATCCTTGGTAAACAGCCTTGCACATGGATGGGCAGCAAACATGGCTACAAGGAATCCGACCGTACAAACCACAGTAGCACAAGATATTGCGAGCTTCACGACCTTGCGAAGACGGTCATAATTCTGCGCTCCATAGTTATAACCGGCTATCGGCTGCATTCCCTGGTTCACGCCCATTGCCACGATAACAAAGACGAAACCTATTCTGTTTGCTATGCCATACGCACCAACAGCAAGGTCGCCTCCATGCTTCATCAGACAGGTGTTGACAAAAATCACGACGAGACAACTACAAGCATTCATCGCAAATGGCGAAATACCGATACCTATGATATTCTTCACAATCGGCTTGTCAAGTCTGAAAAGACTATAGTCGAAATGCAGAAGCTCCTCCTTGTTGGAGAACAGCTTCCATTGCCATGAAAGCGCAAGGAACTGCGAGAGTACCGTAGCAAAAGCAGCCCCCCTGATACCCAAATCCAGACCATAGATGAAGATTGGGTCGAGAATCGTATTGACCACAACCGTGAAAATCGTGGCATACATAGCATGACGAGGCTTACTGGCAGAACGAAGCACGGCATTCAAACCGAAATACAGATGCGTGAAGACATTACCGCAAAGTATTATCTGCATATAATCCCGAGCGTATGGGAGGGTATTGTCAGATGCTCCGAAAAAACTTAGAATAGGATCAAGGAACAACAGACATATTCCACCGAAGCAGAGTCCCACAACAATATTCAGCATCATGCAATTACCCAGTATCTTGTTGGCTATGCCATAGTCACGCTGTCCAAGTTTCATGCTAATGAATGTACAGGAGCCCACACCTATTGCTGCGCCGAATGCTGCAGAGAGATTCATGAACGGGAAGGTGATTGCCAATCCTGCAATTGCTAAAGCACCAACGCCTTGACCGATAAAAATGCTATCCACCATATTGTAGAGCGAGGCTGCAACCATAGCGACGATTGCCGGTAACGCATACTTCCTCAGCAATCGACCAACCGGCTTTGTGCCCAGCTCTAAAGTGGCTCGTTTATTATCTTCCAAAGCAGTTTGTTTATTATCCATTTACGAACATTATTAATTTAGGAGGACAAAGTATTATACTTCGCACGAAGAAAATAGTGCATGTCAGCCTCTTAAAAGGCTGGCGCACGTTTACAATTTTCGAGGGCAAAGTTAATGTTTTTTTATATCATTTCAAAATAAATTCGTCAATTTGTTTTGCCAAATCAGTTTTTTCTCATATCTTTGCGCAAAATTCAATATCTTTATGAACCTCACACTCTACCAACTCAACAATCTCGTCAGGGAGGTTATCGGCTATTCGCTTAGCGATACCTACTGGGTGGAAGCCGAACTTGCGGAATGCCGCGAGTCGGGCGGGCATTGCTATATGGATTTGGTACAGAAAGACGAGGACACGCTGGTTGCAAGGGCTCAGGCAAGATGCTGGAGAAGCACTTGGAGCTATGTCCTACCGAAGTTCATGAAGGTAACAGGCGAGCGTCCACGTCCCGGAATGAAGGTCCTGCTCTTGGTCAAGGCTCAGTTTCATGAGGCATACGGCTTTTCATGGATTGTTCAGGACATTGACCCGAACTACACCCTTGGCGATATGGCCCGACAAAGGCAGGAGATAATCCAAACATTGAAGCGCGAGGGCATCTTCGACCTCAACAAATCCCTTTCTGTTCCGATGTTCGCCCAAAGAATTGCCGTAATATCCTCTCAGACAGCCGCAGGATACGGGGATTTCTGCAACCAACTGATAAACAACGAGTACGGATTTCAGTTCACCACCCGACTCTTCCCTGCCGTTATGCAAGGAGAGCAAGTTGAACAGACAATAATAGAAGCGCTCAACAAAATCAACGATTCCATCGAGGATTTCGACGTTGTGGTGATTATCCGAGGTGGTGGTGCGACGAGCGATTTCTCAGGTTTCGATACCCTCGAACTTGCTGAGAACGTGGCAAACTTCCCATTACCTATAATAACAGGTATCGGGCATGACCGCGATGAATGTATTCTCGACATGATTTCATGCGTAAGAGTAAAGACCCCAACGGCTGCAGCTACATGGCTCATAGACAATCTCTTGGAAACTCTCGACAGAATCGAGGATGCTTCACGAAGTATCACGGATTATGTCCGTTCGAGAATGGAGCGTGAACGTCTCCGTCTTGGCAGAATACAAAGTTTCCTCCCCGTTGCCTTCTCTCTCAAGAAGACAAGAGAAGAGGCAAGACTTGCAAATCTTGCTACCCGTCTCCAGACATCCGTAACTCAATCCATAAACATTGAGCAGAACCGTATTGAAAACATAAGGCAAAGGCTTCCTCTCATAGCAAAGAGCCGTGTGGAGCGAGCCGGCTACCAACTCGAAATGCTCTCCCAACGCACCAATGCCGTTGATCCGATCCATGTTCTGAGAAGAGGATACAGCATAGCCCTCCACGATGGAATGGCGATAAAAGACCCTAAATCGCTCAAGAAAGGCGACGAAGTAACTGTCGTAATGGCTTCTGGAGCTATTGAAACAATCGTAAAATAAAGGAAACAAAATATGAAGAAATCACCTAATTACGAAGAAGCAGTCTCACAACTCGAGGAGATTGTAAAGAAAATGGAGAGTGGAGAACTCGACATTGACATGATGAGCACCGAACTGAAAAACGCCCAGCAGCTCATCAAGCTCTGCAAAGACAAGCTCACAAAGACCGACGAGGAAATCAAAAAGATACTCGAAAGTGGCAAATAACACCGTCATTTGTCCGTCTTTCCTCCTAAGATACTCCATCGATACTCCATCGATGGTCCATCGTTTCGATGGAGGATCGATGGACAAACGATGGACTACTGATGGAGTTACTACGGAGGAGAAAGGAAGGGAAACGGTATTATCTGGCGTATCTGAAGATATATTTACTGGAAATAATTTACTGACAATTTACTTTCCAAACAACTCGCATAAGCGAGCATTTCAGATATTAGTTTCGTTTATTTAAGGCTTGAAATGAAAAAAAAAGCCTACTTTCTTGCAAATTTAAAAGAATATTTATACTTTTGCATTTCAAAATTTGATTTTTCCGAACTAAAAAATAACAATATGAAAGATTTAGATTGGTCAAATCTGGGGTTTGGCTACAGACCTACAGACTACAACGTTCGCTGTTACTATCGTGACGGCAAGTGGGGCGAAATCGAGGTTTGCTCCAGTGAATACATCAACATGCACATGGCTGCTACATGTCTGCATTACGGTCAGGAGGCTTTCGAGGGCTTGAAGGCTTACCGTTGTCCAGACGGCAAGGTGCGTGTGTTCCGTACCGACGAGAATGCTGCTCGTATGCAGTCAACAAGTCGCGGAATTCTCATGCCAGAGGTTCCTACAGAGCTTTTCAATGAGATGGTGGACAAGGTGGTCCGTCTGAATCAGGATTATATACCTCCATACGAGTCTGGTGCAACTCTCTATGTTCGTCCTCTTCTCGTTGGTACAGGTGCCCAGGTTGGTGTTCATCCTGCCAAGGAGTATCTCTTCATGATCTTCGTTACTCCTGTAGGCCCATACTTCAAGGGCGGTTTCTTCGCAAACCCATACGTTATCGTTCGTGAGTTCGACCGTAGTGCTCCTCTCGGTACTGGTATATATAAGGTAGGCGGCAACTATGCAGCTTCCCTTCAGGCAAACGACAAGGCTCACAAACTCGGCTATGCTTGCGAGTTCTATCTCGATGCAAAGGAGAAGAAGTATATCGACGAGGCAGGTGCTGCTAACTTCTTCGGTATCAAGAACAACACCTATATCACACCGAAGTCAACCTCTATCCTTCCTTCTATCACCAACAAGTCACTCATGCAGTTGGCTGAGGATCTCGGTATGAAAGTTGAGCGTCGTCAGATTCCAGAGGAGGAGCTTGAGACATTCGAGGAGGCAGGTGCTTGTGGCACAGCAGCCGTTATCTCTCCAATCTCACGTATCGATGACATCGAGACTGGCAAGAGCTATGTCTTCGGCGATAAGCCGGGACCTGTTTCTGAAAAGCTCTTCACCAAACTCCGCAACATCCAGTACGGCATAGAGCCAGATATCCACAACTGGACTCGCGTCGTTATCGACTAATACACTTTTATTTATAAACGCAAAGTCGCAAAGACGCAAAGCAAAAACTCTGCGCCTTTGCGTCTTTGCGTTTAAATTCTTTTTTACTCACCCTAGCAAACTTTCAAAATCGTCCTAGAGGGAAAATCTCCCCTATTTACTTTTCATGTAAAACACCGCACACAATCACCGAAAAATTCATAAATTTTCACGTTAAATTACAAAAAAATGTTACTTTTTAGCAAAAAAAACACATATTATTTCTCTTTTTAGAAAAAAATTTTTAACTTTGTCCCCAAATTCGTGTTTACGATAACATACAAATAAGAAAAATAGCGTTTACACCTTGTGAATTGCGGGAGACAGAAGACGAGTCAACTAAAAGGACGGCTTGCAACGAAAAAGTGTGTAGAGTACCCAACGGCTATAAAAACAACTAAAAACATTGTGCTGATTATTCAGGGATAGCTAAATCAGACAAAAGAAGATTATGATCAAAACAAGCAGAATTCTGGGCATCATTCTTATGCTCGTTATCGCAAGTGCCTCATGGACAGGCGCAAGAGCCGATGGTGGCTTTTGGGAAACAAAGGACGGTTGGTCACATCAGAACGCCGACGGTCTGTACTTTTACATTGACTCGGAAGCAGGAACCGCCGTTTTGACAAACAGCGAAATGAAATCAGAGGGAAGTACCAAAGGTGCCAACTCATACAGTGGAAACATTGACATTCCTGAAACTGTAACATTCAACGGCAATATATATCCTGTAGTAGGCATACAAGAATATGCTTTCTATAATTCTACAGGTTTGAGAACCGTGGCTATCCCTGCATCCATCACATCAATCGGAAGCGAGGCTTTCAGCGGATGTACAGGTCTTGAAGCTATCACAGTTGATAATCTGAACCCACAATATGCTTCTATCGGTGGCCTCCTTCTCAGCAAGAATCAGAAAACGCTCCTCTACTGTCCAGGTGGAAAGAGTGGCGAATGTGTAGTTCCAGCAAAAGTAACAGCCATTGCAAACAATGCTTTTCTGAATTGTACCCAATTGACAAGCATTGTTCTGCCTGATGCAGTTACTTCTATTGGCGAAAGCGCTTTTAATGGTTGCTCATCACTTGCTTCTATCAACATACCATCATCTCTCACCACAATTGGCGATAATGCATTTTACAACAATCATGCTCTCTCTTCAAGAATCGTAATCCCTTCAGGTGTTTTGGCAATTGGTGCGTCTGCATTCCAGGATTGTACAAGTCTTAACAATGTTGTATTATCAGAAGGTATTAATGAAATAAAGAATAAGGCATTTAATAATTGTACTTCGCTTCAAAGCATACAGTTGCCTAGCACTTTGACTAGCATTGGAACCTATGCATTTGCGAATACTGGACTCACTTCTATCATAATCCCTGCAAGCATTACAGAAATTAAGGCAGGTACATTCGATGGTGCAAAGCTTACCTATGTTTCACTTCCAGAAAATCTGACCGCAATCAGGAACAATGCATTCTACAACAACGGAACAACAATAAGCACACTGAACATTCCTGCAAGTGTTACTTCTATTGGCGATCTTGCATTTGACAAGACAACCATCAACGATATTTACGTAAACAACACTCCAAGACATCTACAGATAAGTAGCGCCAATACCTTCAACAAGGTATCTGGCATGCGCATTCACGTATTTACACAGATGGCTAGTATCTTCAGTAACAGCACAAATTGGAGTTCATACAGCGCATATTTTGTTGGAGATATTGCCATCAAGCATATCTCTACCGTCACATTGGATCAGGCAACACTCACATTGCCAACAAACACCCTTTTCCAATTAAATGCATCCATCGCTCCTGAGGACGCAGATGTTAAGGATGTTGTATTCACGACTAGCAACCAAAATATCGTTGCAATCGTCAACGGGGAGACAGGACAGATCAAGTCTGGTACTCAAAACGGATCTGCAACAATTACTTGTACAGCTGCTGACGGAACAGGATACTATGCAGAATGTGTCGTTACTGTCAACAACCAGTTTGTGCCAGCAAACAACATCACCCTCAACAAGCAAAACGCGACAATGAATGCTGGAGCAAACCTCCAATTGTCAGCAACGGTATATCCTACAAGTGCATCATATAGGACAGCAACATGGGAGTCTTCTGATGTGACTATTGCAACAGTTAACGAAAACGGACTTGTACACGCTATCAAGCCTGGTAACGTTACTATCACCGCCCAATCTACAGACGGATACGTTTCTACCACATGTGACATCGTTGTAAGCCTCGACACTTACGAAATCACAGACAACGGCTCTGGTTACACCTACAATGAAGACACTCACGTAAATACTCTTACATACAAAAGAAAGTACAAGAGTCTAAACTGGCTATGTTTCTACGTTCCATTTGACATGTCTTACGATGATTGGAAAGACAATTTCGAAGTTGCTATCATAAACAACATCCATCAGTATGACAATAACGACGATGGCATTATTGATGAGACCAAAATCGAAGTTATCTACCAGAAAGCAGGAAAGACTCTCAAGGCTTACACTCCTTGCATGATTAGAGCAAAGAAAGCAGACAGCAACAATTATCAAACCATCACTGTCAGAGATGCAAATTTGAAGAAAGCAGAGGATAAGACCTTGGATTGCTCATCAGTATCTACAAAGTTCATATTCCATGGTATCTGCAGCCAGATTAGCGGACAAGACATGGTTGACAATCACTATTTTAGCATGCAAAATGGAGAATTCCTGTCAGCAGTAAATCCAAGCCTACATTACGTTAATGGTCTCCGTTGGTATTTGGAAATCATTGATCGCAATGGCGAGAATGCCAACCTCGCTAAGACAGGTAAAATCAGCATCGTAGCCATAGACGAAGATGGGGCGACTGGTATCGCAAACATCGAGAACGAAGCAGACAACAGGATTGTTTCCATCTTTGATGCTAATGGAAGAAAGATGAATAGTTTCCAGAAAGGTCTCAACATTGTGAAGTACTCCGATGGAACTACAAAGAAAATAATGAAATAATATACATGTTATGAAAAAATGTTATATTAATCCGCAAATTATCGTTGTACCGATTCGCCCACGGCCGGTAATGCTTGAGACCTCCGATGTTAATGGAGGCGGATCAGCAGACCCTACCAAACCTTTTGAGGATGCAAAAGGCTTCTACGGAAGCTGGGAAGAAGATGAGGAATAAATAATCTTTATAAAATAGCATAAAAAGAGGAAAGCGAGTCTTTCCTCTTTTTTGCTATATTCAAAGTTCAAAACACAGAATATAGAGAGACTTCATAGCTTTCTTTTCAAGATTTCAGTTTTTTTTGTTAATTTCTTCTTTTTTTTTGATAAAAATTTGGTCATTTCGTAGGAAATTGCTAATTTTGTACCGATTTATATAGTTACCGAACTCTAAAGAGGGAGGGAAACGGAAACATTCATTATAAATGATACAAACAAAAAAAACATATAGCAGTATGAAAAAAAGACTATTACTTTTTGCAGCAGTACTTTCTGCAAGTGCAAACTACATGTTTGCGCAAAACAACACTGTGTATAGTGATGACAACAACATCACTTACACCTACTCCGCAAACTCTGATGTTACAATTACAGCGCAAGGTCAAAGTAGTTTAGACAGAGAGAACAACAGGGAGAATATAATATTGGGGTCAACATTATCAATCGACTATGTAGCCTTCACAAGGGTTGCAAACCGCAACAGAGACATTAAGTTGACTGTATCAGACATCAACGACTATTCTATTCTCCCATCACAATTGCAAAGTTTTTCACGCGCGGTGGTTTCTGGTGAAGATCTAACAAATGAAGATCTGAACACAACTCTTTCTTCTTTTGCAACCGACAACAGAATGAATTTCCCACGAAGTCAACGAAATAATCTGCCTCCATCAGAGATGTACTACAAAATAAGGCAGAACACAAATGCAGAAAAGGCCGCATACGCAACATATCAGGATGCATGCGAGAAAGCCAGAACAAGAGGTCTATACGTCTACACTGGAGCAGAGCTGCTTGAAGAAGGCGTAGATTTTGACCTTTATCATATGCAAATAAACGAAGGCTTGTATTATATTGATGCTCCTGATGCGGTTAATGTTATATTAATAGATGCAACAACAGGCAACTGGAAAGAGGGTACAACATACCTGAATTGTACCGACAATTTCATTCCTACCTATATTGGTTCTAACATCCCATTGCCAACAACAACCGCATCAAATGAGGACTCAAAAGTTGGTATCGTATCAGGATTGGTAGATTTGGCAAGATTCAACAATATCGTTGCAGGTAAGGCATTTTTAAACTATGACTTTACTGGTACAACAATTGTTGGTTCTATCAACAGCTCAACTGTAGGTGCAAATCGTCTCGCTTACTTTGCTGATGGTATCTCTGCAGAGGGTGTAAACATTATTAACGGAACAAACTGCGAAAACTACGAACTCGCAGATGACGGTACAGAAATCAAGGTTTACAAAGCATTCAATGCAAAGAACATTGATTATTCACGTAACATCACAGCTGGTAACTACTATACAATTACCGTACCATTTAACTTCCAGAACAAGTCAGATTATTTCAACCGTACTTCTACCTTCACTTCTTGCAACATAGAAGGAGACAAGACAAAGGTGAAGTTTACACTTGCTGAATGGGAGGCTAATATGCCTATGCTTTGCAAGGCTAACACGACAACCTCTGTACTGAGTCTTTCAAGCACTCAGGGCATCGAAGTTAAGAAGTCTATTGCTAAGTCATGGAGTGGTGACGAGGCTTCAAGCGAGCCTGCAAAGTTCAACGGAAACTATGAAGCAAAGCCAAAAGCAGAACTTGCAGATGCATGGATTGTTGGTTTGAGTGGCACTTTCGGCAGAATGCCAGTTAACAGCACACAGCTCAAGCCTGGTCGTGCTTACATCACTCTCGACAAGTATTCTGCAGCAAAGCTTGACAATGCAATTGTGGAATTCATTGATGAGGATGGAACTGTAGAGGTTCTTGAGGTTAATGGTGAGACAACAGGCATCGATGGCATTGATGGCATAACAGATTCTTCTAACGAGGTTGTAGCTTCTCAGTTCGTTACTCTTGATGGTAAGGTTTCTACAACACCTGTTAAGGGCCTCAACATTGTAAAGAGCGTTAACAAGAATGGTCAGATAACAACAAAGAAAGTGGTTTATTAATTTAATATAAGATAAGTACAGTTATGAAAAAGCTATATATACAACCAGAATTCAGACCAAGGGAAATGGCTGTCGAGGAGAGTCTTCTTGCAGCCATCTCGGAGAATGGAAACATCACAACAGGTGAGCTTACAGACGATCCTATTGAAGATGATGATTTCGACAATTAATAAATAGTTCTACACATACATATCATATATGTACGAACATCACAATAAGATAAAGAGCAGCAACCATCAAGTTGTTGCTCTTTATTATTGCATTCAAAATGGAATCACAACCAGAGATTTTCCATATAAGATTTTGAATTCTGAAAATTATTGATTAACTTTGCACTCGGCAAATCGGAGACCGTGCGCCAGCCTATGAGGGTTGATACGCACTTTTGTCCTCGCGCGAGGAGGCTTCGCACGTTGCATCTAAAATAACGCAAACTAAAAGAAAGCACTTGCGCTACGCTTTAACACATTAATCAATGGGAAAAGGTAAACTTGCAAAGTTCGCAGACATGGAACGCTATGAGAATGTGTTCCAATATCCATTCTCTGTTGTGGATAATGTTCCTTTCGACATGAAAGGCCACTGGAGAGAGCAATACTTCCACAACGATAATCCTATCGTACTCGAACTGGGGTGCGGTAAAGGTGAATATACCGTAGAACTGGCTCAACTATATCCTAATGTGAACTTCATAGGCGTTGATATAAAAGGAGCACGTATGTGGACAGGAGCAACTAAGGCTCTTGATGCAGGATTAAAGAATGTGGCTTTCCTTCGCACTAACATCGAGATTATTGATCGTTTCTTCTCAAAAGATGAGGTGCAGGAGATTTGGCTTACCTTCTCAGACCCTCAGATGAAGAATGTACACAAGCGTCTTACCTCAACCTTCTTCCTTGAGCGTTACCGTCATTTCCTTGTGGATAATGGTATCATACACCTAAAGACAGACTCTAACTTTCTGTTCACTTACACCACCTATATGGTGGAGCATAATGAACTGCCAGTTCTTTTCCGCACAACAGATCTCTATCATACCGAAGGTATTGACGAAGAGACAAAGAAGATTCTGTCTATCCAGACCTATTACGAGTCTATGTGGATTGAACGTGGGCTTAACATCAAATATATGAAGTTCCTTCTTCCACACGAAAAGCAACTCACAGAGTCGGAAAAGGAAATAGAACTGGATGATTACCGTTCATATCATAGAGATAAGCGCAGTAGTTTAGATACAGCAAAATAATGATTGTTTGCATAGCCGAGAAACCGAGCGTAGCTCGTGATATTGCCAATGTACTTGGAGCCACGACTTCAAAGCAAGGGTACATTGAGGGCAATGGATATCAGGTGACATGGACTTTTGGTCACCTATGCGAGCTAAAGGAACCCGATGACTATACCCCTATGTGGAAAAGATGGTCGTTGGGGGCTTTGCCTATGATACCACAGCGTTTCGGAATAAAACTAAAAGACGACCAAGGTATCAAAGCTCAGTTTGCGACTATCGAGAAACTGATGCAAGAGGCAGACTCCATAATCAATTGTGGTGATGCTGGACAAGAGGGAGAGCTTATTCAACGTTGGGTGATGCAAAAGGCCGGGGCTAAATGTCCCGTGAAAAGACTTTGGATTTCATCTCTTACGGAAGAGGCGATACGAGAAGGCTTCCAAACACTAAAGGATCAACAGGAGTACGAACCACTATATCTTGCAGGACTTTCACGTGCAATTGGCGACTGGCTTCTTGGCATGAATGCCACACGTTTATATACGTTGAAATACCGTCCTCAAGGGCGCACGAATCAGGTTCTTTCGATTGGAAGGGTACAAACCCCTACCCTCGCGATGATTGTAAACCGTCAGAAGGAGATAGAGAACTTTGAGCCTCGTCAGTCATGGGTTCTTTCTACTATATATAAGGATTCTAAATTTACTGCTATTGCCCACGATGAAGAGGCAGAGGCAGAAGATGCTGCGGAAGTTGCCGAGGCTGCAAAGAACGGCAAGACTCAGAAATCGAAAGGTCCTATCTTCCGTCAAATTGAATATACTACCGAGGAAGAAGGAAAGAAAGTTCTTGAAGCCATCAAGGATAATGATTTCCATATTGTTGACATAACAAAGAGAAAAGGCACAGAGGCACCTCCACGCCTTTACGATCTTACATCTCTTCAGGTGGATTGTAATAAGAAGTTCGGATATTCAGCCGACCAGACACTTCAGCTAATACAGTCACTCTACGAGAAAAAGTTCACTACATACCCACGTGTAGATACCACGTTCCTTTCTGATGACATCTATTCAAAATGTCCTCAGACAATGAATGGGCTGTACAAGACGCAATTCTCAGGTGTAGCTCCTTACGCGGAACTTGTCAAGGCTATTGGTGGCAAACCTTTGAAGAAGAGTAAAAAAGTGTTCGACTCTTCAAAGGTAACAGATCACCATGCCATTATCCCAACAGGAGTTTCTCCACAGGGACTATCGGATATGGAGCGTAACGTATTCGACCTTGTGGCAAGAGCTTTTATTGCCGCTTTCTATCCAGATTTAAAGTTTGAAACAACCACGATTCTCGGAAGAGTGGCACTTACACAAGAGGGACAAGTATCTGGAACTGACGCAGAAAAGCTTAAAGACGAGAATAGCGTGCTTTTCAGAACCTCTGTTCGTATTGTAACAGATGAAGGCTGGAAGGTTGTTTTCAAGAAAGACAACGCGATTGCGGATTCAGACAACGACAACGAGGAAGAGGACAACGCATCTTCAAACGTGACCTTTACAAAGGGCGAGAAAGGTCCGCATATTCCTTCTCTTTCCGAGAAATGGACCCAGCCACCAAAGCCTTACACAGAGGCTACGTTGCTTCGTGCTATGGAAACAGCAGGTAAGTTCGTGGATAATGACGAACTGCGAGATGCGATGAAGGAGAACGGAATTGGGCGTCCTTCTACCCGTGCAGCTATCATAGAAACGCTATTCAAACGCCATTATATAAGGAAGGAGCGCAAAACCCTCGTAGCAACTCCAACAGGCATAGAATTGATAGACCTAATACACGAAGATGTATTGAAGAGTCCGGAGCTTACAGGTATCTGGGAGAAGAAACTTCGTGACATTGAGCATAGGAAATATGATGCTAGCATGTTCATTTCCGAGCTCAAGGATCAGATTACAAGTATTGTAAATCAGGTACTTGCCGACAACACAAACCGAAGGGTTACTGTCGTTGATCTTGAAGAAGAGAAAAAGAAGAAGACCAGAAAGCCTTCAGTTAAAAAAGATGCAAAGAAAACATCTCCAGAGACTTCCAACGCACCTGTATCTTCTCAACGCTCAAATGCCGACGATGTTCCGACAATATGCCCTCTATGCGGAAAAGGAACTATCATAAAAGGCAAGACAGCATACGGCTGCTCAGAATGGAAGAATGGCTGTACATACAGAAAGCCGTTTGCATAACAAACCCTGTTCCGAAGCAAGAACGCTATTCCTTCGCTATAACTCCGTACCAAACTCGGTGAAGCTCTTATTCAAAATAGGCCTTTCACCGACTTTGCACCGACTTTGCACCGACTTTGGTACGGAGGAACAAGGGAGGAAAAAGGGAGGATAAGCGGAAGAAGAACAAAGGTACGAACAAGGCTTTGTTGTGAAATAATTCAGAACCAACTGCTTTTAATGCAGATTCCAAGAAAAAGTATCACAAAATAAGACAAAATCTGAATTTTTATAACATTTTCTGAAAACCACACATTTTATAACGCTTTTCTTGATAATTGTCAAAGAAATATCACATACAAATATAATTAACCATAATTATTTGCCTATTATAGAATCTCGACTTAATTTTGCACTCGCAAATCAGAGACAGGATAACGCTCTCTGTACTCCCCGATTCGTGCAAATAAGCACTTACTTTCGAAATAAAAACATAACAACCAATACGAGGGTAATCCGAAAACCTCAATATTCAGGATAGAGTAGGAAAAACAAAATTAAGCAACTAAAAAATTATGAAGAAATTTTTTGCAATCGCTATTCTCGCAGTAGCATCTCTTACAGCTAACGCACAGGCTTGGATTGGCGGTTCAGTAGGTTTTGACTGGGAAAAATCAAAGGCTGAAGGTGCCAAAGCTGAAACATCATGGGAGGTAGCTCCAGAAATCGGTTATGATCTTGACGAAACATGGGCTGTAGCTATCAAGCTCGGTGTAGGTGGCGAATCTTATTACACAGAAGCAGGCTTGCATCAAAAAGAGGTATCTTATACTACATTTATAATCAACCCATACGCTCGCTACAAGTTTGCCAATATTGAAAATCTCACATTCTTCCTTGATGGAGGTATTGCATACAAGTCACACGGCAAGAATCGTGGTAACTCTTTCGGTATCGGCATAAAGCCAGGCCTTGCCTACAAGGTAGCAGATGGTATCAGCCTCGAAGCTAAGTTCGGCGGTTTCGGTTGGACAACATACAGCGAAGAGGGTGGAAACAAAGACAAATTCGGTCTTGGTGTAGATACAGAGGCTCTTTCTTTCGGCGTCTTCTTCGATATCTAAATTCAGATTACAACACAATTCCATACAAGGCTTGCGACTTCGGTTGCAAGCCTTTTTTCGTGCTTTAATCTCTTTTCACTAATAAGATTTGGAAATCTCCATTTTTATCATTATCTTTGCATTCTAAAAAGAAAACATTTTTGAACAAAATATAGCAATGAATTTATACCCAAAACTCATAACAGATGCACTTGCAACCGTCATCTATGCCGGCACGAAGAAGAACCTTATAGAATCAGAAATGCTTGCCGATACTCCAAGCATCAACGGCAATAGCGTGACGATTGTCCTTATATTCCCACGTGAAACCGACCCTTTCCTTAAATCAACAGTTAAGGCAGCAGAAGCCGCCATACACTATCACGTAGGCAAGGATGTAGAAGTAAATATCAAACTAGAATACAAGTCAGCTCCACGTCCAGAGGTAGAAAACCTTCTTCCTGGTGTTAAGAACATCATAGCAGTAAGCTCAGGCAAAGGTGGCGTTGGCAAGAGCACAGTTTCAGCAAATCTCGCCATAGCACTTGCACGTCTCGGCTATAAGGTCGGACTTCTTGATACCGACATCTTTGGTCCTAGTATGCCTAAGATGTTCAACGTGGAAAGTGAACGTCCTTATGCCATAGAGAAAGACGGCCGTCAGCTTATTGTTCCTGTTGAGAAATACGGGGTTAAGCTTCTATCTATCGGTTTCTTCGTAGGAAAAGACACGGCTACTCTTTGGAGAGGCGGTATGGCTTGCTCAGCCTTGAAGCAGTTGATTGCAGATGCCGACTGGGGTGAACTCGATTATTTCATTCTCGATACCCCTCCTGGCACAAGCGACATTCATCTTTCTCTGTTACAGACAGTAGCAATCACAGGTGCGGTAATCGTAAGTACACCACAGCAAGTGGCACTTGCCGATGCACGTAAGGGAATTGACATGTACACCAACGACAAGGTGAATGTTCCAATCCTTGGTCTTGTGGAGAATATGGCATGGTTTACTCCGGCTGAACTTCCAGAAAACAAATACTATATCTTCGGAAAGGAAGGATGCAAGAATCTCGCACAGGAAATGAACGTACCACTCCTTGCACAGATCCCTCTTGTTCAGGGTATCTGCGAAAAGGGCGATGCAGGTACTCCTTCTGCCCTTGACGAGAATACCGTTACAGGACAGGCATTCCTTGCACTTGCCCAAAGTGTTGTTACCGTCGTAAACAGAAGGAACAAGGAACTGGAGAAAACGAAAATTGTAAAGACGAAGTAATGAAAAGGATATTGACCATATTGTTGTTCTCCGTACTGGCATTAGGAATGTCAGCACAGGGAGACTATGCCTCACTCTGGAAACAATGCGAAAAGGCAGAGAAGAAAGATCAGCCAAAGACTGCACTATATATCGCAAGAAAGATTGAGGCAAAGGCAGAAAAGGAAAAACATTATGGTCATCTGTTCGCAGCACTCTTTACCGAGAGGGATCTTCTTGGTGAGATCTCAAGAGACTCTATTGCCCCTATGCAAAAGCGCATGGAGGCAAAGTGTCAGGAACTCTCAAAAACAGCTCCTATAGCAGCCTGTTTATATCGTGTTGCGACTACAAGAAACAAGAATGGATTGGTTGATAGTCTTTTGTATCACACAAGTCCGGAGATTGTAAATGAACTGACAAAAGAGAATGGCACTCTGAAATACATTCCTTTCATTGAGAAAGGAGCTGACAGCAAATATTTCAACCACGACCTTATAAGCCTCATCGCATATACGCTTAATGACTATGAGCCACTTGTGCGCTTCTATTCAGAGAAAGGCAACAGGAAGGCGGCTTGTATTGCTGCGGCTCTTGAATTGAAAAACTCCAATATCTACAAGAATAATCGTGAACGCTATCTCCAAAAGACTGACTCTCTCATTAACGTATATTCTGATCTCCAAGAATGTGGAGCCTTTGCCATCAGGAAATTGAATCTTATTCTTTATCCAAACAACAGTAATGTTCAACAGGCAATAGAATGGATTGATGAAGCTATTAGTCGCTGGCCTAAATGGTTTGAGATAAACGAACTTAAGAACAGAAGATCGGAGCTCACCAATCCTACAATGAGCATTTCTCGTCACGAGGAAATCATCACCACTACCCAGGAAGCAACATTCAAACTCGAGAAAATAAGGAATATTTCAGGCTTTGTCATTACTGCAACGCCAATAGTCGGATTGTCATCTGAGGAAATCGGCAATATAAGCTTTGATAACAATAAGATTCCTGCAAATCTAAAGAATCATTTGTTGACAAGTAAAAAGATTTCTGCACAAAAAGAATTTGGCAAACATCAGGATTTTGAATTCTTCAAAGATTCTATCTCCCTTGGAAAACTACCTCTCGGCGCATATCTTGTAGAAATCACATGCGACGGAAAGGAATTGTTAAACAACAAGATAATTCAATGTGTTAGCGACCTTAAGGTCATGACACTTCGACAAGGTAGCAACCAAATAAGATATGTTGTAGTAAACACCACAACAGGAAAGCCTGTTGGCGGTGCAAATCTACATTTGAAATCAGAAAAAGGAAAAGACGAAAAAGTTGTCACGGTTGACGAGAATGGTGAATACATACTCAATTTCCAAGACAAAAACTGTCCTAACATCATATATGCAACGACAAAAGAAGACTTTGTACAAAGTCCTCTATGGTTTTCCTCTTATTTCTACGAACATGGGAAATCCGAAGACAACGAACATAAAATTGAGATTTTCACAGATAGAAAAATCTACCGACCTGGGCAAACCGTACACGTTTCTGTACTTGCCTATGATTTGGAGAAAGACGAATTCACAAGAGTGGCGCCTAATAGGAAATTAACAATAACATTAGAAGACGCTCATCATGACGAAGAAGTAGAAGTTACCACCAACGAAATGGGTGTAGCTACTACTGATTTCATATTACCTAAAGAAACAGAAAACGGAGAATTTAGTATTGAAGCAGAGGACGATGAAGAGTACAACGGGACAATCATTCAGGTAGAAGAATACGTGCGTCCAACATTTGATGTTTCTATCAGCAAACCTGAGATTGAATACAAAGACGGCGATACAATCACAGTCACGGGAACAGCAAAGACCTTTAGCGGAGTTCCTGTTAGCAATGCTGAAGTCAAATATACCATTAACAGAAGAAACTCATGGTGGTTTAGCTCAGATTACGAGAGCAATTGCCTATATTCAGATACAATTAAAACAGACAATTCCGGCAACTTCAAGATGAAAATGCCGATGCTTCTTCCTGAAGAATATAGAGACAAAGGCATAAATCCACTACGCTACTATTGTCCTGTTTTCTATAACATCGAGGCAACTGCCGTTGTTACCGATATTGCAGGCGAATCACATGAAACTCAACTCTCATTGCCATTAAGCAATCGCGCAACAGCTCTTACATGTAACATAAAGGACAAATACCTCAAAAGCGATAAGCCAATCAAGCTGACCTTCATACGCAGGAACAATGCCGGCACAAAGATTGATGGTGAGATTTCTGTTGAAATTGACGGTAAGGAACAGGAAAAGGCGGAAAGCGGTAAGTCCTATGAAATTCCTATGTACCTCCCTTCTGGTTCCCATTCCATAAGGGCGATATGTGGGACTGACACTATTGAAAAAGAGTTCGTACTATTCAGTCTTGAGGATAAGGTTCCTGCAATAGAAACAAAAGACTGGTGGTATGCTACAAGAGATAAGTTCCCAGCGACTATACAGTTGGGCACTTGCGAAAAGGATGTTCACGCAGTCTATACCCTTTTTAGCGGCTCTAAAGTTATAGAGTCCGGTTCATTGAAACTTGATTCTTCACTTGTTACGCGCAAATTCGAGTACAAGGAAGAATATGGTGATGGTATATGCTATAGCGTTGCCTGGGTACGCAATGGAGAATTCTATTCACATAGCCACACCATTAAACGCACACTTCCTGATCATACGCTCAAACTCAACTGGACTACATTCCGCAATAAGCTTGAGCCTGGTCAGAAAGAAGAATGGAAACTATCCGTAACAGACAACAATGACATTCCTGCGAATGCCAATGTTATGGCTGTACTTTACGATAAATCACTTGACGCGTTAGTAGGATACAACCAAAGGAAATGGAATATTTTTGACCAAAGGCTTTTATATCAAAAAGTTTTCGATTGGAGCATAGGAGATTACGGAAGAAGAGACTATTACCTTTCAAGGTATTATGCCTTTCTTAACGCTCCAGAATTCAGTTTTTCACATTTCCTTTTTGGAACAAATAATATCGCTTACAGGAATTCAAGGGGCCAGGTAGGATTTGCATCTGTAACAAAAGCATTAAATAGTAAAGTTGCAGGAGTAAGAGTCTCTGAAGATAACGAGGATCTTAAAGACCTTGTCGTTATGGGGTATGCGCCGAATAAAAAATCAACCCTTACTGGAAGTGTTGTTCATATTGAAGAGTCCGACGACATGACACTACACGATGTAGTTGTTATCCACTATAAAGGCGATAATGCAGAAGATAATGCAGAAGATAATGCAGAAGATAATGCAGAAGAAGTCCCAATCCGCACCAATCTCAGCGAGACTGCTTTCTTCATGCCTCAGTTGAGAACTGACGATAAAGGCATTGCTACATTGTCTTTCACTCTTCCTGAGAGTGTCACGACATGGAAGTTCATGGCATTTGCGCATGATAAGGATGTAAGGTTCGGCACTATGACCGACGAGGTCATTGCACAAAAGAAACTTATGATTCAGCCTCGTCTACCTCGTTTCCTGCGTGAAGGTGACGTGACAAATATTCCGGCTTCTGTATCAAATATCACAGACAAGGACATCACGGCAACTGTGAAGTTCACCATTCTCGATGCAAAGACAGAAAAGGTTCTCGCTACTCAAAGCAAGAAGATAACCGTCAAGGCTGGCGAGAGTGAGGCCGTATCTTTCCCATACGATTCAAGGAATCAGGAAGACAAGTCCATAATCGTGCGTTACAGCGTATCGGGCAAAAGCGAGGATGGCACATTCACAGACGGTGAGCAGAAGGATTTGCCAATTCTTTCACAGAAGGAATTGATGGTGAACACCCAGACATTCATCCTCACAGAGGCTGGCGAAAAGCAGTTTGACCTCAAGAAGATCATGCCGTCTGTCAATGACAAGCATCTCACAGTAGAATATACAGATTCTCCTGAATGGCTGATGATAAAGGCACTTCCATACGTATCAAAATACTATGACGAGTGCGCTATCTGTCTTTCCTCTGCATACTATGCAAACAGCATAGCAGCAGGCATAGCACGTACAAATCCTGAGATAAGGAAAACCATCGACGAGTGGAAGTCAGAGGAATTAAGCCACCTCTTCGACTCTACCTCTATCGACTATCGCAACACCGATATTCTCAGCCGTCTTTCAAATCTTCAGAACAGCGACGGCTCTTGGAGTTGGTGGAAAGGCATGAATGGCAGCACGTATATGACCGTTCAGGTTCTTAAGACTCTTCTCCGTCTTAATCTCATGATAAACGATGATAAGGTCAAGAAACAGAATGAGCAGTTGATCAAGCGTTCTTTCAACTTCCTTGACAAGGAAACTGCCAAGAATGTTGCAGATATGAAGAAGAAGAAATTCAAGTATCTTCCTTCATACGCCCTCGACTATCTATATTGCCGTGCTATCGCCAAGGCTTCCGGCACAAAGATAAGCAACAACAGCAATGCTGACTATCTGCTGAAACTTGTTCCAGAAGATACACGCTATGACGATATGAAGACAAAGGCACAGGCTGCCATCGTTCTTGCCTTTAATGGAAATAAGAGCAAGGCATCAGAGTTCATAAAGAGCATAGTAGAACATACTGTTTATCGTGATGATCTTGGCAGATACTTCGATTCTGACCGCGCACTCTATTCTTGGTGCGACTATAAGATTCCTACTCAGGTATCTGTTATCGAGGCTCTGAAACTGATAGACGGAAAGAACTCCGCAAAAGAGATAGCCGACATGAAACGCTGGCTCTTGCAGAGTAAGAGAACCCAGTCCTGGGATACTCCTATCAACGCAGTTGATGCTATCTATGCCTTCCTATGCCCATCACAAGGCACTAAATCTTCACTTAGGAAAGGAGTTCCTGCCGACATAGCATTAGGAAAGAAAAGAATGCCGGCTCAGGAATACACCTCTTCCCTCGGCTATGTGAAGACCTCAAAGGACATCACATCAAAGGACAATACCATTACCGTAACCAAGCATACAGATGGCGAGTCTTGGACTAACGTATTCATAGAATACAAACAGGCTGCCACAGAAACCAACGAGTCTTCAACCGGTCTTTCCATCACAAGAAAGGTCGAGACTCCGAACAAGCAGCTAAAGGTTGGCGACAAGGTTGAGGTGACTATCACTATCACGGCTGACCGCGACTACGACTTCGTTACCGTTACCGATAACCGTCCGGCTTGTCTTGAACCTGTTGAGCAGCTATCTGGCTACAGCCACGGAACATACAAGATTATCCGTGACACCAAGACCGAATATTGCTACAATATGCTGAGAAAAGGCACACATGTCATAAAGACCTCATACTATGTGGCAAGAAGCGGTAACTACACTTCAGGCACGGCTACAGCCACTTGTACCTATTCTCCTGTGTTCACAGGAAGAACACCAGGCTCTAACTATGTGGTTAAGGAGTAAAGACCCTCTCCCCGCTCTCCCTGCATAGGGAGAGAGCCGATTCGCAAAGGAAGTCCCCCTATGCAGGGGGATTTAGAGGGGCGATTAAAGATTAAGGATTAAAGAATAAAATAATAAATGAAGAAACTCTCTCTATCACTTCTACTTGCATTTCCGCTCTTTGCCTCGGCACAGACATTGCAAGTGAGAAATAACGTCATCGACTTAGGACAGGTGCAGTTCATGCAACCCGTCACAGCTACATTCGATGTAAAGAACATATCAAATGCACCTATCGAGATATCAAGTCTGTATTCCGGCTGCAACTGCACTCAGGTCGGTTTTCCTGTTGGCATCATACCGGCAGGTACTGATTTCAAGGTTAGTGCAACGTACGACTCCAAACAGCTAGGGCATTTCCAGCGCGATGTAGCAATCTATGTCAAGGGGCAGAAAGAACCCACATACGTCACAGTCAAGGGCATCGTCGTACCAAAGGTTGAGACCTTCGTAGGCAACTACCCCTACTCTATCGGAGGTCTGCTTACCGACGTGAACATCATTGAGTTCGATGATGTAAACCGTGGGGAGCGCCCAGTTCAGGACATCCACATCTTCAACCCAAACAACCAGTTCGTCGAGCCAGTATTGATGCACCTCCCGAACTATCTCCGAGCAGAAATCACGCCAAAACGTCTTGGTCCTAAGAAAGAGGGCGTTATCCATATCATGCTCAACTCAAGCAAGATGAAATCGCTCGGTCTTTCACAGGCAAGCATATACCTGTCAAAAAGCATGGGCGACAAGGTTTCCGAGGATAAGGAAATCATGGTTTCCACCGTTCTCCTTCCTCCAGAACCGAGACTCGACGAGGTAAGCTTGTATCGTAGTCCACGCATACAGCTCTCTTCCACTACCGTTGACCTTTCAAACATAGCAAAAGGCGGTAAGAAGAAAACCGAGATCCTGATAACCAACAAGGGTAAAAACCCGCTTGAGATTCGTTCCATGCAGTTGTTCACCCCAGGCATCGAGATCACTCTTGCCCGACAGAAACTCAATGCAGGCGAGAGCACGAAGATGAAGATTACGGGGTATGAGAAAGACCTTTCAAGGGTTAAGACCCGCCCTCGTATCCTCATGATCACGAACGATCCAAGGCAGCAGAAGGTGGTAATTGAGATTAAGAAATAGAAGAGAATATATGGAACACCCAGAAAACAGCAGCGAATATGTAGGGCTAACCGTTAACAGCGGTGTGGCACAGCCTTCCATCGTCAACCCCTATCTGAAACGCGGGCGATTCCGCCATCGCGAGTATAGCGTGGATGAGATGGTTGAAGGACTATTGCGTGGCGATGTGACGATACTATCACAGGCAGTCACGCTCGTGGAGTCTGTCAATCCTGAGCATCAGGCTAAGGCGCAGGAGGTGATAGAGAAGTGCCTTCCCTATAGCGGAAAGTCTGTGAGAATCGGCATAAGCGGTGTTCCGGGCGCAGGAAAGAGTACCTCTATCGATGTCTTCGGCACACATGTTCTTGACACCTACGGAGGCAAGCTCGCAGTTCTTGCCATCGACCCTTCTTCTGAAAGGAGCAAGGGCAGTATCCTTGGCGACAAAACCAGAATGGAGAAGCTATCTACCAGAAAAGAAACGTTTATTCGCCCTTCACCATCTGCTGGTTCTCTTGGAGGTGTGGCAAGAAAGACCCGCGAGACAATAATACTCTGCGAGGCTGCCGGATATGACAAGATTTTCATCGAGACAGTAGGCGTAGGACAGAGTGAGACTGCATGCCACTCCATGGTGGATTTCTTCCTGCTCATTCAAGTTGCCGGCACAGGCGATGAGCTTCAGGGCATAAAGCGAGGCATTATGGAGATTGCCGACGGTATTGTGGTGAACAAATGCGATGGCGACAACGTGGATAAATGCCAGATGGCAGCAACCCATTTCCGCAACGCGCTCCATTTCTTCCCTGTGTCCGAAAGCGGTTGGATGCCAAAGGTGCTCTGCTATTCAGGTTTCTACGGATATGGCGTCAAGGAAGTCTGGGATATGATCTTCGAATACGTTGATTTCGTAAAGAAAAACGGTTATTTCGAGGCTCGCCGTCATCGTCAGAACAAATACTGGATGTACGAAACCATAGACGCAAGTCTCAGAAACAGATTCTACAACGATCCTGTCATCGCACAAAGACTGAAAGAAGCGGAAATGAGCGTGCAGAATGGCGAGAAGACAAGCTTCACCGCTGCCTACAACCTTCTGGATGATTTTTACAAACAACTGAAGTAAATTGAAAACAAATAGAACGCAGAGGCACAGAGGAAATAAAAAGTGAGAAGTAAAAAATCTTTGCGCCTTAGCGTCTTTGCGTTCAAAAAAAGTATTTATCTGAACTGAAATGCAGATAGCGGCGAGCGCCGAAGGTGCGGCATCTAACAGGGCAGTCCGTTAGCGCCGTTGATACGGAAAGATGTAATCCAAGGAGCGCCGAAGGTGCGGCATCTAATAGGGCAGTCCGTTAGCGCCGTTGATACGGNNNGAAGGTGCGGCATCTAATAGGGCAGTCCGTTAGCGCCGTTGATACGGAAAGATGTAATCCAAGGAGCGCCGAAGGTGCGGCATCTAATAGGGCAGTCCGCAAGGGCTGTTATACAGATTGGTCATAGTATATTGAGGTCTGAAGGACCGACACCTATTGTATTTGTTATTCATAGGTATCGCACTTACAGCGCTCTAATCACCAACCACCACCACACAACGGCGCTTACGCACCGCCCTATCAGGTGGCGGGCTTACAGCCCTCGCAGCAAATAAATAGAAACTTGCTGGGTCAAAGGCCATGCGCACTCCATGTTAATTATTCGCAAGCTCATCAAGCTTCGCAAGTGTTAATTGTTAATTATTAATTGTTAATTATTAATTGCAATGTTAATAGAAATCGACTCTTCATCAGGATTCTGCTTCGGTGTGACAACCGCAATCAACAAGGCAGAAGAGGAACTTGCAAAAGGCTCCACACTCTACTGCCTTGGAGATATCGTGCACAACGGAATGGAGTGTGAAAGACTTCGCGAGATGGGACTTATCACCATCGACCACGCGCAGTTTGCAGAGCTTCATAATGCCAAGGTACTGCTAAGGGCACATGGCGAACCGCCTGAGACATATAAGATTGCAGAGCAGAACAACATCGAGATTATTGATGCAACCTGTCCTGTGGTACTACAGTTGCAGAAGCGTATCAAGAAACAGTTCACCGCCAATCCCGATGCGCAGATTGTCATCTTCGGCAAGAACGGACATGCGGAGGTGTTAGGTCTCGTTGGTCAGACACGGCAGCGTGCCATCGTGATAGAGCATGCCGACGAGGTCACACGACTTGATTTCACGCACGACATCTACCTCTATTCACAAACCACCAAGTCACTTGATGAATTTCACGCCATCATCGACTATATTCAGGCTCACATGGCAGAAGGAGCCAACTTCCAATGGTTTGACACCATTTGCCGACAGGTAGCCAACAGAATGCCAAACATCTGCTCATTTGCCACAAAACACGATCTGATACTCTTTGTCTCTGGCAGAAAGAGCAGTAACGGTAAGGTGCTCTACAACGCCTGCAAGGAACAGAACCCACATACATATCTTGTAGAAGGTCCTGACGAGATAGATCCAAAGTGGATTACAAATGTCAACAGCATAGGTATCTGTGGAGCAACATCCACCCCGAAATGGCTTATGGAACAAGTTGCAGACAGAATCAAGAATAATTACGACATAGAAAAGAAATGAAAAAGATAACAATAGCAATTGACGGCCACTCTTCTTGCGGAAAGAGCACAATGGCAAAGGAACTCGCCCGCAAATTAGGATATATATATGTCGATACAGGTGCTATGTACCGCACCGTCACCCTTTACGCGATGCGCAATAACCTGTTCGATTCTGAAGGGGAAGTCCTGACAGACGAGCTTCAGAAACAAATGAACAATATCAAGGTATCCTTCTGCATCAATAAGGAGACAGGGCGACCTGATGCCTGCCTCAATGACGAATGCGTAGAGAATATCATCCGCTCCATCGAGGTCAGCAATCACGTGTCAAAGATAGCAGCCATCCCATTTGTACGCGAGGCAATGGTTGACCAACAGAGACGTATGGGAGCAGAAAAGGGCATTGTCATGGACGGAAGAGATATCGGCACAACCGTCTTCCCCGATGCCGAACTCAAGATTTTCGTAACGGCAAGTGCAAGGGTACGTGCCCAGAGGCGCTATGACGAACTACAGCAGAAAGGCATGCCGGCAGACTTTGACGAGATACTCAAGAACGTAGAGGAGCGCGACTATATCGACTCTCACAGAGAAGTATCCCCATTACGTCAGGCAGAAGATGCAATTCTGCTCGACAACAGCGATATGACCATTCCACAGCAGAACGAATGGCTTATGCAACAAGTAGAGAAGGCTTTACAATAACGTAAAGCCTTCCTACCACGCCCCAAGCTCCTATGCAAGTTCGTTATAACTCCGCTATGAAAAGGAACCAAACTCGGTGAAGGTCCGTTCTAATAGCGGACATAGAACGGAGGTTCACCGAGTTTGGTTCGAAAGAAGAACGAAGGCAAGGCAAGACAAGACAGGAGATAAGACGCATTATCAAGAATCTCTGCTCCTGTTCAAAACCATCGAATCCACATTATAAAAAACCTCGAATTCACACTATATAAAAGTAATTGAATTCACACTATATAAAAGCTATCGGATTCACATTATTATTCTAATACACGTGCGCGCATACATTATTATATTAATAGCAACACTATTTCCAAATCTTTCCATGGCACAAGAAAAAGTATGGGAAGACTATTTCCATGAGATATACGCCATGGAGGAGATTGACGAGACTGCTATGGAAAATGACTACGAGCACCTATGCGAACTGGAATCCTCTCCCCTGAACATAAACACGCTGAATCCTGAAGACCTGTATCTTATCCCAGGAATAAACAGAGACCAAATTGACGACATAATAAAATACCGTGACAGATACGGTGAATTTAGAGCCATCGAAGAACTTGCACTTATTGAATCAATAGACAGACCTCTCCGACTATTCCTATGTAACTTCATCGTTGCAGAACCAATAGTCAAGGATAAATGGTACTCAAGACCGACACTTGATTCCATAATGAGAAAGGGACATGGAGAAATACTTACTTACGCCAATATACCTTTATATAATAGGGAAGGCGACAAGAACGGGTATCTCGGCTACAAGTACAAATACAACATCAAACTGACGGGGAAATTCTCGGACAACATAAGATACGGCTTTTGCGGAGCACAAGATGCCGGTGAGCCTCTGTTTGCCAACAAGAACAAATGGGGAATGGATTATTACTCTTTCTATGTAAAGGTAAACAATATCGGAAGACTCAAGACTATTGTGCTTGGACAATACAAGATAAAATTCGGAATGGGACTTATACAGAACAACTGTTTCGGATATGGCAAACAGATAATGCTATCTGCCATGAACACCTACGATGCAACGATAACAGGACATTCGTCAAGATCAGACGGAGGGCATTTCCAAGGAATTGCAAATACATTCGACTTAGGCAAGAAAGGCTCCATCAATAAATGGACCTTAACCTCATTCTGGTCTTATAGGAAAATTGATGCCACGCAGAACAGGGACGGAAGCATTTCCACTATATCAACAGCAGGCTATCACCGAACACCAACCGAGATGGAGAAGAAGAACAATTCCTCATCATTGAACGCTGGTACACATATCAACTTCAAGAGGAATGGGGGTTACATTGGAGCCTCAATGGTATATAATTGGTTTGACAGACCTCTGAACCCAAACCCCAACAACAATCCAAATTCATACAGGACATACTATGCAAAGGGCTATGACTTCTGGAATGCAAGTATAAACTATGGATACATCTCAGGGAAGTTCACATTTGCAGGAGAGACAGCCACAGGCTCATGCAATTCTATTGCAACAATAAATAGTCTTGAAGCAAAACTGCACAGGGACATTACGGTTAATGCCGTTCAGCGATTCTACTCATATAAATATAATGCAATAAATGCAAAAGCATTCAATGATGGAGGCTATACCCAGAATGAAAGCGGAATATATGCAGGAATGATATGGAATGCAACAAAGAATGTAACAGTAAATGCCTATTCCGACCTTTCATATTTCCCGTGGATCAAATATTACACAAGTGCTTCGTCATATTCATTCGACAACAATATATCATTAAAATATAGCAAGGACAAATGGAATGTTCAGGCTAGATACAAATACAGAATCAGACAGAGAAACAACGCTGAAAAAACAAAAATCATCAACAGATATAGCAACAAACTCAGATTTACAATTCAAAGGACATCCGAGTACTTATCAACATCAACAATCATAGACCTATCAAAACTCACTTACACCGGATTTAAATCCCAAGGCTATTCCATAACTCAAAACTTGAGTATTCAAACACGCAAAAAAAATATTTTTTATGCATTTCTTTCATATTTTAATACTGATGATAGCAACGCAAGTATATATCTTTCCGAAAGAACTATTCCCGGATCGTATTCCCCTTCGAATTTTTACGGAGAGGGAATAAGATTTTCCGCGATTGTCAAGCAACCCCTAACTTCCATTGTTATAATCAATTTCAAAGTTGGTTTCACGAAATACTTTAACAAAAATTCCATTTCGACAGGATTAAGAATGATTGAACATTCGTATCAAACAGACATAGATTTGAGCATAAAATGCAAATTTTAACATAAAAAAAGGGCAATTTTGAGGAAAAATATGATAAAAGTCACTTTTTTTGCACTTTTTTGACGAAAAAATGCAAGAATATTTTGTTGTTTAGCAAAAATATATTACTTTTGCAACAAATATCTAGATGATGGAAACAACAGTCTAGAACTAATTGCATGATATAAACATTAAAATCATAAACGAAATGAAAAAGCTTTTCTTAATGCTTGCTGTTGCAGCATCAGCTATGACTGCATCAGCGCAGGAGCCAAAGAGCGGATTTGCAGACGCTAAGTTCTGGGACAACTGGTACCTTGGTGCAAACCTCGGTGTTATGTCCAAGGCTACAGATCAGGCAGTCTTGAAGAACATGAACCCTGAGTTTGGTATTCGCTTTGGTAAATGGTTCACTCCAAGTGTTGGTCTCTCTGCTGAGGGTGCCTTCCTCTTCGGAAACAAGACTAGAGGTTATCAGCTCACAGACCCTTCTCTTTTCCATGCAATGAAGTTCCACCTCCTCGGAACTCTTAACTTCTCAAATGCATTCGGTGGCTACACAGGTTCACCACGTTCATTTGAAGTTATCGGTCTTGCAGGTATCGGCTTTATCCACAACTTCGGAACAAAGAAAGAGCAGTTCAATGACACAAGAATCCAGCTCAACATGTTGAGTTCTAAGTTAGGTCTTGACTTCGCTTGGAATTTCGGTAGCGAGAAGGAATGGCAGTTCTATGTAGAGCCAGCTCTCACATACGCACTTGGTGGTGCAAAGAACGGACAGAAGATTCAGTACAACTCTAACTACGCAAATCTTGAGTTGAATGTTGGTATCAACTACTACTTCAAGACAAGCAATGGTACTCATCACTTCCTCAACATCACAGAGTGTGACCAGCGCGAGATTGATGCTCTGAACAACACAATCAACGACCTCCGCAACAAGAATGCTGCAGATCAGGCTAAGATTGCACAGCTTCAGGCAGAGATTGCACGTCTCACAAAGGCTCTCAGGGACTGCGAGAACAAGCCAGCTCCAGAAGCACCTTTCGAGGCTCCAACAATCCCATCTGTATTCTACAATGTTAACAAGTCTCTCATCACAAAGCAGCAGGCTGAGAACGTTGCAGTTGCAGCACAGATTCTTAAGAACCACCCAGAGCTCAAGCTCAACATCAAGGGTTATGCTTCACCAGAGGGTAAGGCTAAGAAGAATCAGGAACTCTCTGTTCGTCGTGCTAACGCAGTTAAGGACCTCCTCGTTAAGAAGTATGGTATTGACGAGAGCCGTATCACTGCTGAGGGTTGCGGTACAACCAAGGACAAGTATGAGACTTACGAGAACAACCGCGTAGCTATGCTGTTCTTCGAGAAGTAATTAAAACTCAACTAAATAAGAAAAGCTCCATCCTTATATAGGGTGGAGCTTTTTTTATGTGCATTTGTAATAAAAAAGAAGATTCCTCGTTATATAAAAGTGAAAGCAAACAGAATAGTGATAATTATCCTCATAGCCGTGGCGCTGGTCCCAACAAAAGTCAGAGCCCAGTATGACGTATATTTCTCTCACTATTTCGACATGCAGACTGCATACAATCCTGCAGCATCCGGATTGTTTGACAAACTGAACATCACAGCATCCTATGCAATGAGCATGGTAGGCTACGAGAACAGTCCGAAAACAGCATACGTATCTGCAGATATGCCGTTCAATGCGTTAAACACGAGGAATGGCGTTGGCGTCAGTTTCATGAGCGACAAGAAAGGTCTGTTTTCAAGACAGCAGATAAACGCTCAATACAGCTACCAGAGAAAGCTTTGGGACGGTCGCCTGGCAATAGGCGTTCAGGCAGGACTGCTAAGCGAGTCTTTCGACGGGTCCAAGGTTGACGTTGAGGACACCACCGACCCTGCATTCAGCAGGAGTGAGGTCAAAGGCAACTCCATAGACTTCGGTTTCGGACTTCATTACAGTAGCGAACAATGGTATGTAGGAGTATCTGCACAGCATCTGACATCACCTACGGTGGAACTTGGTGAGACAAATGAAATAAACGTAGATCCCACGCTGTATGCTACCGGCGGATATAACTTCAAGATGAACAATCCGCTTTTCTCTGTAGCGACATCCGCATTTATAGCAACAGACCTTGTAGGATACAGAGGAGAACTTTCTGCACGTCTGATTTACACCTACGAAGGCAGAACAATGAGTGCAGGTCTGGGATACAGTCCGAAGAACTCCACCACTATATATCTTGCAGGAAGCTTCCACGGTATAATGTTAGGCTACAGCTACGACATCTACACAAATGGTATCAGTTTCGAAAACGGTTCACACGAACTTTTCATCGGATATCAAACAGATATAAACTTCATGCCAAAAGGAAAGAACAGGCATCAAAGTGTAAGACATCTCTAATAAATGAATATGAAGATAAAAAACATTATATTCACTCTTGCGATAACCAATGCGGTTTTCCTTCTTTCATCTTGCTTCGGAGGTAAGATGACTTCCTCTATGTCAGGAGGAGAGGTAACAGGCGTTGGTAACGGACGAGGATTCACCGAGCCTACTCCTTACGGAATGACAATGGTAAATCGCGGTTCCTTGAGGATGGGTATCGACAGCAACGATTCTCTATGGGGTAATGTAGCTCCTGTAAAAGATATAAGTGTTGACGGATTCTGGATGGACGAGACCGAGGTCACCAATTCAAAATACCGTCAGTTTGTTATGTGGGTGCGCGACAGTATCCTACGCACACGTCTTGCAGACCCAGCATACGGTGGTGATGAGACATACCTTATTACAGAAGACCAGAACCACGACCCTATTCCGCCAAGAATCAACTGGAAGAAGCCATTGCCTCGCAAACCGAATGAGGATCAGCAGCGTGCATACGAGAGTCTGTACATCACGAATCCTGTAACAGGAGAAAAGCTCATCGATGCATCACAACTCATATACCGTTATGAGATATACGACTATACAACGGCTGCACTTCGTCGCAATCGTATCAAGCCAGAGGAAAGAAACCTCAACACTGATATAACCGTGAATCCAGACGAAGTCGTAATGATAACAAAGGACACGGCATATATAAATGATGAGGGTAAGATAATAAGAGAGTCTATCAATCGTCCCCTCTCCGGGCCTTGGGACTTCCTTAACACATACATCGTCAATATCTATCCGGATACAACATGCTGGGTTAACGATTTCCCAAACTCAGACAATGAGATGTATTTACGCAACTATTTCAGCAATCCGACTTACAACGACTACCCTGTTGTCGGTGTTACATGGGAACAGGCAAACGCATTCTGTGCTTGGCGTACAGAGTTCCTTCTCAAAGGACTTTCCGGACAGGCAAAATACATCCAACGCTATCGTCTTCCTTCTGAAGCAGAATGGGAATACGCTGCACGCGGAAAAGACGGGACAGAGTTTCCTTGGGAAAACCCAGACGTAAAGAATGGTGATGGCTGTTTCTATGCGAACTTCAAGCCTGACAGAGGAAACTACACCAAGGATGGAAACCTGATTACATCCAAGACTGGTATATACTCTCCAAATAGCCATGGTTTATATGACATGGCTGGAAATGTCGCAGAATGGACATCTACCATATATACAGAAGCAGGTGTAGAGGCTATGAACGACCTCAACCCTAAGTTGGAATATAATGCAGCAACAGAAGACCCATACAGACTGAAAAAGAAGAGTGTCAGAGGCGGTTCTTGGAAAGACCCGGAGAGCTTCATCCGCTCAGCATGGCGTTCATGGGAATATCAGAATCAGCCAAGGGCATACATAGGATTCCGTTGTGTACGCTCATTGGCAAGTCCTGCAAGTCAGAATGGCAAAGGCAAGAAGAAAAGATAATTACAATACATAAATTCTATCTTTAGTTATGACAAAATATAGTAGCTATAATATAATATATAGGCTTCAGAAATGGATGGATAGCGTTTCTGGCCAAACCTTCATGAACTATGCATATTCATGGGGTGCAGCCGTCGTTATCCTCGGAACCCTATTCAAACTTACCCACCTTCCTGGTGCAAATGCCATGCTTTTCATAGGTATGGGAACTGAGGTGTTCGTATTCTTCATCTCTGCCTTCGACCGTCCTTTTGACAAGACTCAGGAAGGCCGCAACCTTGCAACAGATACAGAACTTGCTGCCGCACTTGCAGCTCAGGAAGCACTAGAAAACGGTATTGAGACAACCTCAGGAAATGCTGTTCCCGAGAATATTGCGGTTGCTGCCACATCAGGTAATGCTGGCACATCTCCTGCCTCACAAATATCTGGCGGAACAATCATTATCGGAGGTGGTACAATCGGAGGAGGCGCAGTTTCACAATATGCACCTAAGCAGACTTCTGTTGCTCAGCAAGTATCTGACTCTCAGCCTTCTTCTGAGGCTATATCATTTGCTCCAGACGGTTCTGAAAAACAGCCAGAAGCTAAAGCTTCTGCTCCAAAGATTGGAACACCGGCACCTGCAGTTACTCCTGAAGCTGCTCAGGCAATGGAACAGGCTACATCAACATACGTTGACCGTCTTAACGAGCTTAACGAACTCCTTCTCAAGATTGCAGCTATTAGCGAGCGTCTCTCTATCGACTCTCAGGAAATGGAGAACCTCAATCGTACTCTTACAGGTATTGCACGCGTCTATGAGATGCAGCTCAAGGCTGCTTCACAACAGATCACAACTCAGGACGAGATTAATGCTGAGACACGCAAGATGGCAGATGAAATCAAGGAGCTTAACGCTGTATATGCTCGTATGATCGACGCTATGACTGTAAATATCCCAAAGCAGTAATTTGCGACCTGTTAATTATTAATTGTTAATTATAATTGCATAACCTGTGGCAATAAAGAAGAAACCCGTTTCTCCCCGCCAGAAGATGATCAATCTGATGTATGTGGTCCTCATGGCGATGCTGGCGATGAATATCTCCAGCGAGGTTCTTGATGGCTTCAGCATCGTTGATGCGAGTCTGATGCAATCAACAGCCAACACAGAGAAACAGAACACCACAATATACGATGACTTTGAGACTCAGCTAAAGGCAAACCCTCAGAAAGTCAAAGAATGGTTTGACAAGGCAACCCTCGTCAAGCGCATGAGCGATTCCCTATATAACTACGCACAACAACTGAAGGTTGCAATCGTCAAGGATGCTGACGGCTCTGATGGTGATGTCAACAATATTGAGCGAGTTGACGACCTCGAAGCCGCAAATCACGTTATGCTTGCGCCAGGTACAGGACAGGGTGCAAAGCTTCGCAAGGCAATAGACAACTATCGTGAGCAGATACTAACCATGATAACCGACGAAGACAAGCGAAAAGTCATAGCAAGCAATCTCACAACAAAGATTACAGGACGCAGGAATCCTCTCAACAAGAACTGGGAAGAGTATATGTTCGAGGGTATGCCTGTAGCTGCTGCAATAACCATGCTCTCTAAGCTTCAAAGTGACATCCGTTATGCCGAGGGCGAGGTTCTCCACAATCTCGTAAGCAATATCGACGTTAAGGATATCCGCGTAAACAAGCTTTCAGCTTTTGTTATCCCTAATGCCCAAACTGTTGTAAGAGGTGATAAGTTCTCTGCAAAGATAGTTATGGCGGCAGTAGATACAACTCAGCAACCTCAGATATTCATAGGCGGCCAAGAGGTAAATCTCACCAATAGCACATACGAATTCGTTGCAGGCAAGACTGGTGACTTCACACTTTCCGGCTATATGACCGTACAGAATGGCGGAGGCGAGATTATCCGTCGTGACTTTGAGCAGAAATATACAGTAGTAGATCCTTCTGCAACCGTTTCTGCCACAATGATGAACGTACTCTATGCTGGTTACTCTAACCCAGTAAGCGTATCCATCCCTGGCGTACCTCAGAATAAGGTGAGCGCAACTATGACTGGAGGCACATTCACCCCTGTAGGTCCGGGTAAGTATATCGCCCGTCCTAGTGCTGTAGGAAAGGACGTAACAATCTCTGTGTCAAGCACACAGACAGGAAAGCCTGTTCACATGGGCAACTTCACTTTCCGTGTCCGCAAGCTTCCTGACCCAACTCCATATATCCTCGTAGGCGACAACCGTTTCCGTGGTGGTGGTCTTGCAAAGGCTTCTCTTCTTGGTGCAACAGGCATCAAGGCAGCCATCGACGATGGACTTCTTGACATAGAATTTAAGGTTACAGGCTTTGAGGCTGTATTCTTCGACAATATGGGTAATGCCGTTCCTATCGTGAGCGAAGGAGCATCATTCTCAGGAAGACAGATGGACACATTCCGCAAGCTTTCACGCTCAAAGCGCTTCTACATCTCAAAGGTGAAAGCGATAGGTCCTGACGGAATTTTACGCACACTACCAACCTCTATGGAGGTAATAATCAAATAATGTATATGAAAAAGAATATGACATATAGGAGATTATGGGCAGCAACACTTCTTGTTGTCCTCTCTCTCATTACCTCTACAGCCTTTGCCCAGCCAGCAGCACGACGCGCTCAGCAGGCTCAGAAAGCTCAGGCGAAGAGTAATGCCAACAATATGACAGAACGCGCCAAGATAGCATTCCCAACCCAGCAGAAGATGCCGGAGGATGTAGTTTGGCGTCGCGACCTATACCGTTTGCTCGACCTTACGAAAGACGAGAATGGAGGACTTTACTATCCTGTTGAGCCTGTAGGTTCGCAGATGAACCTCTTCACATACCTCTTCAAGCTCATGCTCTCTGGTCAGATAACGGCTTACAAATACAATCTTAACGGTAACGAGTCGTTTACTCCTGATGCAAAGATAAAGCCTCTAGAGTTTCTCGACAACTACAGCATCTATTACGAGAAGAAAGACGGCAGACTCAAAATTGACAACTCCGATATCCCAAGTCGTGAGGTAAAGTCATACTACATCAAAGAGTCCTCCTACTACGACCAATATACGGCAACCTACCACACAAAGGTTGTTGCCCTCTGCCCTATCATGACTCGCGAGGATGATTTTGGTGGTCAGGCAAACACCTACCCTCTCTTCTGGGTAAAGTATGATGACATCGCCCCATTCCTCTCAAAGCAGATGATCATGACAAGCAATATCAATAATGCTGCTATGATGAGTATTGACGACTTCTTTGTAAAGACAAAATACAAGGGAGAAATCTACAAGACAAACAACATGTTGGGACAGACTCTCGCTCAAAGCGTTGCTGCCTCAGACTCTACGAATCAAGAAGCTGCAATAAAGAAGGAGCAGCAAAAGATAGAATCCCAGATGAAATCATTCGAGAAAAGCATCTGGGGTGATCAGGCACGAAAGGATTCTCTCGACAGCATAGCAAAAGTGGATAAAAACGGAAAGAAGAAGGCTAAGAAAACAACACGTCGCTCTACAACTTCTACTTCTGGGGTGAAGAGCACAAAGACAAAAAACAAGTCTTCTGCCGTTTCATCAGGTTCAGCAAGAGTAAGCGTACGCCGTCAGAGACACTAATATTACGAAACGCAAAGTCGCAGAGTCGAGGAAATTTTTCTTCTCTGCGTCTTTGCGACTTTGCGTTTTTATACAAAACATCAATAAATACAATTATGAAAAGAACATTACTTGCAATATTTGCGATAATTCTGCTCGCACTTCCTTCAAGTGCGCAGATAAAATTCGGTATTCAGGGTGGTTTGAACATAAACAAATTCAGCATGGATACTAAGGTCATAGAGTCTGGCAATCAGGCAGGATTCTATGTCGGTCCTACATTCCTTCTAGGCTTACCAATCTTCGATGTTGAGGTTGCAGGCATCTATGATGTACGTAGGGGTGAAGTTGATGGCGAGAGCATAACCGAGCAGAACGCCAACGTTCAAGTAAATATTCGCAAGGGATTTGACATCAGCGACAACAGCCAGCTTTTCGTCTTTGCCGGTCCACAATACTCTTTCAACATAGATGCTGATGGTATCGACGAGGTCTCAGATTGCGTAAGAGATTGGCGTTGGAAGAATAGCGACTTCAGCATTAATCTTGGTGGAGGTGTCAAAATCAATCACGTCGAGATAAGAGTAAACTACAACTCTGCCCTCGGAAAGACTGCCGATGCAGAATTAAGCCCAACGATTGACTCCGATGGTTTTCATCTTCTCGAACCAAAGTCTAACGCTTGGCAGATAGGTTTGACATACTATTTCTAAAAACTTTCAAACTTCATATAAAAAGCAGACCGCAAATATTGCGAGTCTGCTTTTTTTTATATAACTTTGCGGTCATGAAATACGTAAATGTAATCCTCCCCCTCGGAATAGACGGCCTCTACACATACTCTGTGCCCGAAAGCATGGAAAAAGATGTCGTGCCATTCATCCGCGTAAAAGTGCCGTTGGGTATTTCAAAGACATACACAGGACTTGTAGTAAACGCCCCAACCGAGGATATATCAATAAAAGAGGGAGTACAGATACGTGATATAATTGCGATTATTGACGCTAAGCCTGTTCTTCTGCCCCAGCAATACAAGCTCTGGACATGGATTTCCGAATACTATATGTCGCCCCTCGGCGATGTTTTCCGCGCTGCCCTACCCTCTGGCATGAAGGCAGAAGGCACTTACCGTCCAAAGACAGAGACTTACATAGGACTAACAGAGCAATACCAAAATGAGGATGCCCTTCACATCGCCCTCAACATGCTTGTAAGGGCGACACGTCAGTTAGAGGCTTTCAACTCATACCTATCCCTCTCGCATTGGGATTCCATAGAAGGAAATAGTACACGTGAGGAAATCGTAGAGGTTACACGCGAGGAACTGATGAACGATGCCCATGCCAATGCTGCTACAATAAAGGCATTGTGCGATAGAGGCCTGTTACGCATATACGACAAGGAAGTAAGCCGACTAATGCGCGATACATCCCTCTCAACACAAAGCACAAAACCCTCAACACTAAACGAAGCCCAGCAGCAAGCCTACGACAGCATATACAAGGAATGGGAAGAACATAACGTATGCCTCCTTCATGGAGTAACCTCAAGCGGAAAGACAGAGATCTATATCAAGATGATACAGCGTGCCATCGACGAAGGCAAGCAGGTTCTCTATCTCCTTCCAGAGATTGCCCTCACCGTGCAGATTACCGAGCGCCTTCATCGTGTCTTCGGCAACCGACTTGGCATCTACCATTCCAAATATTCTGATGCCGAGCGCGTAGAGATATGGCAGAAACAACTCTCCGACCAGCCATACGACGTTATCCTCGGAGCACGTTCTGCCGTCTTCCTGCCTTTCCGTAACCTTGGCATGGTGATAATCGACGAGGAACACGAAAGCTCATTCAAGCAGCAAGATCCAGCCCCTCGCTATCACGGTCGTTCAGCCGCCATCGTCCTTGCGCAGATGTATGGTGCCAAGACTCTCCTCGGAACAGCCACGCCAAGTGCCGAGACCTATTATAATGCCTCCCAGAAAAAATACGGCTACGTCACGCTTACGCAGAGATACAAGGACATCAAACTGCCACAGATAAACGTGGTGAACGTAAAGGATCTCCGTCATCGTAAGGTGATGAGAGGGGTATTGTCTCCAGATCTTAGAATGGCTATCGGAGATGCTCTGCATAATGGCGAGCAGGTCATCCTCTTCCAGAACAGACGCGGTTTCTCGCCTGTTATAGAATGTCATCAATGCGGATGGGTGCCTCGATGCACCAACTGCGACGTATCCCTCACATACCACAAAAACCTCAACTCGCTCACATGCCACTATTGCGGCTATACCTACCGTATGCCTACGGAATGTCCCAACTGCCACAACACAGAGCTTCAGGACAGAGGCTTCGGCACAGAGAAGATTGAGGACATCATACGCGATGAATTTCCAGAGGCTCGTATCGCACGAATGGATCTCGACACCACAAGGACACGAAATGCCTACGAACGTATCATCAGCGATTTCTCCTCTCAGAAGACAAATCTGCTCATTGGTACACAGATGGTTACAAAGGGACTCGATTTCGACCACGTAAGCGTGGTGGGCATTCTCTCTGCAGATTCCATGCTCAACTATCCCGACTTCCGAGCATGGGAAACCGCCTATATGATGATAACCCAAGTGGCTGGTCGTGCAGGACGAAAAGGCAAGCAAGGCAAGGTTATTCTCCAGACAAATAATCCCGAACTTCCTATCATCCGACAGATAGTAAACAACGACTTCGCAGGTTACTTCCGTGACTTGGTACAAGAACGCCGTGCTTTTTTCTATCCTCCTTTCACGCGCCTCATCTATATCTACCTAAAGCATCGCGATAACCAGATAGTGAACAATGCAGGCATAGAACTTGCCAACCGTCTTCGTCAGACTCTAGCCATAAAGAATCAGAAAGGCACGATGATATTAGGTCCTGACAAACCCTCAGTTGCGCGTATCAAGACTCTCTGCATCAGAAAGATAGTATTGAAACTTGACTTGTCTCTCCCTCTCAAAACCGTAAGAGATAATATCAAATTCTGCGTACAACAAATGATGACCGATGCAAACTACAAGTCATTGCTTGTGCATTACGATGTGGATCCTGGATAACTCTCACTTTTAGGGTCTGTATTTAAAAGGTACAATATATACTGAACCTTTTCCTTTTTAGTCATCCCATCCCCAAAAGGTACAGTATATAGTGAACCAAAAATAAACACACCCTTCCATACCCTACCACGAACTTCACAAGTCCGTTTCACCTCCGTTCCAAGTCCGTTTCAGGTCCGTTCCCTATATCGGAGGTATGGATAACCAATAGCAACTGAAAAAACACTCTAATCCACAACTTTTGTCTGCGCCTTATGTCTGTAATCAAGAGGCGATAAGCCTGTCTCTGCCTTAAACACACGTGAGAAATGACCGGAAGTGTTGAAACCACATTGTACCTCAATCTCGCTGACAGAATGATTCGTAGTCTCAAGCAGGCGCTTTGCCATAAGCATCCTTCGATTACGGATGTATGTAGTAGCCGTCAATCCACTCATATTCTTCAATCTTCTATTTAGGGTAGAGACAGATGTACACATCCTGTCTGCAAGGAATGACGTTGACACATCGCCTGAAACGAGATTTGCATCAATCAACTTGTTAATATCATTGAAGAACTCTACATCCACCTCCGGAAGCTGCCTACTGGTCTCATCGTCCGATTTGCTGTTGGTAAACATCTTAATAAGCCGTCTGCGTTGTTCAAGCAACTTATTCACGATAAGCAGCAATTCCTCGTTAATGAACGGTTTGGCAAGATACACCTCAGCACCGGCACTAATGCCTTCCAGACGCTCATGGTCCTCTACACGGGCAGAAACAACTACGATAGGCAGACAGCACATAGTCTCGTCAGCACGCACAATTCTCATCAGTTCAAGACCATCCATTCTCGGCATGGCAATATCCGTGATAAGCATATCAGGCAATTCCTCACGCAGCATCTCCAATGCCTCCTGACCATCAACCGCACGACTGACACTATACCCCTCGTCGCGCAGCATATTACATATAAGCATGGCAACGTCGTCGTTATCTTCGGCAAGGAGGATAGAAAGACCCTCTAAATCCCCCTTAAAGGGGGACTTCCTTACACTCTCAGGCTCTCCCCCTTTAAGGGGGAGCGGGGAGAGGGTCTGTTGGGACTGTGACGGACCGGAATTCACATCACTCAACTCCACCATCTCTCCTTCCTTTGAAGCTGCTATGAGTTTCTTTATCAGTTCAAGGAGATTTTCACTCTGCCTATGGGCAGCCTCAAGACTCTCGTGACCTACGATATCGTTTTCGGGGATATGCTGCTTGAGTTGCTCCACCATACCGAGAACAACGGTCATAGGCGTGCGCAACTGGTGGGTAACGTTTCTATAGAACAGTTCTCGCTCCTCCATAGCCTTTCTCTTATAACGGGAAGAACGACGGCGTACAAAAAATACAGATCCCAACGCTATAATGATAATAACAAGCACCAATGCCACAATGACAGAAACAGTCATCATTCTCTGATTGGCAATCTTCAGCTCGTCAGCCTCAATCCTCAGACGACTGTTACCCAATCGGGCCTCCATCTCATTAAGATCGTCCGTCTGCATAGCCGACCTTACAGAGTCGTTCATCTCTCCGATTCTCAGCTTTGTTTCAAAAGCCTTCTTATAGTCACCCTTTCGCAGATATAGCGTAAACAGCTCACCAAGCCTCTCATCCTCCATATCAATCTTTGAAGCAATAGCCTCAGCCTTATCCCAGTCTTTTTGGCACACGGCAAGACGAGCCTGAAGTCCTTGCTGCATGTGTATAGGCATAACATCATCCACATTCCCAGTACAGATAGCTGATGACTGGTATGCCTTTACAAACTCCGCTTCTTTACCAGATTCAAACAGGGATGTTAGATAGGTATATTCGCCAAACACCTTATAAACTCTATTGCTTGCGTAATCGCAGCAACGGCGAGCCATAGCAAGGGCCTCATCATGTTTCTTTATTGCCTGATAGCACACGGAAAGTTCTCGCGAAACAAGCGATACGTGCATACTGTCGTTTTTTGCATATTCCTCAGCCTTTTTCAAATACGGAATAGACATGGAATAATCTCCACGATGCTGATAGATACAGCCCATCAGATAGTTACAGAGATACAATCCTTCAGAATACTCAGATGTCTCCGCCTTTCTCATCAAATCCCTTACTATCTCCTGAGCCGAGATAAACTTCTTACGTTCAATAAGATACTCAACCTTGGCATACGTGCCGTCATACAATTCTTGCTGATATTCGGGAGCTGACGATGCGATCTTCAGATACTCGTCAATAGCCTCAAAGAACTCCTTTTCCTTCGAGGGATCTGCCACATACACATAATACTTCAACTCCAATGCCCTGAGCTTGCACCAGTCAGAATTGAGCCTGTCAGCCTCCTTGTAGATAGAGTCTGCCACAGGAATATTGGCACTATCGTAAGTATGCTCGTAAAGCAGTTTCATGCGTGTTTCATAGACATAATTCTTGAATTCCCTCAATTCCACACTATCCACATCTGACAATGAGGTTTTGTCACCACCCCTACCACACGCGAACAGCATAAAAGCAAAGACAGCGATAAGAAATATTACTTTGAAAGATTTATGAAACATCAGTAGAATAGCAATTAAGGTATATAATTCGGCTGCGAAGATACAAATTTTTTTTCACTATTCCAAACAATTCGTGCAAATATTTTCTGTATTCCATAAAAAAACAGGTCCTTGTGCCCCTTACCCATAAGCTATTATGCCACCCGTCAGCAAGACGAAACGCAACAGCAGGTAAATGACAAAGGACTTACCAATGTTTATGAGGAAGCTGTCTCTTGCAAACAGCCCCTCATAAACGAGATTGGGTAATTATTATGTAAGTAAAGTGAATTATCATCAACAACCCCTTCCTTGCCCTACGAGCATCCTTTGGTTTTTATTGCAAGCCCATAAGGCGTTGCAAACACCCTCTGGCAGCCGACCTTTTCGGCATTATCCCGTAAAGGGACAAGGATGAGGTTATATTCATTCGCTAATATGCCAATGATGTAAAAGTACTAACTTATGTCCTCGCCCCTTCACGGGGAAAGGAGGCTTTATCGAAAAAAACGTCAACAATAAGTCAACTTTTTACCTTTTCTGCAGCAACGTGCGAAAAACCTCGCACGCAGATAATAGTGCGAACCCAAAGGCTGGTGAACGCATCTATTTCCAAGTGCAAAGATACAATAATTGTTCAGTTTTCCCATTTTTCTTTCTAATTTTTCTTATTTTATAACTTTTTTTAAACCTTAAACTCCATATTATAGCACTTTCTACCGACAAACGTAACATATAAGTATGTGCAAAACGAAGAGAGAATCCACGTTTACAATAACGTATATTCTGGCCAATTTGAATAAAAACGGGCAAAAGTTATAGGTTATAAGAATATTTTTGTATCTTTGCACACAGAATTCAGAAATAGTTCTGAAGACAAAACTAAATTACAAAAACCATCAAATGAACAACATTTTCAAAGGCTTTATCTTCTCTGCAATGGCACTTTTGAGCCTAACATGCATATCTTGCGGAGATGATGACGAAGATATTAAAGCCCCCCTACCTGATTTTATCGAGCATCTTCCTTCTGCGGAAAACATCAAAGCTACAACGGCTTTCATCCCTGTTAATGCAAGCCTCCCTGAAGGTACAGTTGAGTTATATTGGGGATCAACAGAGACAGGACTAAGAGATGGCCACGTTTCCACTAATCTGGATAGGAAGTTAAACGGTTTCCAGCTTTCTTGGCTAGAACCAGATCAGACCTATTATTACACTATTGCGTATTACCCACCCTATAGTAATGAGCCTGTTTATTCCAAGGAGATCAAGTCCTTCAAGACTAAGGGCGTAGGTATCCAGTTCACAGACCTCGCAATCACTTCAGAGGGAAACCGCCCCGAGTATGCATTACGCATAAAGGTTACAGGACTAGAGGAAACGGATGCATTATCTAATATGTACGTATCTCTCTATTCGGCTTATACTGATAATAGTGGCTATATTACCCATGGCATTTGCTCATTAAGATATTTAGGAGATGCGGTTTGGGAGTATGAAGCCATAGATGAGTATGATTCTTATCTGGCTGTAATCAAAAACCAAGAAGGTCGCATCTTTGCAAAGACCCCAGTCGTCAAATTTGTTGATGGAAAGTTGGTTGAAGTAGAAGATGATCATATATTCGATAGAGTATTGAATCTAAAATAACAATAATCCTATATAAGTAAACAATATTAAAACCTGCAACTTTTGTATAGCTCAAGTTGCAGGTTTTATAGTTCATAGGTTACACAGAAAATGTTACTTCAGTTCAAACTCCATCTTTTCTACCAGATCCTGCATCTTTTTCGTAATGTCTTTTGCCCTTTTATGAAGATCAGCAAGACGTTTCTTTACTTCTGTATGATCTGGTGCATCTTCAGGAGTTTCTCTTAGTTCCCTGATTTGCTCGTTAATCGACGTCAGCATAATGGTATAATTCTTCAAGATATCCTCCGCTTTTGCCATTTTCTGCTTGTCCACAGAGTTTTCGTCATCGGTGTACTCGGTTTCAACTCTCTTTATTTCATAACCATCTTTATGAAAATCCACATATAGAGTCGTGCCTGGAGTAGCATTTATTGTCTGAGCAGCAGAGTTCGTTTTGTCTTCGTAGTGATAGAAAACCTGGATATCCATAGCCTTGGTGAGTTGCTTACTATACACGAAGCGACCATCTATCACTCTTTCATTCCACCACTCATAATCAACATGCCCACCACCACGTTTTCCTTTAACAGCTACAGATTTGCACGAGTCAAGCAATTCACTATCCAAATACCCAATCAATATGAATTTCTTATATTGTGGAGTTTCCAAAAGCTCACCATCCTTATAGTCGGGTCTTGGAGAATGGATATAGTAAATATTACCCTCGTACATCACTTTCTTGCCTTCTTTCTTCTTGACATACGAGATAGTGTACATATCCCTAAAGCGCGGATTATCATAGTTCTTTACACAAAGCATATAGAACTCCTGATCCTTGCTCTTGCGGGTTATTTCCCTTCTGTTGCTTTTGTTGTCCAGACTTACCGAATACAACATTCCTGACCCCGGAACTTCGTGAACATACTGATAGCTGTTACGCTCGTCCTTGATAAAAGCATCTATCACCGCCTTAAGTTCAGGTTCTTTTGAATCACAGCTGAAAGGGATATTGATAACCTCTGACCATGTAGCATACTCTTTAAGCCAATAGCTCCTACGCATATTCCAAAAATTTTTACTATCCCTCTCGACGTGTGTCTCGTAAAAGGTACGGATAGCATCCTGCAAGGCTTCCGGCTGTGGTGCCGGGGGCAACTCAGCAGCATATATGTTAAGACTGCATATCAATATCAGCAGCGAAATATATTTTCTCATATGTTTACGATATTAATTTTCTTCGATTAGCGTTTCATTAATAAGCTCAGCCTTGGCAATTTCAACCTGCTCACGCATCCTGTTGATGAAAGCCTGCTTTTCGAGTCTTGCAATCAAAGCAAGATCCTCTGGCGTATCAATCAGGTTCTCAGGCCTTGTGATGGGGACATCATTCTCTGAAAGCATCATCTCCTCATCATATTGCTCTATAGGCATAGCATTCTCTTTAGGTTGTATTTGCTTTGGCTCTTGCACTTTCGGCTCTTCCGCCTTAACGTTTCTGACAGAAGTCTTTACTTGCTGTTTTCTATCAACAACAGCCACATAAGGTTCAGGCTTAGCTACTTCATTCTTTATACTTTCAACTTTACTCTTTACACTTTCATCTTTCAACTTTACACTTTCAACTTTAGCCCTTGCCTTATCTTCAGACTGCTCAGGAGGCATAAGGAACAATCCTATGATACCAGCCACACAGGCAGCGGCGAGCCAAGGCAACAGACGCACCTTGCGAGGACGAACTTCAGCCTTTGCCTTGGCTATGACCTCGTCCTTCAACTTATCAGAAGCGTGAAACTCACATTGTGGCTTCAGCAACTGCTCAAGATCTTCCATGTCGTTAAACTCTTTCATATTATTACTCCTTTTGCTTTGCAACTTTTTCCTTGAGGGCTGTTATTGCGTATCGGTAACGCGATTTAACCGTTGCCTCTGGAATATTTTGTAACTCACCTATCTGCTTAAACGTAAGACCATCATAGCATTTCAGCCGTAAGGTCTCTGCCTGCTCCGGAGGGAGGTCGTCAAGCAACTTGTTTATTCTCATGAACTCCTCGTGAATCTGCCTGTCACTATCATCTACCGAGACCTGCAAGGCATCATCAATCGGAATCGTCGTCTGCCGTTTTCGTCGGAAATGATCTTGACACGCATTACTGATGCTTCTTATCAGATAACTCTCAACATCATCAACACCACCCGACTTCTGCATTGCCCTGAACAGTTTCAGCAGCACTTCCTGTACCAAGTCCTCGGCGTCCTCACGCCGTCCAATGCGCATATAAGCAAAACGGAACAGCCAGTCTTGTCGCTCTGCGACAATCCTTTCCAATTCAATTATGTTCTGTTCCGTCTCTTTGTGCATGTATCTTTTGTCTAAAGTCTAAGGTCTAAGGTCTAAAGTCAAAAGTCTAAAGACCAAGGACTAAGGACTAAGTTTTTTAGTTCTCCGGCTTCCTCTCTACGGGAGAGGGCGGGGGGAGAGGCTATCCCCATGTGGAGGAAACCTATCAAGATTTCAGGGTGTATAGCAAAGAGAATAAAATGAATAAAAGCACGTTGTTTAACTTAAATTGAATTTAAAGCCCTTCACTCTGACTGGTTCCCTCCACATAGGGAGAGCTATCTACATCTTCAAATCGAAATACCACTCCATCTTATCTTTGAGTTCATCATAATCGCCGAAACCCAATATCGTTCCCTGTGATGAGATAAACACATAGGGGAACAAGGTAGTATATTCCATCATAACTGCGATACTTCTCTTATAGTCGTTCCATTCATTCCATTTGTCGTGTGGAAACTGGCCACTCATCCATGCATCTTTCGAGTCGCAATTCACAGTCACTATGTCAATACGGTCCGAATATTTCTGGTATAGTTCGTTGAGCACATCCTCCGGACGGGATCTCATCATGTCCTTGTCCTCCTTGCTACAGAACTCCAACAGCTTATACTTGCCATTACCTTTAAGCTCAGTCAGATGATGCTCCTTACCATTATGGTCATATAGCTTGAAGTCAACCATCTCATCATTCACATTCAGCACTTTATTAGTATAAAGGTCCTGAAACTCGCCCAACCTGTTCAAAGGCAGCTTGATACACAACTCGCCAACCTTCTTCTTACAGTCAGCCAATCGCTGATCATCGTCGTTGGTCCTCACCATCCAGAAAAGCCTTCTCAGTTCTTCCATATAGTACCTACCATAAGGCCTATTCTTCATAAACTCGCACATCGAGTTTATATAGAAACGCTCTTGAGCATATACATCTTTTCTTTCATTTACCTCTCCGCGCTTCACTTCTTTCTCATATTCTTTTTCGATAGCCTCTCTACGATCGTTGAACGCATTCTTTTCTACATTCATCGGATTATCGTTCTCAACCCTCCAACGGCTACAAAGACGGGTATTGCCGGTAATCTTTGTAGTTCCGGGTGCTGTTCTGACAACAAGCTCTTCCTTGTCATCTCCCAGGGTAATGAGATATTTCGCATTCTGATTTATCTTCTTCTTAAAACTGAACATACCATTGACAATTTCCGCAACAGCCTCTCCGATATAGTCACCATTCTCAGGATACCAGAAATATACAACCGTACCGTCAGGCACGTCTTTTATATTGCCGTTGAAAACAGCAATACCACTACCCTCACCATCTGGAGCAGCCAGACTTTGCGCTTTAGAGCTCATTGCGCAAATCATTAGTAATATGGAAAATACCACTTTTCTCATAATCTATTTTCGTAATTAATTACACGTTTCTATAAGTAAAGACGCAAAATTAAGAAAAAAGATTTAAAGATTTCAATTTTTTTTCATTTTTTTTCTACAGCCAGAGAAAGGCTCGCCTACACAATGTTTTTTGGGGAAAGGAAATGTTCCGCTTTCGCAGGGTTTGGGGAAAGCCACACATTCTCCCTTTTTCCATATAGGATACTCCATCGATACTACATCGATACTCCATCGATGGTCCATCGCTTCGATGGAGGAACGATGGAGTATCGATGGAGAACTGATGGAGTATCTTAGGAGGAATGAGGTTGCCAAGAGGGATTTTCAAACGCAGAGACGCAAAGCCGCTGAGTTTTTTTTACGAACACGAAATGCACGAGAGAAACGGAAGTTTTTCGCATAAGTTGCTTTCGCCATTTAAAAAAAACAATCAAAACAAAAGAACATAAAATAACGTGAGTTCGATGACTTGCATAGCTTGATGAGCTTCAGCGAATAATTCCTATATGGCAAACAGCAAGCTGTTTTAACTGACAATAATTACCAATCTTACCAATCTTCTACCATAAAGAAAGGCTCGCCAAATGGGCAATAAATTTTATCAGTAAATTAATTTACTGGTTTAATTTTCTTAGAATTTACTTTCAAAAAACACATCTCAGGGCGCAAGCCCAGTTTTTATTGGTAAAAGATTGGTAAGATTGGTAATTATTGTCAGTTCAGCATCGGAGATGCGTTTGCCATGAATTCGTCGAACTGAGGTTAAAATAAAACATTTGTTTTTATATGTTTTTATTGGTTTTCCCCTGTTTTTTAGAAGGCGAAAGCAAATCGCAAGTCGTCGAGCTGATGGAGAATTAAAGTTAATAAATGTTTTTTTGCGTGAAAATTTGGCGGTATCAGATATTTTATGTATTTTTGCATCCAGTTAG
>CACZCN010000018.1:0-64586 GCA_902779665.1 uncultured Prevotellaceae bacterium | reverse complement strand
CAAACTCTCCATTGTAAAATTTCTTTATAATGAGCTCTTCGTTTTACGGAAGAGCATCGTTGTCTTGCTCGGGACGACTATCCTTTATCTATTAAGAAGCTTCTTTTCTCTTTCCCTCCGTTGCCGGAGGCGAATTGATCGGTTCGTTTTCTACCCAAGTGAGACAAGCTCACTTGCTTCTTGTACTACTACTTTCTGTTTATGTAAATCTTGTCAAAGAACTCTTTCTTCTTGCTTCCTTCCATGCGGTGATTATTACCGTTTTTCCGAAAGCGAGTGCAAAGGTACTGCTTTTTCGCGACATGGCAAAATTTTTCACGGATTATTTTCGAAAAAAGTTTTATTTCCGAGAATTTGACAACAAAAACCGAAGAACAGACCCATTGTTTGGAAAATCTGAGCGGAACATGTCATCAAATACAATATTACCTATTAAATATATAAAGGCTCTTACTCATGCCTCATCTTCTCAAACTCCTTGGCACAGTCGGAAAGCCAACCATACCATTCCTCGCCAAAACGACGGATGAGAGGATCTTTGAGAAACTGCCACAGAGGGAGTTTAAGTTCTCGGCCCTTCTCACGGGCACATTTGCATACACTCCATTGGTTATAATTAAGACCTACAAGTCCGTTACTGAGATTTGCCACACGAATAGGATAGAGCGCGCAACTGATAGGCTTGCACCAGTTGGTCTTTCCTGCCCTAAATGCTTTCTCCGTGGCACATAGACAGCAATTCTTCACAACACATGGTTTTTCCTTAGTGCCTATGTCAAGGTCATCGTAATAAGTAAACACGCAATCCTTGCCTCCTACGATGCTTGTGACGAGATCGCCTTCCTCATCAGTATAGGCAACCCCTTGTTTGTCTATGACAGCCTGTGCCTGAGCACTTAGATCAGGCCACACAACATCAAGGACGTTCTCAAGTTCCCCGACTTCCTCAAGGGTAACAGGAGCGCCCGCATCACCTTCAATACAACATTCGCCTTTGCATTTCTCAAGGTCGCAACAGAAGTATTCCGTAAAAATATCAGGTGACACGATAACATCACCTATCTGTACCATTGGAAGCATCAAGCTATTTACTATTTACGAATTTACTATTTACTATTTACAAATCACCAATTTATCTTCTCCTTACCGTGCTGCTCAAGATAAGCATTACATTGGGAGAAATGATGATTACCAAACCACCCACCCCTATTGGCTGAAAGAGGTGATGGATGAACAGACTCCAGAATCATATGCTTCTGTTTGTCAATAAGGTATTTCTTACTTCTCGCATATCCACCCCAGAGAATGAACACAACGTGCTCCTGAGTATCGGAAACAGCCTTTATGACAGCATCCGTGAAGGTTTCCCAACCATGTTTCTGATGAGAACCTGCCATGTGCTCGCGAACCGTAAGGGTAGCGTTGAGAAGAAGAACTCCCTGCTCTGCCCATCTGCGAAGAGAACCGTTATACATTCTCTGTCCTCTTTGAGCAGCAACTTCTGAAAGTTCTGGCACACTACCAACATCTTCCTTCACCTCTTTAAATATATTAATAAGAGACGGAGGTAGAGGTATTCCGTCCTTTACCGAGAAACAGAGACCTTCAGCCTGTCCGGGCTCATGATAAGGATCCTGACCAAGCAGAACGACCTTAACCTTATCAAGAGGACAAAGCGAAAAGGCATTGAAAATCTCATGTCCGGGAGGATAGCATCTGGCAGTAGCATATTCCGCCTTAACAAACTGAGTGAGTTTGACAAAGTAATCCTTGTCAAACTCACTCTGCAATATTTCCTTCCAGCTATCAGCTATTTTTACTTCCATAAGCGATAGTTATATATCCCCTCCCTCAATGGGAGGGGCTGGGAAAATAAATCAAATCTATTAATCAACGATCAGGTTCTCACCTGTCATATCAGCAGGCTTCTCCAATCCCATGATGTGAAGGATAGAAGGAGCAACGTCAGCCAGACGACCATCCTTAACAGTTGCTGAGTTGTTGTCAGTAACATAGATGAATGGAACTGGGTTGAGAGAGTGTGCTGTGTTTGGAGTGCCATCCTCATTGATAGCGTTATCAGCATTACCATGGTCAGCAATTATGATAGCCTCATAACCAGTCTCCTTAGCAGCCTCGATAACGTCACGTACGCAGTTGTCAACAGCGTGAACAGCCTTTGCAATAGCATTGTAAACACCTGTATGACCAACCATGTCACCGTTAGCGAAGTTTACAACGATGAAGTCATACTCATTCTTCTTGATGTTAGCAACGAGCTTATCCTTAACCTCATAAGCAGACATCTCAGGCTTGAGGTCGTATGTAGCAACCTTTGGAGAAGCAACGAGTACACGATCCTCACCCTCGTATGGAGCCTCACGACCACCATTGAAGAAGAATGTTACGTGAGCATACTTTTCTGTCTCTGCTGTGTGGAGCTGCTTCTTTCCCTGCTGAGAGAGGTACTCGCCGAGAGTATTTGTTACGTTCTCCTTAGGGAAGAGAATACCAACGCCCTTGAAGTTAGCATCGTATGGAGTCATACAATAGTACTTCAGACCTGGGATTGTCTTCATATCCTCGATGTTCTCCTGAGTAAGAACCTGTGTAAGCTCCTTAGCACGGTCGTTACGGAAGTTGATGAAGATAACAACGTCACCTTCCTCGATATTACCGTTTACGTTAGCGTTGCTGATAGCCTTGATGAACTCGTCAGTTACACCCTCGTCATAGCTCTCCTGCATAGCCTTAACCATGTCGGTAGCCTTCTTGCCTGTACCAGAAACGAGAAGATCATAAGCCTCCTTCACACGCTCCCAACGCTTGTCACGATCCATTGCATAGAAACGACCGATGATGCTTGCGATAGCTGCGTCGTTAGCCTTACAAACCTCTGTGAGCTGCTCAATGAAGCCCTTGCCAGAACGTGGGTCTGTGTCACGACCGTCCATGAAGCAATGAACGAAGGTCTGATTCTTAAGACCATATTCCTTACCAACCTCGATGAGCTTGAAGAGATGGTCGAGTGAAGAGTGAACGCCACCATTAGAGGTAAGACCCATGAGGTGAAGCTTCTTACCATTCTCCTTAGCATATGTGTAAGCCTCTACAACCTGAGGATTCTTAGCGATAGAACCGTCCTTGCAAGCGCGGTTGATCTTAACGAGGTCCTGATATACGATACGACCTGCACCAATGTTAAGGTGACCAACCTCTGAGTTACCCATCTGACCGTCAGGAAGACCTACGTCCTCACCTGAAGCCTGGAGCTGTGATACACTGCTAACTGCCTGGAGGTAATCCAGATAAGGAGTTGGGGTGTTGAAGATAACATCACCCTTACCATGCTTGCCGATTCCCCATCCGTCGAGAATCATCAAAAGAGCTTTCTTTGCCATAATTTTTTATATAATTGAATTTACTGTTTACAATCTCCTATTTCGGGGCGCAAAATTACTAAAAATTTGTGACATTGACAAACTTCGAGCCTGTTTTCTTGCACTTACAACGTAAGTGTGCGGAAAATTATAAAGTCGTGTTTGCAATTTACACCTCTTCACTGCCAAAATCCAATTCCAACTGTGTATCAACCACACCCTTGAAAGTAAGCCTGTGATAAGGAGAAGGACCAGTCTCACGGATAGCTGCATAATGAGCCTTGGTTGGATATCCCTTGTTCTTCTTCCATTGATAGGCTGGATATTCAGCATCTATCTCGTTCATATAGTCATCCCTGTACGTCTTTGCAAGGATTGACGCAGCCGCGATTGCAAGGTATTTACCGTCACCTTTCACGATTGTGGTGTGAGGTAATATCATTCCTTTCTTTCTCTCAAATGAAGATATGTTTGCCTCATCACCCGACGGTTCACGATATGGTTTGAACCTATTACCATCCACAATTATTGCCTCTGGTCGAACCTTCAACTGATCAAGAGCCCTATGCATGGCAAGAATAGAGGAGTTGAGAATGTTGATCTTGTCAATCTCAGCAGCCGTAACAATACCTACCGCCCATGCAACAGCATCACGCTCAATCTGTTCACGAAGCATATAACGCTTCTTCTCCGTGAGTTGCTTGGAGTCGTTAAGCATATCATTCTGATAGTTGTCGGGCAGAATTACGGCAGCGGCAAAGACCGAGCCGGCAAGGCATCCCCTCCCAGCTTCATCGCATCCAGCCTCTATCTTTCCATCATAAAAGTGATTCTTTAGCATGAAATCCTAATTTTTTCCGGCAAAGATAATAAAAATTTCAGAAAAAATACTATCTTTGTTCCCAAATAGTAACTAATATACACTATATTCTATGAAGAAATACATTATTAGTTTGGTACTAATCTCCATATCCATATTCTCCTATGCACAGCAAGAAGAAATCAAGACCTACACCCTTCGCGCCCCTAATATGGAAATGAAGGTAATGGACTATGGTGCACGTATTCATAAACTCATATTCAGAAATATAGACCTTGCCCTTGGTTTTGACAGCCTTGAACAATACACATTGGAACGACAGAATTTCGGTGCCGTGGTCGGAAGATACATAGGCAGAATCACCGGAGGATATCTTAAGATTGACGGCAATGAATATATGCTCCAAATCAGGCATCACGGAGATTGCTCTCACGGCGGTTCACCCAACTTCTCCGAGCGTATATGGGATATCATCTCTCATAATGACACAAGCATTACCATGCGATATATCTCACCCGATGGTGAAAATGGGTTTCCGGGAGAATTGACTCTGGATGTGACATATACCCTGACCCAAAAGCAGGATCTACGCATTGACTATAAAGCGACTACCACCAAACCTACCGTCGTCAATATTGCCAATCACAACTTCTTCAATCTTACTGGCGATCATGCCTCCAATGTGCTTGAAGAAGAACTATGGCTTGACGCTGATAGTTTTGCGGTATATGATATGAGTAAACGAGTAACAGGCAAACTGGCTACCGTAAAAGACACCCCTTTCGATTTCCGCACACCTCACCTCATCGGCGAAAGAATAGATACCCCCAACAACCAACTCAATATAACCAAAGGTTACGACCATTGCTATAAACTGAATACAAACGGCGATCTGTCAAGACTTGCAGCTCGTCTCGTGGATAATCATACGGATATAACCGTGGAAGTATATACCACCGAGCCAGCTCTACAGATATATACAGCCAATGGGCACAAGGGCAATATGATTGGCAAAAACGGGAAGCCTCATAATCGCAGAAATGCTGTATGTTTCGAAACTATGCATTTCCCCGATTCACCAAATAACCCACAATGGCCTTCTACAATTCTAAGGCCTGGTGAAACGTTCAGAAGCACAACAATATTCCATTTCGACTAAACAACTCATCATCTCCTATGTAATATCGTTATGACTCCACTATAAAAAGGAACCAAACTCGGTGAAAGTCCGTTCTAAGAGCGGACTTAGAACGGACTTTCACCGAGTTTGGTTCGGAGGATCAACGGAGGTAAAACGACAGCAATTAGGAGATAATACGAAAATCGTATTACTTCTTTTCTACTATTATCTGTTTTTTCAACATCTTTGATACCTTCTCGCGGAAACCAGCGAAATCATCTTTACGACTGATATCAAACCTACCCTTGTTAACTGTGATACATGTCTTTACGATAAGCTTCTGCCCATCCTGTTTGATGTCAAGAGTGTAATTTCCAAAGTCAGTTGTAGAAGAATCTGTACTCTGACCAGCAGGATAGACATAACCTTCAGGAAGGGAAATCCTTATCTCATCGTCAAAACGGTATGTGCTTTCTGCAACAATCGGGCGAGTCCTATCCTTACGGAAACGTGGAACATGAATACCACGGAAAGGATTACAATTAATAAACATCTTATTGCCATTCACTTTTCCGTATGTTCCCTTCAGCTCACTCTGTACATCAAGATGCGGAACTCCTGTCTTTGTCTCGTTCACCTTAACACTCTCCACTACAGGATCCTGAAGGCTTATCCAATGACCGACACGTTCCTTACGTTTCTTGTCATCTTGATAGACGATTGAACGAACCGACTCATAGCGCTCGCCATAGTGGTCGTCAGAGAACTTGACAACAGACTTTCCATCTGCCTGCAACTGTACATCCGCAACCATCTTCTCATAATTATTATCTGGAGTATATTCAGGAATGCGAATCAACTTACCCATACCATTTACCACCTGTAATGCTTGATGCCCGGCATAGTCTCCAGGAATAAAACCGAGAGGCAACTGAGGATTAGTACATTCCACAATCATATTACTTCCATCTGCCTGTGGTATAGTCAGGATAACATGGTTTGTCTGGTGCATATTCGGGAAATCCTTCAACAACTCGGAATAGCGTGTGCTGATTATCGTCTGGCATGATTCAATGCCAGCCTCCTTCAACAATGCCTGCATATAATTGGTAAGAGCCTTACAATCGCCAAAACCGGTTTTGCCAACTTCCTCTGCCTTCATAGGCTGCCAACCACCAATGCCCAGCTGAATGCTAACATAACGAGTCTTCTCCCCAAGATACTTATACAAGGCTGCAATCTTTTCCTTGTCATTTTTACAATCTGCAGTAAGTTCCTTAACCTTCTGCTTATCGGCAGGTAGAAGGATGCCCCTACCCTCTGCAAGCTGATGATACCACTTTCCTTTGTTCTCCCAAGTATCGAGAACGCCAGAGCTTTCACCAAACACAAACTCGTAAGGTACGGCTATTACAGATGGACAAATATACATGAAATAATCGTCAAACTCCTCGTCTATTAAACAGCGCATCGCAGACATATTCCAAACATACACGTCATTCTTTCCATCTCCTTGCTTCCGAGGATTCAGCTCATGAGGCAAGCCCATATATCTGATCTTTGTACCTGTAGGGACAGTTACCTTGAACGATGCCTTCTCCAATGCCTGACGGTCAGTCCATACAGGAGAGAAGAAATCATATTCCACATAACCGTCTGACGACTTCACCTCCCAGTCATATTCTATAGTATATGGATAGTCCATGACAGGTGGCTCTACATAGTTTTTCTGATTGTCTGTGGCTAGATGCTGAGAATACTGTGACGTATGTACATCACTACGCTTCAGTTTCTGTTTCACCTTGCCCTGCTCGTCGTAAATCTTCCCGCTAAATGAGGAAAGCTGCGAGAAATCATCCGTAGTACAGTTCCAGAAAGCATGATCATCGCCTTTCTTATTGAGAATAGTAACGACCCTACGGTAATGCACAGTCATCGACTTCTTCGAACTGGCAGTAACCGTAGCCTGATAGTCACGCACCACAGAATAGGCCTCACGCTTCAACGAGTCGGCAATGTCAGACGCACGCCAGACATCCTGAGCAACAGCAAAAGCTGCTACCGAAAATAATAATATTGTAGAACAAAGTCGTTTCATAGAAAATTGTTAAGATTTCTTCAGACAAACCATCATGGAGTTTATCTTCAGAACCTTATTCCAGAATTCCTGAAGATTAGCATACTCTGTAGCAGGAATAAAGGTATTGTCAACAATACTCTCATATTTTGTCACAAGATTATTTTCCTGCATCTCGAAGGAAATAGTAACAGCAAGATAGCCTGGCAGGGTAACTGTCTCCGGCTTTGGCATCTCTTCCACGACATATCCTTCAGGAATAGTCACAACAGAAGTGATTATTGTGTTCTGCGCAGCAGGGAACTCTATAGGCAACACACGATCAGCCTTGATGAAATAGTTTGTCTTCTCATCAGCAAAGACAATTGGGTTGAAGTATATCCTGTCACCGTCAACAACACTCTCCTTAGAGAAACGTATTCTCTCTTCAACTGCACGACCTACTCCTTCGGCATTCCTTACCCTGAAAGAAGAAAGCTTACACTCTAGGTTCTTCTCTATTTTCTCAATCAGGGCAAGACTATCCTCCTTCTCGTGATAGGCATTCTTATAAGACAATGCATTATAACCGATATGGGTATTGATTCTCTGTCCTGCCAACTGTCCATCAGGAGTTACAACACAATTGATACGGCTATTTGTGGAATTTCCCCTTATCTCTGAAAGGTCGAAGATCGCACCTCCACGTGTTGCGCCATTATTAGGAGTCTTTGTTATGTTTGGGTCATAGAGTATACCCTCAGCCATCAAGTCAGCCGGCAATACGTTCACATCACCATAATCTGCAGAACAATCAACAAATAGTAATGCGTCATTCTCGTCAACTATGGCAACAATAAAAGTACTCAGTTTGTCGATACTTGCATAGGTCAATGGCAGACGACCTCTTGAACGGCGTCTGATAAGCATTGGAGTAGAAGAAATACCTGCGTCTCTGAGCATAGCCATATAGATATAGTTAAGTTCTATGTTAGAACCTTTACCCTCCTTCAGAATTCTCTGCGGATTCTTACAATACAGCTTATACTCCTTGTTCCACTTCAGTTTGCTCTTGAGCAATGCGAAGATACGTGAAGCCTTTACACTTATAGGTTTTCCCTCAAGATCGAGTGACTTCATCTCCTCTGCGTACGGATTCTGAACCTTCAGACGTGATCCCATCTCATATTCATTTTGAAGGAATTCACGAACATTATCCCACGTTTGAGCATAGTCCTTATATATTTCTCCAGGAACAGCTACTCCCCTAAGCTCAAAATCCACACGCTGTGCATAATCATCCTCACAATAGATGAACTGCTCATTCTTTAAGGCACGAAGATTCTCTGCCTCGAAAATATATCTATCAGCCTTAAGCAATGAAGTTCCTACCATAATAGTAGTGTTATCCTGCTTTCCTTTCAAAGGAGAATAACCACGAGCTTCCACATGATATTTGAACCACTCAGGGAATGCAGCAGAATAGAAACTATATCTAACTGGTTCAGAATGTTGGAAATACCATGATGGAATATCTGAATACCTTGGACTTACTCTCGTATATTTATATTCTATTATTGAACCAACCTTTACCTCTGGAATAGAGAATTTCAGACGCATACGATGATCATCCAACTGTTCCTTGAACTCGTACTTACTTGACAAAGAACTCTTTACGACCTTACCGTCAACTAGATTATATGAAGCAGCCGAAAGTTCTAATATTTTGTCATTATCTGACTGAGCCCCCTTGGGATTATAATAATATACTATTGCTTGGTTGGCATACTCCTTTCCTTTTTCAGTTACAATCTGCATACGTACCTTGACTTGTGTCTCGATATTAAAATGCCCAGTATTAGCTGTAACACGGGTCTCACCAATGTCATAGATATACACTGCATCAACTGAAGAATCTGCAGCCTCCGAAGGAGTTGCAAAGTCAGCTGCTGTAATCTTGGAAAATTTCTTCTGTCCGAAGGCCAAAGAGCACATTGCAAACAGAGTGAGCATAAAGAACAAACGTTTTCTCATCACCTTTTTTTGTTTTTTGATTAAATTATTATTCGCCTATTATTATTGTTTAGCTTAATGAAAACTGGACGTGTCATTCGTAGAATGGTGTCCATATTAGGTTTTCGAGTGTAAAGTTACAATTAAAAACCGAACCGACAAAATTTATTGCTAAAAAAAACTAAAAAAATAGAAAAAATTATTAGATTATTTATGATATTCTCAATCAATCCATCTTTTTTTTGCGTTTTTCCCTATTATTTCCTTATTTATAATGCAACAAGCAATAACGGGTAAAACCGCAGATCACAGAAATGCTGTATGTTTCGAAACTATGCATTTCCCCGATTCACCAAATAACCCACAATGGCCTTCTACAATTCTAAGGCCTGGTGAAACGTTTAGAAGCACTACCATATTCCATTTCGACTGAAACTCCTATTTCCAATAGGACTTGAATTGGAGTAGAATTGGAGTTACTTCGGAATTTAAACAATCAAAGAATAAGTTCATAAAGATAGAACTTACCCTTACGCCATACAGCCTCCCCACGTTTCTGGTATCCTAAGTTCTCATATAGTGCGAGAGCGTATGGATTCTCTGTGAAAGCATCAAGACGCACAGCCTTGATGCCATATTCTCTACACTCATTATGGATATGTTGCATGGTATTTCTCGCAATATGCTGATGCTGAAATTCTGAAGCCACACAGAGACGATGTACAACGATATAGTTTATGCCACCAACCCATGAAGCATTCTGATACTGAGCATCAGACTCCTTATTAAGAGTATAGGCTACACATATTCGAGAATCCTTCAAACCGACATACATCTCTTGTGTATCAATATCTTTACGGATATCATCTGCCGTGGGATAGATTTCATCCCATTGCATGATGCCATTAGCATTCATAGTATCAATGGCAGAACGATATATACCGATGATTTCCTGAAAATCATCGATAGTTGCTAATCTATAATTCATAGCTTTAGAGAGTTACCTCTGCAAACTTCCATATAATTATTCCTGCTGTCGTAGAGACATTAAGGGAATGCTTTGTGCCAAACTGCGGGATTTCAAGACATCCGTCACATTCATCAATCACCTCTTGATGAACTCCCTTCACCTCATTTCCGAGAACTACGGCTGAAGGCTGACTGTCTATAGCATAATTCTGAAGCATGGTAGAGCCGTGACATTGCTCTACTGCAAGCAACTTATATCCTCTAACCTTCAGTTCCCTAACAGCCTCAAGAGCATTGGCGAAATATTTCCACTCCACACTTTCCTCTGCACCAAGAGCAGTCTTATGAATCTCCTGTTGGGCTTTCAGAGTTCCGTCTGGTGTTGCCGTTATGCCACAAAGATATATTGCCTCTACACGAAAAGCATCGGCAGTCCTAAAAACACTTCCCACATTATATAGAGAGCGCACATCATCCAATACCACTACCAATGGCATCTTCTTTGCCTCGTGAAATTCCTCCACGGAGAGGCGGTTCATCTCTATCGTCCTTAACTTCTCCATTAGAACATCTTACTTACACGTTCAATGCCCGCAACGAGGGTGTCAATTTCCTCTTTTGTGTTATAGAGAGCAAAAGAAGCACGAACCGTACCCTGAATGCCCAATCTGTGCATAAGAGGCTCTGCACAATGATGTCCTGTGCGAACAGCAATACCAAGACGGTCAAGTAATGTTCCCATGTCAAGGTGGTGAATGTCCCCAACAAGGAAACTGATAACTGCATCCTTTTCCGGAGCAGTACCGAATATTCGCATATTCTCAATAGCCTGCATCTTCTCCATAGCATACTTGGTAAGCTCCTGCTCATGGGCAGTAATATTGTCAATACCAAGGTCAAGCATATAGTCTATGGCACGTGCCAAACCATGTGTTGCCACATAGTCAGGGGTTCCTGCCTCGAACTTGAAAGGAAGGTCTGCGTATGTTGTCTTCTCAAAGGACACAGTACCTATCATCTCACCGCCACCCTGATAAGGTGGCATCTTCTCAAGCCATTCCTCCTTGCCATAAAGCACACCTATACCCGTAGGACCATACATCTTATGTCCGGAGAATGCGAAGAAATCGCAATCCATATCCTGAACATCAATGGCAATATGAGGAGCACTCTGAGCTCCGTCTATAAGAACAGGAATATCACGCTCATGTGCCTTTCTTATGATTTCCTTGACAGGATTAACAGTACCGAGCACATTACTGACATGAGCCACGCTCACGAGCTTTGTCTTCTCTGAAAGCAAGCCTTCGAAAGCAGACATATCAAGCACACCCTCATCGCTCATAGGGATGACACGAAGTACGATGCCCTTCTTCAAAGCCTGTAACTGCCAAGGCACGATATTTGAATGGTGCTCCATAGTTGAAATCACCACCTCGTCTCCCTCTTTCAGGAAACCATCACAGAAGGAACTTGCCACAAGGTTCATTGACTCTGTGGTTCCGCGTGTGAAGATTATCTCAGAAGTCTTCTCTGCATTGATGAATTGGCGCACCTTCTCACGGGCAGCCTCATGAAGATCGGTTGCCTGTTGCGATAGATAGTGAACTCCACGATGCACATTCGCATTCACGTTGAGATACTCCTCACGCATAGCATCGAGCACACAGAGAGGTTTCTGTGTCGTAGCACCATTATCAAGATATACGAGAGGCTTTCCATAAACCTCACGTGAGAGAATAGGAAAATCTTCCCTTACCTTATTTATATCGTATTTAGCCATTTGTCTAATTTTAGGATGCAAAGATACGAAATAATACTGAGGAAACAAAGCATTTTGGGATGATTAACGCTGACAATCCCATAAATATGGTATTTGTCCGAGTCATAACAAACAAATCAATCCTCACATTTATACAGAAAAAACAAGGAGGATGTGCCTATGCACATCCTCCACATATTAATTCTTATAATATAGATTACATTTCGTGATCGAGAGAGTCATTGAAATCCTTTGGCTCGTGAGCCTCATGATTCTCATTACGACGCTCTGGACGAGGACGACGCTCACCGCGCTCTGGACGAGGACGACGCTCACCACGCTCTGGACGTGGACGACGCTCACGCTCAACATAGTCAGCAGGCTTCTCTACGAGTACACGATGAGAGAGCTTGTACTTACCAGTCTTAGGGTCGATTTCGAGGAGCTTAACGGTAATCTTGTCACCCTCCTTGATACCAGCCTCTTCTACTGTCTCAAGACGCTTCCAGTCAATCTCTGAGATATGGAGCAAACCATCCTTACCTGGGAGAATCTCAACGAAACATCCGTAAGGCATGATAGAACGAACTGTACCCTCATAAACCTCACCAACCTCTGGGATTGCTACGATACCCTTGATCTTAGAGAGAGCAGCATCGATAGACTCCTTGTTTGGAGCTGAAACCTGTACCTTACCTACACCGTCAACCTCGTCGATAGTGATAGTAGCACCTGTCTCCTCCTGCATCTGCTGGATAATCTTACCGCCAGGACCGATAACAGCACCGATGAACTCCTTAGGAATCTCAATCTCAACGATACGTGGAACCTGTGGCTTAAGCTCCTTACGTGGCTCAGCGATTGTGTTGGTGATACAACCGAGGATGTGCTCACGACCAGCCTTTGCCTGTGCGAGAGCCTTCTCAAGAATCTCGTATGACAGACCGTCACACTTGATATCCATCTGAGTAGCTGTAAGACCGTCCTTTGTACCTGTTGTCTTGAAGTCCATATCGCCAAGGTGATCCTCATCACCAAGGATATCAGAAAGAACTGCATACTTATCCTCACCTGGGTTCTTGATAAGACCCATTGCGATACCTGAAACTGGCTTCTTCATAGGAACACCTGCATCCATAAGAGCAAGAGTACCGGCACATACAGTAGCCATTGAAGAAGAACCGTTTGACTCAAGGATCTGAGAAACTACACGTACTGTGTAAGGGAAGTCCTCTGGAATCTGCCCCTTCAAACCACGCCATGCGAGGTGACCATGACCAATCTCACGACGGCCTACACCGCGCTGAGCCTTAGCCTCACCTGTACAGAATGGAGGGAAGTTATAGTGGAGGAGGAACTTCATGTAGTACTTCTCGAGAGCACCGTCAACCATCTTCTCGTCGAGCTTTGTACCGAGGGTACAAGTTGTGAGAGACTGTGTCTCACCACGAGTGAAGATAGAAGAACCGTGAGGCATTGGGAGTGGAGAAACCTCGCACCAGATAGGACGGATCTCGTCAGTCTTACGACCGTCAAGACGAACACCCTCGTCAAGGATACAACGACGCATAGCGTCCTTCTCTACATCGTGATAGTATTTGTCAGCGAGAGTATTCTTCTCCTCAAGCTCATCCTCTGTGAGGTCTGTGTGAGCAGCAGCATACTTCTCCTTGAATTCTGTGATGATAGCCTCGAAAGCCTCTGCACGAGCGTGCTTCTCGAGAGCCTGCTTAACAACGTCGTAAGCCTTCTGGTAGCACTCGGTTCTAACCTGCTCCTTGAGCTCATCGTCGTTAACCTCGTGGCAGTACTCACGCTTCTTGTCAGTACCAAGCTCCTTCATAAGCTCGTTCTGGAGCTCACACATAGGCTTGATAGCAGCGTGTGCAGCCTTAAGGGCATTGAGAAGGTCAGCCTCCTGAACCTCCTTCATCTCACCCTCAACCATCATGATGTTGTCAGCAGTAGCACCTACCATAAGGTCCATATCTGCCTCCTTCATCTGTTCGAAGGTTGGGTTGATAACAAACTCGCCATTGATGCGAGCTACACGTACCTCAGAGATTGGGCACTCAAATGGAATATCTGAACATGCCAGTGCACATGAAGCAGCGAAACCTGCAAGTGCATCAGGCTGATCTACGCCGTCAGCAGAGAAGAGGAGAACATTAACATAAACCTCTGCGTGGAAATCGCTTGGGAACAGTGGACGAAGTGCGCGGTCAACAAGACGGCATGTGAGGATTTCCTCATCACTTGCCTTGCCCTCACGCTTTGTGAAGCCACCAGGGAAACGACCTGCAGCAGCGTACTGCTCGCGATACTCAACCTGCAGTGGCATGAAATCTGTTCCAGGAACTGCATCTTTTGCTGCGCAAACAGTAGCGAGGAGTACTGTGTTACCCATCTTCAGGGTACATGAACCATCAGCCTGCTTTGCGAGCTTACCGGTCTCAATTGTGATCTGACGACCATCAGGAAGAGAGACTGTTTTTGAAATTACGTTCATCGTAATGAAAAAAAATTTTTATTGTCTTAATTATACATCAAAAGTACGGACATTTTCCGTACTCAAAAATAAATCCGTGCAAATTTACACAAAAAATACGACATGAACAAATTTTCCGCCATTTATTTTCCTTTTTAACGTAATTAACGTAAGAACCCTCTTTTTTTGAACACGAAATTCACGAAAAAAACTAACGTGAGCCAAAGCAAACAATTGACAAGCAGCAGGCTGCTTTTAACTGACAATAACTACCAATCTTACCAATCTTTTACCAAGAGAAAGGCTCGCTTATGCGAATAATTATTTGGAAAGTAAATGAGCAATAAATTTTATCAGTAAATTTATATGAACACGGAAAACACAGAATAAACGAAGGCTTTTTTCGCAAAGCTCAACAAGCTAAAGCAAGTCGTTTCTTTCGTGACTTCTGTGTTCGAAAAAAAAGAAAAGGGAAACGGATTTATCCGATTTATCTGAAAAATAATTAATGCGTTATTAATGTGATATTAACGGACATTATACGTTTTCACTCTGTGAGATAACATTAATTGCCACAAATAACACATTAATATCGCATTAATTTTAAAGTATAATTTACTGATTTAATTTACTCCTAATTTACTTTCAGAAAAAAACTCAGGGCACAAGCCCGGTTTATTTCACCACAAACTTCTTTCCATTCTTTACGTAAATTCCCGGCTTGAGGCTATTCTCATTAACCTTTCTGCCGTTAAGGTCGTAGGTCTGGGTGTTAGGAGATGTGAGTTGGATGTTAGCTACGCCAGTAGTCTCTTCACCAACCACTCTGATAGAGATCTCCTTTGCCGTATTATTGTTATTTATGCCATAAGCAGAATTACGGTTTTCCCTCGTCATGTACCAACGATAAGGACCAATGTTACTTTGGGCAGTCAACTCACTTAGCAGACCTTCATCCATAACATATTTGCTAATAAACGTTTGCGAATAAAAACTAAAAGACGGTTTCTTGTAGAGACCTATAAAGGTGAACTGCTCGGTAGTAGTAGAACATTCAATACTGTTCGCCTTTGACTCATATAAAGTCGTATTTTCTACGGATATCGTCTTCTTGCCTGAATTCTTTGACTTGATGAGATAAGGAGTATTAGGGTAAATAACCGAACCACTTTTCATCTTTACAAACTCCAATACGGTCTCGTCTATATCTCCATCATCATTTGTGTCATACTGGCGGACAGCATTTATACGAGCCACCTCGAAATCATCCTTCCAGTCCTTATATTCCAGAGAGAAAGGAAGACATATTGACTCCCAGTCCCCACTAAAATTTCGGGTAAAGGAAACATCTATATCATCAATCTGCGAATTTTGGGTATATGACTCACTACCAGTCAGGTATAGCGGAAGTGGCTTTATATTTGGACTTGAGATACCCTGACCTTCCAACGCATTCTTATATGCCTCTATGCTGCCAAATGGAACATATACGGGGATGGATTTATTGAGACCATCAAAAACTTTTTTTCCAAACTCTGGAGGTGTACTTCTCTCAAAAGTGATTGAGGAGAGACCAGAGCAACCATAGAAAGGAGCCTTTCCTATACTTGTCACAGAGTTTGGGATTGTGACTGAAGTAAGACCATAGCAAAGAGAGAAAGCATACTCTCCAATACTCGTCACAGAGTTTGGAATTGTGATAGAGGTAAGACCTGAACAATCAGAGAAAGCATTCTCTCCAATACTCGTCACGGAGTTCGGAATAATGGAATTCTTACATCCCAAAATCAAAGTATTTGAATTTGTCTCAATTAGAGCATTACAATTATCTCTGCTGTCATACTCTGTATTTCCATCTTCAACGATTATAGTGGTGAGACTTGAACAGTCAACGAAAGCCAAATCTCCAATACTCGTCACAGAGTTGCCAATTGTGATTGAGGTGAGATTTGAGCAACCTTCGAAAGCAAAATCTCCAATACTCGTCACAGAGTTTGGGATTGTGATTGAGGTGAGACTTGAACAACCCTTGAAAGCCGCCTGTCCAATACTTGTCACGGAGTTCGGGATTGTGATTGAGGTGAGACTTGAACAACCAGCGAAAGCAGCACCTCCGATACTCGTCACGGAGTTACCTATAGTGACAGAGGTGAGACTGCTGCATCCATTGAAAGCAGCAACTCCAATAGTCTTCACGGAGTTACCTATAGTGACAGAGGTGAGACCTGAGCAACCATAGAAAGCATTATCTCCAATACTCGTCACGGAGTTAGGTATTGTAATAGAGGAGAGATTTGAGCAGTCAAAGAAAGCATTTTTTCCAATATTGATCACACCATCTTCAATTACAACCGTCTCGATTTTCAACCGATCATCATGCCAAGGAGTTTCAAAAGGAATTTCATAATCAGGCATATGAATATTCCTTCCTGATATGGTCAACGTACCATCATCAGACAGATTCCAATCTATCTCCGCATGAATTGCAGAGAATGAAAAAAGGGTGAGGATAACTAACTGGATGCAAAAATACATAAAATATCTGATACCGCCAAATTTTCACGCAAAAAAACATTTATTAACTTTAATTCTCCATCAGCTCGACGACTTGCTATTTGCTTTCGCCTTCTAAAAAACAGGGGAAAACCAATAAAAACATATAAAAACAAATGTTTTATTTTGTGTTCTTTTGTTTTAATTGGTCTTTCTAAATGGCGAAAGCAACTCGTTATCTCTCTGAAAATCGGGATGAAAATCATTAATAAAAATGTTTTATTTTGTGTTCTTTTGTTTTTATTGGTTTTTCTAAATGGCGAAAGCAACTTATGCGAAAAACTTCCGTTTCTCTCGTGCATTTTGTGTTCGTAAAAGAAAACTCAGCGGCTTTGCGTCTCTGCGTTTGAAAATCCCTCTTGACAACGCTCTCCCTCCGCATTTCCTCCGCTATTCCTCCGATGATAATACCATTATAATACCATTATATTACCATAATAATACCATAATATTACCATTAACTATGGTATTTTAATGGTAAATTAATTGTAATATAATGGTATTTTAATGGTAATTACTTCGGACATAGAGCGGAGTTTCAGATAAATCAGATAAATCCGTTTCCGTTTTTATTAACCACAGATTTGGGGATTAAAGGGATTCTCTCGCTTGCGCGATGTTTTTAGAAAATAAATTAGAAATAAATTAAACCAGTAAATTAGAATCCGTTAATTATATTTTTATGAACACGGAAAACACAGAATTGACGGACTTGCGTAGATTGTTGAGCTTTGCGAAAAAACATCTGTTTCTTTCGTGACTTCCGTGTTCGTAAAAAACAAAGGGAAACGGATTTTTCTGAAAGAATTTACTGATTTAATTTATTTCTAATTTCTTCGCAAAGCTCAGGCGCTACGCGGAATCCTTTCCGAAAAACAATTTACTTTCCAGTAACATAAATAACGTGTTCTTCTTCATCTGTTGTGGTGGCGAAGAGATAAATGTCACCACCATCCTTGATTTTCAAGCGTTTACGAAGCTGTTCCGGCGAAAGGGGGAAGTTGCGGACAGAAATGTTTGCCTTATCAATTCCTGCAAGGGCAGATTTCAGTTCCCTCTTGTTCATTGTCGTGACAGTCAGGATGTTAAACACACGACCGGGGAAGCCTACAATATCCTCACCTCCGATAAAGAGATGCGAATTCTTGCCAATCTGCCTTATTCCAAAGCGTGTTTCTATTTCTGAGAAACAGCCGGCTTTCATCACAGAGGCGTTAGGCACAAAGAGTTTCTTTGACGACTTAACTTCTAATGCTATGGTCTTGGTTTCGCTTGGAGTAAAGACAAACACATCATCATCATTAACACAATATACTTCAAGAGCACTCTCATATATCTCGGAAAGCACAAGCAATAGTTCCTTGCACTCATTCTGGGTTGATACGATATGGACTTCCCTAACGGCATTTCCCGAACCAGAGGCGCGGTTTATATCCTCAACAGTTTGATGCCAGTCGAGCATAGGCGATAGCTTTACCATCACAACAACCGTTTTCTTCAACAATTCCCCGATGAAATCGAGGATATTGGGGGTACAATCGCCAATAGCATACGTTCTATTGCCGTTAGTATCACGACGGGCTGGATCTATGAAAACAACTGTCTGTTGTGAGTTCGTTTCAGATCCCTTCCCTAAGAATGGGAGTTCAAGCGGAGTTTCAAGTTCCTTACAAACGACATTCGCTTGAGGCAAACCGAGCAACGGGAAGTTATGCCTCGCAATCTCACACAGATGCTCTTGTCGCTCAACGTAGGTAGCCTCAGCAAAGCCTTGTGCGAGAAAGGAGAAATCCACGCCAAAGCCGCCGGTTATATCGATGAAATGGGCGTTTCTCGAGCAAGGATGGTCGAGAATAGAGGGGAGAAGGCGGTCAAGAATGCGCTTCTTGTACTTTGCCGTTTGCTCAGACGAGCATTGCTCCATAGATATATGAGGCGGAAAGACAAGGAAATGAGCCTCATCAACACCCTCACCCAAAGCAGCCAAAGCATACCACGAAGGAAGCTTTGTTCGAGCCTTCTGTCTGCCGGCAATCTGGTCAAGGGCAAATGACAGGTCAAGTCCCTCCGTTCTCTTTGCCGAGAGCGCGAGTTTCCTTACATCATCATTTGCATGCCTGCTAACAAAATCGATAGTTGCTTCTGATATGTTCATTCAAACCGGATTTCAGGTGAGTGATTTCTTTTCCACCGCAAAAATAATACAAATAGACGAAAAACAAGAATTAAATGCCTATATTTTTTGCCCATTCAAGAAAAATGAGTAACTTTGCCACCTAATGACAGAAGACTTCAACATACACGAAGAACGCATATCGAGTTCCGAGAAGGAATTTGAGAAAGCATTACGTCCGCTGCAATTCGAGGATTTCAGCGGTCAGAAGAGTGTTGTGGAGAATCTGCAGGTCTTTGTGGAAGCCGCAAAGTTCCGTGGAGAACCTCTCGACCACACCCTACTCCACGGACCTCCGGGACTTGGCAAGACGACTCTCAGCAATATCATAGCCAACGAGCTTGGCGTGGGTTTCAAGATCACTTCCGGTCCTGTACTCGATAAGCCGGGCGATCTTGCCGGTATCCTCACATCGCTTGAAACAAACGATGTGCTCTTCATTGATGAGATTCATCGTCTTTCACCAGTCGTTGAGGAATACCTGTATTCGGCAATGGAAGACTATCGCATTGATATCATGATAGATAAGGGACCGTCTGCACGATCAATCCAGATAGACCTCAATCCTTTCACGCTTATTGGTGCCACTACCCGTAGCGGATTGCTGACAGCTCCTCTGCGTGCCCGTTTCGGCATTAACATGCACCTTGAATATTACGATCCTGATACCCTTTCACGTATTATAAAGCGCTCTGCCCGACTACTTGGAATGCCTATAAACGACGAGGCAGCAGACGAAATCTCACGTCGTTCAAGAGGAACGCCTCGTATCGCAAACGGCCTTCTCCGTCGTGTGCGTGATTTTGCTCAGGTGAAAGGCAACGGCAATATTGACACAAAGATAGCAAAGGTGGCTCTCACAGCCCTCAACATAGACGAATACGGTCTTGATGATATCGACAACAAGATTCTCACCACCATCATCGACAAGTTCAAAGGCGGTCCTGTGGGTATCGGAACTATCGCCACAGCTATTGGTGAGGATGCAGGAACCATAGAGGATGTATATGAGCCTTACCTCATCATGGAAGGTTTCCTCAAGAGAACGTCAAGAGGCCGTATGGTCACCGAACTTGCCTACAATCATCTTGGCAGGGATATGTATCGCACCAACAGTAACATCATTAGTCCATCATTCTTTGATTAAGATATGAAGACAGCACTTTTCACAGGCACATTCAATCCCTTCACTATCGGTCACGCAGACATAGTGGAACGAGCCCTGAAGATATTCGATAAGATCGTCATCGGCATTGGCTACAATCCTGACAAGGAAACGAAAGACAGTTTTCTGAGTCCGGAGATTGAAGCGCGTGTAACCCAGATAAGGAAGGTTTACGAGAATGATCCACGTGTTGTAGTGGAAGCCTATTCCGACCTAACCGTTGATCTTGCCAAGCGACATAATGCTGTGGCTATCGTGAAGGGTGTCCGTTCAATCAAGGACTTTGAATACGAGCGTGATCAGGCAGACTTCAACAAACTGCTCAGCGATGGTTTGGATACAATCCTTTTCTACTCTCGTCCAGAACTTTCAGCCCTTTCATCAAGTATGATAAGGACATTGGAGATGTTCGGGAAAGATGTTAGTCAGTTCCTGCCAAAGAGCAATAAGAACTCTGGCATTAGGTTTCGCAAGTGAAGAGCACTAAGCGCAGAACGGCCTGAAAGGCCAATGAGCACCAAGCTCAGGGCATCGCCCTGAGGATAAAGATTTGGATAAACTCGCCCTGAAAGGGCAAAAGCTTATCTGTCGCCTTAATGCTTTTGCCCTTTCAGGGCGATTGCCCCACACACCACATACCCAGAGCGATGCTCTGGGCTATTAGCTTCTGGCCTTTCAGGCCGTCCTTGCCTAAATAAGCAGGAATGCAGATAATTCGTAATTTGTAATTCGTAATTAACAATATGATTACATATTCTTCAGAAAACGTAAAGATGCCGAAGATTCGCAAACGCGATACTTCTGCTTGGATTAAACAAGTAGCCGCTTCGTATGGTCGTAAGATTGGCGAGGTCGGTTATATGTTCGTTGACGACGAGAAGATTCTTGAAGTCAACAACGAATATCTTGGCCATGACTATTACACAGATATCATCACCTTCGACTATGATGAAGATGACATCATAAATGGTGACCTCGTAATTAGTCTTGATACTGTGAAAAGTAATGCCGAACTCTTTGGAAAAACATACGAAGAAGAACTGTTCAGAGTTATTATCCATGGTATCCTGCACCTCTGTGGCATCAACGACAAGGGGCCTGGAGAGCGAGAAATCATGGAAGCTGCCGAAAATAAGGCTCTTGAAATGGCAAAAAGTGTTAATTTGTTAGCAAAATAACGACTTTTTCATAATTTTTCTGTCAAAATGTTGCATAATTCAGGTTTATTGAGTAATTTTGCTTACAATATGAGTCAAACAATGACGATAGATTATAAGAAAACCAATTTATTACTCAATAATCGAGATGGAAAAAATTGACAAACTTGACAAGAAAATCCTGAGTATCCTTGCTCTTAATGCCCGTATCCCTTTCAAGGACGTGGCAGCAGAATGTGGAGTATCACGTGCAGCTATTCACCAGCGCGTACAACATCTTATTGAAGACGGTGTGATAACTGGTAGCGGATTCGACGTAAACCCGAAGTCACTTGGTTACAGCACTTGCACCTATGTTGGTATCCGACTTGAGCGCGGCTCTATGTACAAGGATGTAGTCAAGCAGCTTATGAATATCCCAGAGATTGTGGAATGCCACTTCACTACTGGTCCTTACACAATGCTCGTAAAGCTTTATGTTCGTGACAACGAGCAGTTGATGCATTTGCTCAACAATCAGTTGCAATGCATCCACGGCGTTGTATCAACAGAGACACTTATCTCATTGGAACAGAGCATCAAGCGTGAGATTCCAGTTCGTGCAGAAGAGTAATCCACTCTCTTCATCCTGACAATTACGAAGTATGAGCTTCTCCTTAGATGAACTTTTAAGCCCTGCTTACGAGAACTTTCCAGAAGCAGAGGACCGTCCTGTCATTGGCATAACGGCTAACTATTCAGATATAGACGCCACGGTGCGCGATCGCTATTACAAGCAGATCATTAACGCCGGTGGCGTTCCTGTTATTATACCACCCTTTGCCGATACAGCAATAATTGCCGATACCCTTGAGAAAGTGGATGGTATTCTGCTAACTGGCGGTGGCGACTATAATCCGTTATGGTGTGGAGAAGAGCCTTCGCCAAAGCTCCATAACATAAACAAAGAGCGCGATGCTGCCGAGTTAATTCTCACACGTCTTGCCTACAACAAGCAAATTCCTATGTTGGGAATATGCCGAGGCATCCAGACACTTGCGATGGCTCTTGGAGGACACGTTGCACAGGATATAAGTTCACAGGCGACAATCAAGCATTCACAGGACGCAGATAGAGAAGAAGCTACTCACTCGGTTGTTATAGAAGAAGGAAGTATGCTTCATGGCATCTATTTCCCAAACGCAAACACCCAACACCCAACACCCAACACCTTACTTGTCAACTCTTTCCATCATCAGGCTGTTGATAATCCCGGTTCTCTCTTCCGTGCCACAGCACATTCAAAGGATGGCATCATAGAGGCTATTGAAAGCACCGAATACAAGAACGTAATGGGTGTGCAATGGCATCCTGAATGGTTGGGAGAAGATGGTCTTCCTCTGTTCAAGTGGCTCGTTGACTCTGCAAAGGAATATAAGAAGGTAGGGGAACTACATTCTCGCATCCTTACCCTCGATACCCATTGTGATACCCCAATGTTCTTCCATGAGGGGGTTGACTTCACAAAGCGGGATAGCCATATCCTTGTTGATCTCCATAAGATGACAGATGGTCGTCAGGATGCAACTATCATGGTGGCTTATCTTCCACAGCCAAAGGAAGGTCAGGAGTTCTACGAGAATGTAAAGCCTAACCAAGCCTTCCCAAAGGGAAGGTTGTCTATTACGCCTGCCACCTACGCAGATTCCATATTTGACATCATAGAATCTACTGTTGCCCGAGTACCTGACTATCTTGGCATAGCAAGAACATCCGCAGATCTCTATGCCAATAAGCAGATGGGCAAGAAGAGCATTATGCTCGGAATCGAGAACGGTCTTGCCATTGAGCATAGCCTTGACAAGCTGAGGCATTTTGCGGATAGGGGTATAGTATATATGACACTTTGCCATAATGGCGATAACGATATCTGCGACTCTGCCCGTGGCTGCAATACGCATAATGGCGTTTCAGAGTTTGGCGAACAGGTAATCAAGGAAATGAACCGCCTCGGCATCATGGTAGATATGAGTCATGCCGGTGAGAAGAGTTTCTATGATGCCCTTGAAATCAGCGAGAAGCCTATCGTATGCTCTCATTCCAATTCCCGCATCCTTTGTGACCATCCGCGTAACCTGACTGACGACCAGTTACGTGCTATAGCAGCAAAGGGAGGTGTCGTGCATACCACCTTCTACCACGGTTTCTTGCAAAAGACAGGCGAAGCTGATATCCTCGATGGAATCAAGCATCTTGAACATGCAATAGACATCATGGGCATTGACCACGTTGGAATCGGCACAGATTTCGATGGTGATGGTGGTGTATGTGGAATGCGTGATGCCTCAGATATCCAGCAGTTTACCCGTCAGCTTCTCCGCCGTCGCTATTCAGAAACCGATATTGCGAAGATATGGGGAGGTAACTGGCTTCGTGTAATGGATGAGATTCAGAAAGCAAAATAAAACTTATATATGAACAGAAAATACATTTTCCTTAGTTTCCTCATAGTAGCAACTCTTTTCTCTTCTTGTAAAAGCAACAAGCAAGTAGAGGAAGTCCTCAATCCTGTTGGTCCTGCCTTCATTGCAGATTCTGCAATGGCTTATTGTCAAGCACAATGCGACTTCGGTCCACGAACAATGAACAGTAAGGCGCATGACCTCTGTGAGGAATGGATCATCAATAAATTCAAGGGATTCGGTCTGGAAGTAGAGACACAGAAGGCAGATCTCACAGGTTGGGATGGTACAAAACTCCATTCTACCAATATCATCGCTCATTTCAACCCACAGGCAGAGAGACGAATTCTCATTTGCGCTCATTGGGATAGCCGTCCATGGGCTGACAACGACCCAGATTCTACCAACTGGCACAAGCCTGTTCTTGCTGCAAATGATGGTGCTTCAGGTGTAGGAGTAATGCTTGAAGTGGCTCGTCTTCTTCAGAATGACACAACACTTGCAATAGGCGTTGACCTTGTTTGCTTTGATGCTGAGGACTACGGAACTCCGCAATGGGCAGAGAAAAATGAGGATAGCGAGAAGACATGGGCGCTCGGAGCTCAGTATTGGGCAAAAAACCTTCCAGAAGGCTACAATCCACAGTTTGGCATTCTCCTTGACATGGTAGGAGGACAAGGCGCAAAAATATATCAAGAACATTTCTCTCTGAGATATGCAGCTTCTATCGTTGATAAGGTATGGTCGGCTGCCCGTCACGCAGGTTTCAGTAGCGTGTTTGCCAATGAAGTTGGTGGAGGTGTTACAGACGACCACATACCTGTAAACGAAGCAGGCATTCCAACTATTGATATCATTCCTTTCTATCCTGATTGCAGTCAGAGTTCATTTGGTCCTACATGGCATACAATCAACGATGACATGGAACATCTCGACTCCAACACCCTGAAAGCTGTTGGTCAGACTTTAATTCAAGTCATCTACTCAGAATAATTACTAACACCTCAATAATCTCATGGAAATACTCAACGCAATAGCACTAACAATGCTGAAGCCTCAGATGTCGCCTCTTCAGTTGATGCAGCTGTATCAAGAGGCAGGATCGGCTACGGCAATCGTAGAGAATAGAAAGCATATCGAAAATGTCATTCCAGAGGCAACTCCTCACTTGAAGCAGATGCTCTCCGGACTTGACGATGCCCTTGCCCTCGCAGAACAGGAACTGAAATTCTGCGAGGCACACTCCATAAAAGCTTTACATTTCGGTGATGAGAATTATCCTCAGCGCCTCACCCATTGTGAGGATGCTCCCCTTGTTTTGTATTTCTGCGGAAATGGAAACCTCAATCCTGCAAAAGTTATAAGCATCATAGGCACTCGTCAATGTACAGTCTATGGACAGGACATAATCCGCCATTTCATCGAGGATTTACACGAAACGAATCCTGATATTCTTGTAATCAGCGGACTTGCCTATGGCGTGGATATACAAGCCCATCGGAATGCTTTAAAGGTTGGAATGGATACCGTCGGTGTTCTTGCTCACGGACTTGATTCCATATATCCAAACATACATCGTAACACGGCAAAAGAGATGATTTCCCATGGTGGATTATTATCAGAATATCCTCATGGCACACGACCTGAGAAACGCAACTTCGTTCAGCGCAACAGAATAGTAGCCGGAATGAGCGATGCTACCATTCTCGTTGAGAGCGCAGCAAAAGGTGGCGGTCTCATCACTTGTGATATTGCCAACAGCTATTCACGAGACGTGTTCGCATTTCCAGGAGCCGTAAATGCTCCATATAGTGCCGGTTGTAATAACCTTATACGCAAACAAGGGGCACAACTAATCACTTCCGCAGAGGATTTCATAACGGAAATGAACTGGAATAATAACCTAATTCTTGAAAAGGCAAAAAACAAGGGAATAGAACGAGAACTATTCCCTGAATTATCTCCAGATGAGACTCTTATTGTTGAAGCACTAAAAGAAAGAGACTTGCACGTTAACGAAATTGCTATCCGTACAAATCTCCCTATTGGAACGATAAATTCTGCCCTTTTCATGCTTGAGATGAACGGTGTCGTTATCTCAATGGCGGGCGGAAGCTATCATTTGTTGAGTTGATTCTTCGCAAACTCGGAATTGCCTGGAAGGCAATACTATGAGTAACCCCGTACATACGAGTGAAACGAGGATGTGCGGGGATTAAACCCCATAATCCTTCTTCTGCCTGGAAGGCAGTACATCGCGAAAGGTCATACGAAAAGCCAATAAGGTACAGCCTTCCAGGCTGATATAAGATAGCGATAGTTTCTACCCGAGGGCATCCTCTCCTTCGTCGAGTATGCACCTCGGTTACTCATAGTATTGCCTTTCAGGCAAATCTAAACTTGTAAAAGTCGAATAAACTAATCTGCTATGAGGCGGATATACGTCTCAATAGCATCTCTTATCTCTGAAATCCTTATAAACTCATCGGCACTATGAGAGCGTGAAGACTCTCCCGGACCAAGTTTGAATGACTCCCAAGGCATGAGAGCCTGATCACTCAGCGTTGGCGAACCAAAAGGCTTCTTACCCATAGCCACACAACGCTTCACAAGCGGGTGGTCAAGACTTATCTTTGAAGAACGCAAATGATATGAGCGTGCCTTACAGTCGCTCTTTGTGTGCTCGTCTATGAATCGGAACACTTCCTCATTGTCATAGTTCTCATTTGTACGAACATCAACAATCATCTTACATTCATCAGGAATGACGTTATGCTGAGTACCGCTATTCACCACAGTAAGATTCATAACCGTAGGACCAAGGAAATCACTCACTTTCTGATACTTATAGTTCCTTATCCAACACATGTCATCAAGTGCCTCATAGATGGCATTGATACCCTCTCCACGAGCCGCATGACCAGATTTTCCATGAGCAGTCATGTCGATTACCATAAGTCCCTTCTCCGCTACGGCTGGTTGCATTCCCGTCGGCTCCCCCACAATGGCGACATCAATCTCAGGTAACTTGTCGATAACGTTTCTGATACCATTCACGCCACTCACTTCCTCCTCACATGAAGCGAGATAGACAAGGTTATAAGGCAATGATTTCTTGCTGTTCACAAGTTCCCTGAACACCTGAAGAAGCGACACGAGTCCACCGCCGCAGTCATTACTCCCAAGACCATACAGAGTATCACCCTCGATAGTCGGAGCAAAAGGATCACGAGTCCATGAGGCTACCGGTTTCACCGTGTCAATATGCGCATTGAGCAATAATGTAGGTCTGTTATCCGACCAATCCTCAGACTTTATCCAAAGATTATTTCCGACACGTGTCGGGGTGAAACCGTATGATTCCATCGCCTCCTGCATAATGTCGGCGGCCTTGCCTTCATCACGACTTACGCTTGGCGTTGCTATGAGTCTCTGAAGAAGCGAAACAGCTTCTTGAGTAAGTTCTTCTGTTGTCATAATTTCTTGTTTTGAGACTGCAAACTTACATAAAAATCTGCACATAATAGAGTGTTTTCTCTCTTTTTTCCACTTCAAACACAAAAAAACACCTTTATCATTTCCTTATTTCGACTTAATTTATTATTTTTGCATTTAATATTAACATCAAACTGGATTATGCTTACAAAATGCCATCTATCTCAACTTCCTTATGCACAGGCAAAGAAATACGGTGACAGAACCGTATTCGTTTACCGTGAGTTCGGTGGTGCAACTTGGAAGGAAATATCCTGGAAAGGATTCGCCGAGAAGGTTAAGCGTGTTTCCAACGCCCTTCTTAATCTTGGTGTACATGTGCAGGAGAATATCGGTGTATTCTCCCAGAATTGCTTTCAGTACATCTGTTCCGACTTCGGAGCATTCGGTATCCGTGCAGTTACAATTCCTTTCTATGCAACAAGTAGCGAAGAGCAGATTCAGTATGTCATCAACGATGCCTCAATACGCATCCTCTTCGTAGGCGAACAGGAGCAATACGACAAGGCTCGTCGCGTTCAGGCTCTTTGTCCGCCACTTGAGCGCATCATCATCTATGACCCATCGGTTGTACGTGCCAACCACGACACCACATCCATATATTTCTCCGACCTTCTCAAGATGGCTGATGGCTATCCACGTCAGACAGAAGTGGAAAACCTTTGGAAACAGGCAAATGAGGAAGACCTTGCAAACATTCTCTACACATCAGGCACTTCTGGTGACAGCAAGGGCGTAATGCTCACCTATAGTCAGTTCCACGCAGCCATAAAGGCAAACGACAAATGCGTGCCTGTAGGGGAAAGCGACCGCGTCATCACCTTCCTTCCTATCACTCATATCTTCGAGCGTGGATGGGATTTCCTCTCGCTTTATGAAGGTGCAACGCTTATCATCAACACCAATCCTCGCGAGATTCAGCAGTCGATGCGTGAGACCAACCCTACCTGTATGTCTGCCGTTCCGCGATTCTGGGAAAAGGTATATGCCGGCGTACAGGAAAAGATGGATAAGATCTCTCCTTTCCAGAGAAAACTCCTTCTCGGAGCTCTCGACCTTGGTGCCCGCTACAACATAGAATATCGTGCAAACGGCAAGCGCCCGCCAATCGGACTTGCCCTGAAATACAAGATAGCAAACAAGACCGTACTCTCGCTTATCCGTAAGGAACTCGGTCTTCTCAAGCCGAACATCTTCCCTACTGCCGGTGCTACCGTATCTCCTGAAGTGGAGGTATTCGTCCATTCCATCGGTATTAATATGATTGTCGGCTACGGACTCACAGAGAGCCTTGCTACCGTTTCCTGCGACCATCGCGATGAGCCGTTCACCATAGGTTCTATAGGCCGCCCGATAGAGGGCATCGACATCAAGATTGGCGAGAACAGCGAGATTCTTCTCAAAGGTCCTACAATTACAAAGGGATATTACAAGCGAGACCATCTCAACGCAGAGGCTTTCACCGAAGACGGCTATTTCCATACCGGTGATGCCGGCTATCTGAAAGATGGCGAGCTTTACATCACAGAGCGAATAAAGGATCTCTTCAAGACATCCAACGGTAAATACGTGGCTCCACAGGCTGTAGAGGCAAAACTTCTCGTGGATAAATACGTAGAGCAGATCGTTATCATAGCCGACCAGCGCAAGTTCGTATCCGCGCTCATCGTTCCTGCCTACTCCTTCCTTGAGGAATACGCCCGTGAGCACAACATCCCATTCGACGGACGCAAAGACCTCTGCACAAACCCGAAGATTATCAAGATGCTCACAGAGCGCATCAATACCCTTCAGCAGGGACTTGCCGGCTACGAGCAGGTAAAGAGATTCACGCTTCTCACCAAGCCGTTCACAATGGAGTCTGGCGAGCTTACAAATACCCTCAAGAGCCGTCGTGGCGTCATTTACAAGAACTACGCAGACGTTATCGAGGAAATGTACAAAGAATGAAGTTTAGAGTTTAGGGTTTAGAGATTAGAGTTTAGAGATTAGAGTTACACACTCCACACTAAACACTAACCACTCCACACTAAACACAAAAATAAATATATGATCACAGCAGACCAATTAAAGGATATTCAAGACCGAGCAGATGCGCTTTACCGCTATCTCGACATCGAAAAGAAGAAAGTAGAATTTGAAGAGGAAGACCTCCGCACTCAGGCTCCCGATTTCTGGGAAGACCCTGAGCGTGCCCAGGAGCAGATGAAACTCGTTAAGGACATCAAGAAATGGCTTGACGGCTATGAAGAGGTCAGAACTGCTACCGACGAACTTGCCCTCGCCATGGAGTTCTACCGCGATGAAATGGTGACGGAAGAGGAAGTGGATGCCGACTACGAACGCGCACTCAAAGCCATCGAGGACCTTGAGCTTCGCAATATGCTCCGTCAGAAAGAGGACCCTATGGCTTGCGTACTGAAGATCAACTCTGGTGCGGGCGGTACAGAGGCACAAGACTGGGCTTCAATGCTCTGGCGTATGTATATGCGCTGGGCAGAGACTCACGGCTACAAGGTTACTATCAGCGATTTGGAAGAGGCTGACGAAGCTGGAATCAAGTCTGTGACGATGGAGATTGAAGGTGGCGAATATGCCTACGGATATCTGAAGAGCGAGTCAGGCGTTCATCGTCTCGTTCGCGTGAGTCCTTTCAACGCACAGGGCAAGCGAATGACTAGTTTCGCCTCTGTCTTCGTCTCTCCACTTATCGACGATACCATCGAGGTTTATGTGGATCCTGCCCGTGTTAGCTGGGATACCTTCCGTTCAAGCGGTGCCGGTGGTCAGAATGTGAACAAGGTTGAGACTGGTGTACGTATCCGATATATGTACCAAGACCCTGATACTGGTGAGGAAGAGGAAATCCTCATTGCCAATACCGAGAGCCGTAAGCAGCAGCAGAACCGCGAAAACGCCATGCGACTGCTCAAATCACAGCTCTACGACCGTGCTATGAAGAAGCGCCTCGAGGCTCAGGCAAAGATCGAGGCAGGAAAGAAGAAGATAGAATGGGGTTCTCAGATACGCTCCTATGTGTTCGATGACCGTCGAGTAAAAGATCACCGCACCAACTACCAGACAACAGACGTTGATGGAGTAATGGACGGAAAAATCGACGGTTTCATCAAGGCATACCTCATGGAGTTCCCTGTCGTGGATGAATAAAAGGTTAGAGGTTAGGGGTTAGAGGTTAGAGGTGCACACTAACACTAAACACTAATCACTCCACTCTAAACCCTAAACACTAAAAAATACTAATAACTAAATAAAACTATATTTACTATGAGCAAAGAAAAGAAAGTAGCAGGCAACGCAAAGCGTGCAGCCTATGCAGCAAAGCAAGAGAAGGAAGGTAACAAGGTCATTGGCTGGATTATCGGAGTCCTCATCGGACTCGGAGTTGTATTCGCCATATTCAGTTGCTTTATGATGAGTTAATCTTCCCATGCTTGAAATAGAAAGAAAATTCCTTGTTTCAAAGGACGGGTCTTTCAAGACAATGGCTTCCTCGCACTCACATATCCAACAGGGATATATGGCTTGCAAGGGAGCCACTGTCCGTATAAGACTACGTGATGAGAAGGCATACCTCACCATCAAAGGACCTTCCCTTAACGGTGGTATGTCAAGATACGAGTTTGAGCGCGAGATTCCAAAGGAAGATGCGCTTGAGATGCTGAAGCTATGCCGTGGAGGTGTAGTTGACAAGACCCGTTGGCTTGTGCCATTCGGCGGACATACCTTCGAAGTTGACGAGTTTCATGGTGCTAACGAAGGACTCCTCTTTGCCGAAGTAGAGCTAAAAGACGAAGACGAGCTTTTCGATCGTCCGTCATTCCTCGGACCAGAGGTAACAGGCAACCGCCATTTCTACAACTCCCATCTCCTCTCCGACCCCTACCCTAACTGGAAGGATGAACTCCCGGAAGAATATCAATAGCACCATAAAGTGCGTTTGTAGAGAGTCCGTAGTAAGTCCCATGTGACTCCCATGTAACTCCCATTCAGCTCCCATACTATGGAACGGACTTACAACGGATTTGAAACGGATTAGAAGCGAAGGAGAAGCGGACCTGAAGCAAACGAAAAATATTTTTCGAGAGAGTTTTGCGAGAGGGGGGTGCACTTTTGACCATTTTAGAGATATAACGCACTGAAAATCAAGCAATAACAAAGCGTGCACCCCCCTCTCTTTGAAGTGTACCCCCCAAAAGGTATTTTCAGGGGGGGTACACGCATTGTAAACTACTGATAATCAACAGGCAAAAGGGTAGAAATAGGCAAAAGTGCACCCCCCTCTCTAAAAACTCTCGTGAATTTTACATAGTTTCACCCTGAGATTACAAAATCAAGAGGCATTACGCATGACTTGATATGCGTCCCAAGAGGATAAGTTATTAATATGTAGAAAATTTTATCATTGAAATTTCTTTTATCTAATTTTAGAGTATTGGGATAAAAAACAATTAAAATTTTTTGTAATCTCAGGATATTATATTAATTTTGCAATTGTAAAAAATAAAGACAAAACCTAAATTATAACAAAATGAAAACAAAAATGGAAAGGTTACTGTTACTGATTTTATTATCAGCAATTAGTGTAACATCGTATGCTCAGACTATTATTGACGGTATTAGTTATGAGTTGGACAAGGAAACAAAAACAGCTGTAGTTAATAATGGAGATATTAGTTATAGTGGTGATATTGTGATTCCAAAAACAGTAACAAAGGATGGAGTACGATATGATGTAAAGGGGATTGCTAATAGCGCATTCGATTATTGTGCTAATGTAACATCCGTTACTATTCCTAACTCTGTTACAAAAATTGGATCTAGTGCATTTAATCATTGTATAAGTTTGACATCTATTGTTATTCCTAATTCGGTAACATCTGTTGGGGAAAATGCATTTGAGGGCTGTGAAAATCTGGTTTCTGTCACTCTTTCCAATGCTATAACATCTATTGAATTCAGAACATTTTTGGATTGTGTTAAACTAAAAGACATTAATATTCCGGAATCCGTAATTGATATTGATGATGAAGCTTTTGAAAATTGTCGCGCTCTTAAGTCTTTAATACTTCCAAACTCTGTAGAAAAGTTAGGCGATCATCTTTTTAGATTTTGTAGTTCTCTTGAATCTATAGTTATTCCAGAGAAGGTAACAATTCTACCATCTGCAATTTTTCAGGGTTGTTCTTCACTAAAAAAAGTTAGTCTTCCAGAATCGTTAACAGAAATAAGAGATCAGGCTTTCTATGAATGTAACAATTTGGAGAACTTTGCTATCCCTGCTTCTGTACGTAAAATGGGAAAATCCGTTTTGGATTGGACTTATTATATTAAGGTGAATAATTATTCTCCAAAGCCTCAGATTATAGAATATTATAATACTAATTCTAGTACTTTTGGTGAACTTCACGTACCAGTTGGTTTCAAGGCTGCATACCAAAGAGCATATTTTTGGGAGAATTATACTATTATTGATGATTTGGAAACTCCATTTGTACCAATGATTGCAAATGGTGTAAATTTAATACTTAACACCAAGACAAAGCAAGCCGAAGTGACTGATGGTGAAGATAAATATCAAGGAGAATTAGTAATTCCTGCAACTGTGGATTATAAAGGAGAAACATATAAGGTTACTTCTATTAGTGAAAGAAGTTTCTATGGATGTGATCAATTGACTTCTGTGTCTTTCCCTGAATCTGTGACAAATTTTGAAGATGGGCTGTTTTGTGGATGTAAGAATCTAAAAACAATTATTAGTATGATAAAGAAGCCAACTTCATTATCAATTAATTGTTTTGATTCTTCTTTAGAGAATATTACAGTGCATGTTCCTGTTGGATATCAAAAATACTATCAAGATGATAAAGTATATTGTTGGAATCTTTTTAAGATTGTTGAAGATCAGGCTTCTGATATTTTGAAGGAAGAAATAGACGGACTTCGCTATTATCTTTACACCGTAACAAAAGAGGCAGAAGTGATAATTGGAAGCAAGAAATATTCAGGAAAAGTTGAAATCCCTGCTTCTGTGACACATAAAGGGGTAAGCTATACAGTAACTTCTATTGCTGATAAAGCGTTCTGGAATAATGTTATTACTTCTATTACAATTCCAGCAACAATAACAAAGATAGGCTATGAGGCATTGGCATTTGATATGAATGAAGATACTAATGCTGATATTTATATTTTATCCAAGAAGCCTCAATTGATTGAATATGATGCAATATCTCTCATAGGTAATACTGTAGTCCATGTTCCTATTGGTTATCTTAAGGAATATCTTAACGATGAATCTTGGAATAATTATAATATTGTTGACGATATAGAACATGAAGGTGTAATTAAGGTTGAGGATGATGGTAAAAACTATTATCTGATTCTTGAAACAAAACAGGCAAAATTGACGGCAAGTTCCCAGAAATTCTCTGGCGATGTAGTGATTCCTACTAGCGTTATCTACAAAGGGGTTTCATATAATGTCACTTCTATTGGCAAAGAGGCCTTTGTTGGATCTACAGATATAACATCGCTTACTATCCCTCGTTATGTAGAATTCATTGACGATGAAACATTTGTTGAATGTATGAATCTTGCAACGATATATGATTATTCTTTTACGCCACAGGTATTGTTAGGTATTGGTAATGTCTTTAGCGTTTTTAATGAACTTCATGTTCCTACAGGATGTGGTGAGGCTTATTTTTGGTCAGCACACTGGAATAGTTTTAATGTTATAGATGACATTGCTAATGATGTGATAGTTAAGGTTACAGATGCAAGTAAGAATTATTATCTTAATCTGGAAACCAAGGAAGTAAGGTTAACAGCTGGTGTAACCCCATATTCTGGCGATGTAGTGATTCCTAGTACTATAACCTATAATGGAACATCCTATGATGTGACATCAATTTCTAGAAGTGCTTTCTTGGAATGTTATGATGTGACATCAGTTACAATTCCAAGCACCATAAAGAAAATTGACGATGATGCCTTTGGTGGATGTTATAATATGACATCTATCAAGAATTACTCTCCTGTACCTCAGAAAATAGGAGAGAATACCTTTAGTTCTTCTATTGAAGTTCATGTTCCTGCAGGTTGCAAAGATGCATATCTGGCAGCAAAATATTGGGAAAACCTCGTCATTATTGATGACCTGCCTGCTGTTGCAACAGGTATTAAGGGAGTTGATGTTCGTATGACTACAAATAATATTTTCTCCATTTCTGGACTACGCATGAGCAAACAAGTGAAAGGTCTGAATATTATTAATGGTAAAAAGGTTATAGTAAAATAACGCATTTCTATTTGACGTATTTTCAAACTAAAATAACAAATGGCCGGAGTGGATAATCCATTCCAGCCATTTGTACTTTTATCCAAGACGCGGAGGTTAATAATCTCCGCGTCTTCGTGTCTTTGCGTTTGAAATAAAAAAGATAATCCATGAATGGCAGAAAGCACTTGGTTCGTCATTTCACTAACAAAAAGGCTAAAAACGTAAGAAATACCAATAGTTTTCACCTTAAAGCCCTTTCTTTTGTTAAAATATCTAAAATTATTGCTATATAATAAGGTGTACGCAATTTTTTGTTTACTTTTGCGCCTCAAAAGAACAAACATAGAAATATTATGCAAGAAAACTTGGTAATTGTGGAGAGCCCGGCTAAGGCTAAGACCATTGAGAAATTCCTTGGCAAGGACTATAAAGTGATGTCCAGCTATGGACATATCCGCGATCTGAAGAAAAAAGAAATAAGCATTGATCTCGATACCCTCATGCCGGTATATGAAATACCTGACGAGAAGAAACGCGTGGTCAATGACCTTAAGGCTAATGCTAAGAACGCAAAGAAGGTTTGGCTGGCATCCGATGAGGACCGCGAAGGAGAGGCTATCTCATGGCACCTTTGCGAGGTTCTCGGACTTGACGAGAAGAAGACAAGCCGAATCGTGTTCCATGAGATTACGAAGAATGCTATTCTTGAGGCTATTCAGCATCCACGTCAGTTGGATATGAACCTTACTAACGCTCAGCAGGCACGCCGCGTATTGGACCGCTTGGTGGGTTTCAACCTCTCTCCTGTGCTTTGGCGTAAGGTGAAGCCATCGCTCTCAGCAGGTCGTGTGCAGAGTGTGGCAGTACGTCTTATAGTGGAACGCGAGCGCGAGATACAGGCATTCAAGTCTGAGCCTTATTTCCGCATCAACGCAGTATTTGCCGTAAAGGATGCTGCGGGCAATTCAAGCGAGATACGTGCGGAGCTCGACAAGCGCTTCACAACACACGAGGATGCCGTTGCATTCCTTGAGAAATGTCGCAAGGCTACGTTCACCATCGACGCTATAAGCAAGAAGCCTCTCAAGCGCACACCAGCACCTCCTTTCACAACCTCTACTCTTCAGCAGGAAGCTGCGAGAAAGCTCGGTTTCACCGTATCGCAGACTATGATGGTGGCTCAGCATCTCTATGAGAACGGTCATATCACATATATGCGTACCGACTCTGTGAACCTCTCACAGCTATGTATCGGCACATCGAAGGAAACGGTGGTAAACATGTATGGCGAGGAATACAGCAAGCCACGCAACTACAGCACCCATACCAAGGGAGCTCAGGAGGCTCACGAGGCTATCCGCCCTACATATATGGCAAATACTTCCATCGAGGGTACACTTCAGGAGCGCCGTCTGTATGAACTTATCTGGAAGCGCACAGCCGCTACGCAGATGGCAGACGCCCAGATTGAGAAGACAACCGTGAACATCAGCGTTTCAGATACCGACGAGCAGTTTATCGCAACCGGCGAGGTTGTAGTATTCGACGGTTTCCTCAAGGTATATCGTGAGTCAGACGGTGATGACGATAACGACAAGCTCAGCGAAGAGACAGGTACAATGCCTGCTTCAATGAAAGAGGGCGACAGCCTTGAGCGAGTTCAGATAACATCACTTGAGCGTGCATCAATGGGTCCTATCCGCTATACTGAGGCATCGCTCGTTCATAAGCTTGAGGAACTCGGTATCGGCCGTCCATCAACATACGCTCCTACTATCTCTACCATTCAGCAGCGTGAATACGTTCAGAAGGGCGACAAGAAAGGCGAAGAGCGCGAATACACTATCGACACCCTCAAGGGCAACAATATCAAGGCTTCAAAGAAGACCGAGATGATTGGCTCGGAGAAGGGTAAGCTCCTCCCTACTGACATCGGTATCGTGGTAAATGATTTCCTCATGGAATACTTCCCTGGCATAATGGACTATAACTTCACAGCCAATGTCGAGGAGAAATTCGATGATATTGCAGAGGGTAAGGAGAACTGGACGAAAATGCTCAAGGACTTCTATAAGAAATTCGCTCCAGAGGTGGAGAAGACCATCAACTCACGTTCTGAGCATAAGGCTGGCGAGCGTGTCCTCGGTGAAGACCCAAAGAGCCATAAGCCTGTATCTGTAAAGATAGGCCGTTTCGGTCCTGTTGTGCAGATTGGTAGTGCAGAGGATAAGGACAAGCCTCGCTTCGCACAGTTGCCAAAGGACAAGAGTCTTGAGACCATCACACTCGAAGAGGCACTTGAGCTGTTCCGTCTGCCACGCACACTCGACGATTTCGAGGGCGAGCCTATCATAATCGGAGCTGGCCGCTTCGGACCATACGTACAGCATAACCGCAAGTACGTTTCAATCCCTAAGGACATTGACCCTCTCAGCATTACACGCGAGGAGGCTATTGATCTTATCGAGAAGAGTCGTGACCAGGAGAAGCAGCGCCATGTGAAGAGCTTCGAGGAAGATGCAGAACTTGAGGTGATGAACGGCCGCTATGGTCCTTACATCTGCTACAAGGGCAAGAACTACCGTATGCCAAAGGCTATGCATGAGCGTGCTGCCGAACTTTCATACGAAGAGTGCATGGAAATAGTAAACACTCCTGTAAAAGCCAAGAAATGAAGCGAATAATCCTTATCGGATATATGGGGGCGGGAAAGACCACCGTCGGCAAGCAGCTTGCCAAGGATCTCGGACTTCCATTCTATGACCTCGACTGGTATATTGAGAGCCGTATGCGCAAGAAGATATCACAGATCTTCGAAGAGCGCGGAGAGGAAGGTTTCCGCATAATAGAGCGGAACATGCTTCATGAGGTGGCAGAGTTTGAAGATGTAGTAATCAGTTGCGGTGGCGGTACTCCATGTTTCTTTGACAATATGGATTACATGAACGAAAACTCCGATGTAATCTATCTAAAGGCAACCCCGGAAGTGCTCTACGCACATTTGCAGATGGGCAGGTCGGTGCGCCCTCTCATAGTAAACAAAACAAAGGATGAACTCCTCGCCTTTATAAAGGAGCAGCTTGCATATCGTGAGCAGTTCTATATGAAGGCTAAGCATATTCTGGATGTAACCCTCATGGAGAGTCCGGAAAAGATATCTATCTCTGTTGAAAAAGCAAAAGAATTAATTGGACTGAAATGAAGAAATGGACGATAGAAGACTCTAAGGAGATCTACAACATCAAAGGTTGGGGTGTTAACTTCTTCGGTGTGAACGAAAAAGGTCATGTATATGTCACACCAAAGAAGAATAACGTCCAGGTGGATTTGAAGGAAGTGGTCGATGAACTGGCTGCTGCCCATATTTCCGCACCTCTGCTGCTGCGTTTCCCTGACATCCTCGATACTCGTATCCAGTCAACGGCAGCATGTTTCGAGAAGGCCACCAAGGAGTATAACTTCAAGGGTGACCACTATATCGTGTTCCCTATCAAGGTGAACCAGATGCGCCCTGTCATTGAGGAGATTATCTCGCATGGTGCAAAGTACAACATCGGACTTGAAGCCGGTTCAAAGCCTGAGCTTCATGCCGTTCTTGCACAGCACATGGATTCTGACTCTATCGTGATCTGTAACGGTCACAAGGACCAGAACTTCATCGAGATGGCTTTGCTTGCTCAGAAGATGGGCAAGCGTCTGTTCCTTGTCATAGAAAAGCTGCCGGAGCTTCGTATCATAGCAGAGACAGCAGCCAAGCTTAATGTGCGTCCGAACCTCGGAATACGTATCAAACTCGCTTCTTCAGGTGCAGGTAAGTGGCAGGAGAGCGGTGGTGATGCCTCTAAGTTCGGTCTTAACTCATCAGAGCTTCTTCTCGCACTTGAGATGCTTGACAAGATGGGACTTCGCGACTGTCTGAAGCTCATCCATTTCCATATCGGTTCGCAGATTACCAAGATACGCCGTATCTCAACGGCTCTTCGTGAGGCAGCCCAGTACTACGTGCAGTTGCATCAGATGGGCTTCGGCATTGAGTTCGTGGATTGCGGTGGCGGACTTGGCGTTGACTATGACGGTACACGTTCAAGCAACTCAGAGTCATCTGTAAACTACTCAATACAGGAGTATGTGAACGACTGCGTATATACCTTCGTTGATGCAGCCGACAAGAATGACATCCCTCACCCTACCCTTATATCAGAGGGTGGACGATCTCTTGCCGCACATCATTCCGTTCTTATTCTTGATGTGCTTGAAAGCGTGAGTGCCCCTCAGATGCCAGAGGATTTCCAGCCTAACGAGAATGACCATCAGCTTGTTCACGACCTCACGGAGATATGGGACAAACTATCTACCCGTTCCATGCTCGAGGACTGGCATGATGCCGAGGATATACGCGAGGAGGCTCTTGACCTTTTCCGTCATGGTATCATCGACCTTAAGACACGTGCGCAGATTGAGTCTCTCTACTGGGCTATAACACACGAGGTTTCAGAACTTGCACATCATCAGAAGCACGTACCTGATGAGCTTCGCAGTCTTGACAAGCAGATGGCAGACAAGTATTTCTGTAACTTCTCTCTCTTCCAGAGTATGCCTGACTCATGGGGCATAGACCAGCTCTTCCCTATCATGCCTATTCAGCGCCTTGACGAGCAGCCAACACGCTCGGCACAGATTCAGGATATCACCTGCGACTCTGACGGTAAGGTGGCTACTTATGTAAATGGCGGTCAGCAGACAAGTTATATTCCTTTGCATCCGATAAAGCAAGGTGAGCATTATTATATAGGTGTGTTCCTCGTCGGGGCATATCAGGAGATTCTCGGTAATATGCACAATCTCTTCGGAGATACCAACGCCGTTCATATCTCTGTTGACGACAATGGCTATCACATAGACAAGACAATAGATGGCGAGACCGTTGCCGATGTGCTTGAATACGTGCAGTATTCACCAAAGAACCTTGTGCGCCGTCTTGAGATCTGGGTGGCAAAGTCAGTTAAGGAAGGTAAGATTACGCTCGAAGAGGGTAAGGAATTTATCTCTAACTATCGTGCAGGCCTTTACGGCTATACATATCTTGAATAGTTTTTCACAGGGCAAAAAGAAAGAAAATGAAGAAAATCACTATAGTAAAGGTAGGAGGTGCTGTTGTTGAGGATGCTGCTCAACTTGATGCTCTTCTCGATAACTTCAGTAAGATTGAAGGTCCAAAGATTCTCGTACATGGAGGTGGTCGCCGTGCCACTAAGGTAGCAGCCTCTCTCGGCATAGAGAGCGTTATGGTAGGCGGTCGCCGCGTTACCGATGCCCAGATGCTTGAGGTTGTAACAATGGTTTATGGCGGACTTGTAAACAAGAACCTTGTAGCCAAGCTTCAGGCAAATAATGTCAATGCCATTGGTCTCACAGGCGCAGATATGGATGTTATACGTTCTCACAAGCGCCCTTTGAAGAAGATGGAAGTTGAGGGCAAGGAGAAGATGGTTGACTTCGGTTTTGTAGGAGATGTGGATCGTGCAGACGGCAAGGCACTCGCAAGCCTCATACAGCAAGGCGTTGTACCAGTTATCGCTCCTCTCACTCACGATGGAAAGGGAAATATCCTCAACACCAATGCCGATACTATGGCTTCTGAGACAGCCAAGGCTCTTGCAGCTGAAGGTTATGAGGTAACTCTCATCTACTCTTTTGAGAAGAAAGGTGTACTCAGCAATCCAGATGATGATGACAGCGTAATTCCGACCATCAACCACGCAGACTTCGAGCGCTATAAGGCCGACGGAACAATCTCAGGTGGTATGCTGCCAAAGATAGAGAATGCCCTCGCAGCAGTCGATGCAGGCGTTTCAAGGGTTATCATCACCCTCGCCACAGCCATTGACGGCAATCATGGCACTATCATAAGCAAGTAAGGGCTAAGGGCGAAAGTAGAAAGTATAAAGTAGAAAGGCGAAAGTCAAAGGGCAAAAGTCGAAAGGCTAAAGTCTTTTTATTAGAGTTTTTGTAGTAGAAGTGTAAAAATAAGTTAAAAAATAAAGGGCAAATGTAACTTTTGCCCTTTTATTATAGTCTTCAAAACAGAGCACAGATGAAGAATATCAGTTTCAAGACCGACGTACTTCCAATGAAAGACAAGCTCTTCAGGCTTGCCTTCCGCATCACGCTCAACCAGCAGGATGCAGAGGATGTCGTGCAGGAGTCACTGATAAAGATCTGGAACCGACGCGATCAATGGGACGAGATAGAATCCCTCGAAGGCTGGGCGTTGACAATAGCGCGAAACATGGCACTTGATGTTCTTAGGAAACAGGACATTCACCGCACAGTTTCTTTGGACGAACCTCTATCATCCAATACCCACCACCTGACACCCACGACCCATACTCCGTATGAGCAGATGATGGAAAAGGAGCGCATCGCAATGGTTCGCGATTTGATGAACTCTCTTCCCGAGAAACAGCGTACAGCAATGCAACTGCGAGATTTCGAGGATAAGTCGTACAAGGAAATCGCCGCTATCATGCAGATAAGCGAAGATCAGGTGAAGATAAACATCTTCCGAGCCCGACAGTTCATCAAGAAAACATACGATTCACTACAAAACAAATAAGTGGCTTAGAGCCGCTAAAAATATAAAAAATGGACTATAAATACATTGAACAACTCTTAGAGCGCTACTTCAAGTGCGAGACCTCTTTGGAAGAGGAACGTATCTTGCGCACATTCTTCTCTCAGAAGGACGTGCCAGTGACTCTGTTGCCTTATCGCGACTTGTTCATGTATGAGCAGTCTGGCATGGAAGAAGCACACCTCAGCTCTGATTTCGACGAGCGTATGCTTGCTCTCATCGATGATGAGCCAAAGCATGTAAAGGCGCGCACAATAACCATGCAAAGTCGCCTCCGCCCTCTCTACAAGGCTGCCGCAGTAGTAGGTATCATCCTATCTCTCGGACTCGCTGCACAGATGCCATACCAGCGCGAGGCTCTTCAGGACGCACAGCAGTTCGCTGCTTCACACACAAAGGATTCAATCACAATCAACACAGCCAACAGCGTAGCGATGGCAGATTCTTCAAAGGTTGATTCCATCAAGACGTCCACATTAGTACGATAATTTCTAAGCTTTTAAATAATTTTCTTGTTTACTAAAACTCAGTTGCGATAACTTGTGAAAATTAATCCAACTGATACCAGATAAGTTGAAAGTTGCAGGCTCAACGCCTCTACTTTCAACTTTCTGCTATTATATACACTAAGGTGCACAGAATGTTAAGTACACATTGCAGAATTTAGCAAATAAACGGAAACTTTGAACGTTTGTTGAGTTTTTTCTCGTTAATATGGATTTTATTTCATATTTTTGCCAATGACTAATAAACTATTCTAGTATGAAAGACCTTAACAATACACAAAAAGAACAGACTGAGTCTAAACCCCTCAGCATCTGGAAAGCACAGCAATTTCTTCGTGATAAGGTCACGATGAACAAATGGTGCACGAATGTGCGCCGTGGTAATTCGTTTATGAGGTAGATTGATACCTGTAATTTCGACTCTCGCCTTTGTTTCATTACCAACTTTCATCTTTTTTGAAGTTATGGAGTGAGATAAAGGCGATTTTATTTATCATATTTGAAGCGTAGAACGTTAAATTAACAAAAATTATAAGAACTCTTATATCAAGTGTGCTTATAATTATGTATCTTTGCCCACAAAACAAAACCATTCCGCTTATGAAAAGACCATTTATCTACGGAGAATTGGCTGAAAACGAAAACTTTATCGACAGAATAGAGGATCGTAAACAGCTCAAGACATTTCTTGGCAATGGCATTAATGTAACGCTGATTTCACCTAGAAGATGGGGAAAATCATCACTTGTCAAAGCTACAATGAAGGAGATGCAGGCAGAGGACAGCAAGATCGTTGCCTGTTTCATCGATGCTTTCAGACTCAACAGCGAGACCGACTTCTACAATGCATTCGCCTCAGCTGTTGTAAACAGCGTTGCCACAACTCTTGACAAGGGACTGGAGTATATAAAAAGATACCTCCAGAACTTCAGTGCAAGCTTTAAGATCAAAGGGCCTTTTGTCGAGGTAGAAGTAGATTTAAGACAGAAAGAAAACCCCAAGAGCGTTGAGGAACTTCTGAACCTGCCACAAGTGATAGCTGAGCAGAAAGGCTTACACATCATTATGTGCATAGATGAGTTTCAAAGACTTGCCGATTTTCCAGAATGGCCTAAGATGGAAGGAATGCTTCGCTCAGTATGGCAGCATCAGCAGGATGTAACTTATTGTTTGTATGGCAGTAAGCGCCACATGCTGATGGATATATTCACCAATTCCAATAAACCGTTCTATCGCTTCGGGCAGACTTTGTATCTAAAGAAAATCCTAACCGAATATTGGGTTGAGTATATCGTAAACACCTTCAAGAGAACAGGCAAGGAAATATCAAAGGAACTGGCTACAAGGATTTGTGACTCTATGGAGAATCATTCCTGGTACGTTCAGCAACTTAGTTTCTTCGTTTGGGCAGATACCGAGACTACTGTTACGGAAGAGATTTTCAACCAGCAGTTACAAAGCGTTATTGATACTAATATGCCTGTGTTTGAGTCGGAAACCGACAAACTCGCCCTCTCACAGATTGCTATGCTTCGCGCCATTGTTGCTGGAGAGCAACGTCTCAACTCCAATGAAGTGGTAAAGCGTTTCAATCTCGGAGGTCCACAAACAATTACCAGAAACAAGGGTGTGCTTGTCAAACTCGACATCTTGGAAAAACAAGGCGGAAAACTCGTATTTGTTGATCCACTTTACAGACTATGGTTCAAGCAGACATATTGCGGATAAGACAAAGGTAATGCGCCTGATAGCTAAGACGATAATAACGGTATATTTGCTATGTACCCTAATATGTTGTGGGCAGAAGCAGAAAGAGGTAACGCGCGAGTATAGCATGATGCAGATAGATTCTGTTACATGCCAGTATCGTTGTGCTATGGGTGAGGGCATTCTCAGACTTGTTTCTGTCACGGATTCTACTAACCGTATAGAGCATCTCAGGGGTGATAGTGTGGTGGATTCGTGGGCATTGGACTATCCTGTATATCGCTTCACATGTGGCGATATGACAGGCGATAGCATCCCAGAAGTGCTCGTAGGCACTATCAAGGCTACACGATACCATCCGGAGAAAGACAAGAGACTATTTATCTTCCATCTATACAAAGGTCGGTTCATCCGTCCTCTATGGTTAGGTTCAAGGGTAGGATGTCCACTTATAGACTTTAAGGTAGAGACAGATACAATACCTAATCTTGTGCATACCTGGGAGCACCGAGACAATGGCGATACCATCGAGGTATTATATCAGTTGAAAGGGTTTGGGTTGAAATACCAAAGGATGGCTCACAACACTAACCCCTAAACGCTAAACTATAATAAACACAAAATATGAAAAAACTATTTCTCTTTGCGTCATCTATACTATTGATGATGTCATGCACCGAGGTGCGTAAGGGTTCGCCAGAAGAGGCGGCAGAACTTATCAATGTTGAGTTCAATCCACATTCATTCCTTGTAACCGACAGTCTCTTGCCAAGGGAGATCGACCTGAACATGGACATAAGCGACATGACGCTGATGGAGCTGCGCATACTCCGTCACTATCCCTATGCTCTCAAGGGAGTATGGTTTATGGAAGAAGACCTCAACACCTTCTATACCCGAAAGACAAAGTGGTATCTAGACCGTTGCTACGACTATCTGGAAAAGCACGACTACGACGCGCTGATAGACTTCAATAAGGCTGGCATCTCCAAGGAGGAGAAAGGCTTTATCATGCGTATTGATGCGCGTATCAAAGAGTTGAAGGAGTTGCAGATAACGGATGTTGACGGCCTCAAGCTCGCCAATCCTGCCATGACGGTTAATATGTTCCAGATGGAGGAGGTGGATAAGCCGTTTCTTAGTCATCTGGCACATCATAACTTTGCCGTCATCCCAACGAAGAATGAGCAGCTTTTCAATATATATGAGCAGAATGAGTATGACATGATGCCAAGCTATATCACCACCGATGTGTTCCTTCAAGCATATCACATGTATTTCTCGTATGTGCTAAAATCGCTTGAGAAACATTGCTTCGTGCCTCGTATGAGTGCGTTGAACACGGCTATGTATAAGAAAGCAATGGAAATAGCAGCAAACTCTTCCGATGCAGAGATAAAGGATTTGGCAGAGTTCAATGCCGCTTATTTTGCTGTGGCAAACGAGCTTCTTACCGGTGAGAAACTTGATGTTCCTGCATCATATAAGGATAAGGCAGAGCAGGAAATTTCCAATGTGTTCGGCTACACGGCAACTATGTCTCCTATGATGGGCAAGGAGATTCTTTTCAGCTACGACCTATTCAAGCCTCGCGGTCACTATACCCGCAATCAGCAGTCTGAGAGATATTTCAGGGCTATGATGTGGTTGCAGACCTTCACTTTCTGCAGCGAACAGAAACAGGCTGTGAAGCAAGCTGCTATGATGGCATATCTGCTTAACAATATCGATAAGAACGTGGCAAAGGAGGGACTTGGTGTGTATAAGACCCTTGACTTTCTTATGGGAGAGCCTGATAACGTAGCCGTGGTTGATGTGGCAGACTATCTTACCGCCAAGAAGATTATGACACTTGACAAGGTGGTGGATGCCTCTACCCAGAAGGAAATCAATACAAAGCTTGTCTCCCTGTTCAAGACCCGCAATCGCATCACCTCGAAGATTCCAGAGAAGAACGAGAAGAATCCATCAAAGGATTGTGAAAACAAGATGAATTTCATGCCACAGAGATATACTCCTGACGGATATGTGCTCAGCCGTATGTTCGATGAAAAGGCGAATTCCAAGGTGCCATTCCCTCGCGGACTCCACGTATTCTCTGCCTTCGGTGTTGATGCTGCCGACAGACTCAATGCCGAGTACTATCAGGATGCCGACAACTGGAAGGGCTATGCCGACGAGATGAAGAAGATGAAAGCGAAGATGTCGAAATTTGCCGATTGGGACAAATCAATGTATAATAAATGGATGCAATGCCTCGTGCAGCTCCAGAAACCAAACAAGGACTATCCCGACTATATGAAGACAGACTCATGGCAGCGCAAGAACCTCAACACGGCACTTGCCTCATGGGCAGAACTGAAACATGATGCTATTCTCTATGCCGAACAGCCTATCTGCGCAGAGTGCGGTGGCGGTGGCGATTTCCCTGAGCCTATCCGTATGGGATATGTGGAGCCAAACCTTGATTTCTGGCAGAAGATGAAGGATATGCTTGACTTGACAAAGACGCTTCTGACAAAGAACGGATTTATGACCGAGGCTCTGCAAAGTCGTACCTCTACCCTTGAGGACTATATGGATTTCTGCATAAAGGTTTCAAAGAAGGAACTTGAAGGCAAGATGCTCAGCGAGGAGGAATATGGAGAAATCAGACACATGGGAAGCTCTCTTGAATGGTTCACGCTGAGTGTCATAGAGCCAGATTCAGAACTTGGTCGCTGGGATGAAGTGAAGGGTGAGGATCGTTCCGTGGCACTTGTTGCCGATGTGTTTACCCGTAATGTGCTTGGTTGCAAAAAGAGCGGAATACTTTCTGAGGCTACTGGTAATGCGGATATCATTTACGTTACTGTGGTAATCGACGGTAAGATCTTCCTTACAAGGGGTGCTACATTCAGCTATTATGAGTTTGTAAATCCGTTAAACCAGCGTTATACTGATAAGGAATGGCAAAATAGGCTTGAAAAGGATGATGTACCGGCACGCCCGTTGTGGATGCAGCCTCTTATCCTCGACAAAAAACAAAAGCATAATGAGGAGGTTTTCTATAGTGCAGGATGCTAGATCTTGGCTGATAGGTGATAGGTGTTGGGCGATGGTGGCTAAGGTGATGAAGTTATTCGTTTTTCACTTTTCATTATTCATTTCCTTTGCCTCATGCTCACCTCCTCCCCATCACCCAGTCTCCCCCTCGGGGGCTGGGGGGGCTTCCCTCACTATACTCTTCACCGGCGATGTTCTCCTTGACCGTGGGGTTCGCCGTGTGGCTGAGCATAGGGGTATCAGCTATCTCTTCGAGGAAGTAACGCCTATATTCCGCGAGGCTGATGCGGTGATAGTAAACCTTGAATGTCCCCTTACCGACACCATATCATCCGTAAACAAGAAGTATATCTTCCGTGCTGATGCCCGTTGGGCAAAGGACTTGAGAAAGGCTGGCATTACGCATGCTGCGATGGCAAACAACCATACCAATGATCAAGGACGCCGGGGACTTCAAGCCACGGCACAGCATCTAACCGATGCAGGTATCATGCCATTAGGCTATGGCTGCAACTTCAAGGAACAGATGAAGCCTGTACTTATCGAGAAAGACGGTATCAGAGTAGCGGTCTTCAATGCCACAACACTAACAATAGAGAACTGGTGCCGTATCGACGACAAACCTGGCATTGCCCAACCTACTGAGAATGAATTGCTCGATGAAATCGGGGATTTCCACCATAATAATCCCGACACGCACATCGTCGTAGTCTTGCATTGGGGTGTGGAGTTTCAGCCCTACCCCGGCATTCGCCAGCGTGCCCTTGCCCACAGACTATCCGAGGCAGGAGTATCTGCCGTCATCGGGCATCATCCCCACATCCTCCAGCCAATAGACACCATAGGTAAGATGCCAGTCTATTACAGCATCGGTAACTTTGTCTTCGACCAGAAAGTCCCCAAGGCAAAAGAATCTATGATAGCCCGCCTCACCTTCCATAGCGACGGCACCCTGAAATCCGACTCCATAGCCGTGAGGATAGAAAGCGGAAAGCCGTTGATTCGCAGGTGAGATTATACTATGCTTTTCACCAAACTTTTTCCTGTCTTTGTAACAAATCCAAAGTAAAGAAGAACTTGCTTCAGCTTGATGAGCCTAAGCGAACAATAATTTTCAATTCTAAAAAAAATGCGAGATTTTGCAGCAATAGACTTTGAGACGGCGAATAATGAGCGTTCCTCGGTATGTTCCGTGGGAATAGTCATAGTACGCAACGGCGAGATAGTAGATACGTTCTATTCACTCATTCAGCCGGAGCCGAACTATTACAACTATTGGTGTTCACAAGTGCATGGACTATGCCGTGAGGATACTGAAGATGCCCCTGTCTTCCCGAAAGTATGGGAGAAGATAGAGCCTTTGATAGAAGGACTGCCCCTCGTAGCTCATAACAAGCCCTTTGACGAGGGCTGCCTGAAAGCCGTCTTCCGTGTCTATCGCATGGACTACCCCGATTATGAGTTCTACGACACGCTATGTGCCTCCCGTCGTGCGTTCCGCTACTTGCCAAACCACCAGTTACACACCGTTGCCGCCGAGTGTGGTTATTGTTTGGAGAACCACCACCACGCCCTTGCCGATGCCGAGGCCTGTGCATGGATAGCGAGGGAGATACTGTGAGAATCTACGAGTTACGGATTTTTCGCAGAAGCTAAAAAGTCAACTTTCAATTCATATAAGGGTGTCTCTTAAAAAGTGTTTGACTATTTGACCATTTGTCCAAAATGCCTCTTGCTATGTGATAGCGAGGGGCATATCTTTTATTGCATTACTAGCAAATTCCTTTTTGCGGAGTTGTTCTAAATTCATGTCGTTCATCTAAAAGAAGAAGTTTTTAGGGGGAAATATAGTATGCCATTGGGGAAATGTCGAAAGACATGGGGGTAAACGTCGAAAGATATTTTGAGTATAGCCCATTTCTTCATACCTTTGCATCAGAAATCAGAAACAAAATATTGTATAACCATTTAAAAAAGGAAAAAGATATGAAAAAGATTGTTTTCGCCATCGTGGTAATGTTTGCAATGACAATGAATGTAAATGCAAAGAGTAATGACTCATCAGTGTTCTTCAAGAGAATAAGTTGCTATCTGGAACTGGACAAGAACCAGATGGAGACAGTCAAGGTTTCAATGGCAGAGTTTAACGATGCAATGGAAAACCTTTCTCAACAGAGAGGCAGAGGTATGGGATTCAGATCTGCTCACAAAATCGTGGATCGCCACAAGAAGCAGATGAAACAGATTCTAAGCGATAAGCAATACAAGAAATTCGAAGAGATTTTCGACCTCACGGCCCGCAACAAAATGATTATTAATATGGATCGCATAGTTTCAGCAAGGAAGAATCATACCGCTATGATGAGTACAAAATCATAACACAACATCAATTCGATGAAAATATTCGAGTTTAAGTTAAGTTAGCGTGCCTAAAAGATGAATCCTCCATAGTCGTTATGGAGGATTCATTTTTTTATACACCTAAACAGAATGTCACGCCGAGGGTAGTCGCTATGGCTATTAGCACAGCTGCAGACGTCTGAAGAATGAATTTCCAAGTTTCCTTTTTCATACGAATAATTGACATTCCTTTCGCACAAATTGCTATCGCTTTTTTACAGACAACAAAGTGCGTCCTTTTTTTCGTCGAACTCACGTTAAATATGATTCCCAAGCAACTCCCTTCTTCCTCCCTTGTAAGTCCTATGTAAGTCCCATTTTTCGCCCATTCCCAGGAACGGACTTGGAACGGACCTGAAACGGACTTGGAACGGAGCTACAACGAAGGCAGAACGAAGGATGTTATAAGGGTCTTTCGGAATTGGTGTAATATCTCTTGAAAAGAAAAAAACAAAAAGTTTTTAGAGGGGCATTACACCTTTTGCTGTTATGTGTAATATTTTTATTGATTATCAGCGTGTTAGATGCGGTGTAATACCATTGAAAGTATTACACTTTTCGGGCGATTTGATGTAATACTGGTGAATACTTTTGAGGGTATTACACCAAAGCAAACAGATTGATATACAATTGTTTAGAGCGCTAAAACGCCAAAGGTGTAATACTTGGCGTTGAAAACTTTTTTCAAAAAGTATTACACCGACTATTACACCAAAGAAGCTTTCGTCTTTTTGTCTTGGAATGTACAAACTAAGTGTATATTAACTTCGCTTCTGTTTTTAGGTCAAATAGTCAAACATTTCTTACACACACACTATGGGGGGATGAAGGGGATTAGAATATTATTGTACCTTTTCACTGATTTTGACGAAAAAATACAGAAAATTGACGAAAAATTACATAAGAGTGTATGAAAAATGCATTACCTTTGCATCGCATTTGACTACTCGAAAAAGTACAAACATCTTATATAACTTAATAAAAACTGTTTTATGAAGAAAAATGCATTAATCGTATGCGCTTTCATGGTTGGATTGTTCGCTTCTTGTTCAAGTGAGGATATCCAGCAGGAGTCTGTTGCTACAACTCAGCAGACAGTTGTTTCACACGAGTTCTCTGTAATTGATGAGAATGAGGTTTCAGAAGAGCAGTTCTTCAATGATGCCGTTATAGGTATTGCTGACAAGGCTGACGCTTCTCAGCTCTCTGAGCTTAACGCCTCTTTCAAGGAGTCGTTTGCCAAGCTTGAGAATGTGAATACTACACGTGGTCTTGTGCCAGCTATCTACAAGACTGTTCATGTGACCTACCAGACTCTCGACGAGGCTAACAAGCCTGTTACGGCTTCTGCGCTTATCGTCTATCCTCTGTTCAAGAAGATAAAGAACGTGATGCTTATCAATCATGGTACTCAGATTGGTGCTATGATGATTCCATCCAACTATACATCTGTTGAGTCTGTGATGGCGGCTACTGGTTCTCTGTGTATTCTTCCTGATTACATCGGTCTTGGTTCTTCTTCTAACCATCCTGACCTCTACCTTAATTCTGAGGTACACGGCCGAACAAGTGTGGATGCTCTTCTCACTCTTCTTGACTATGCTAAGCAGAAGAATATCTCACTCGACAGCAACTACAAGACATATATCCTTGGCTACTCTCAGGGTGGTGCCGTTTCATTGGCTTCTTTGAGAAGAGTTCAGCAGTTGGATGCCTATACCCAGAGTCGCTTGCACTTGCAGAAGGTGTATTGCGGTGACGGTCCTTACGATCTTCGTCTTACCTTCGAGACATATCTCAGCGACCTTGAAAATGGTAAGGACATGGCACTGGGTTCTGTTATCCCTACTGTTATCAACAGTATGTTCAACAGCTATCCTGCTGACATGGCAGGTATCAACTATGAGGATTTCTTCACAGCATGGGCTTTGAAGACTGGTGTGCCACAGGCTATCCGTCAGAATAAGGAGAATGTTGCCGATATGATTATAAAGTGGAATGGTGCTTCTCTTGACCAGATTCTTAACTTCAACTATCTCAACGCACATCCAGAACACCTTGACCGTCTGCTTATGGTTATGGATCGTCAGAATCTCTGCAAGGGTTGGATGCCTAAGTATCGTCTGAAGCTCATCCACTCAAATCCTGACGGCGTAGTGCCTTTCGCTAACTTCGAGGAGGCTTACGCAAACCTCAGAAACAGCTACGTGGAAGAGCCTACTATCATCACTCCTAAGACAAAGAACGCCCTTCTCCAGCATATCAATGGTATGCTCGTGATGATTGAGGAGGTGTTTAAGGAGATATAAGGAGCCCCCCTACAGCCTAACCCGTCCTTCCCCAAGGGAAGGCTCCACCCCCCTCACCCCCTCCAGGGGGAGTAGTTACACTTTTCTACGAAAGGCGTTTTCGTTTGAAACAATATAGCGAACAATACAAATAAACTCCCTTCCCCCGAGCGGGGAGGGGAGTTTATATATCAAAGCTATCCTTTGAGGCTTAGTACTATCTAAGAACTCTCCCCCTCGGGGGAAGTCCGATGTTGATAATATCGGAGTATGTGTCAGTAGGAGGGGGGCGTTATTTACTCAAAATCTATATACGGCTTTACCCTCTCAACCTCTTTATCGGTAAATGAAGGCAGGCGGCGAAGGTCGTCTGCTTTTTTTATAGGACCGCGAAGACGGCGATGATTCATAATCTCCTTCGCCTGTATGTATCTAATGTAAGGGTGGCGGGAGAGGGCGTTTACATCCAGATGGTTGATTCTGATTCGGGTGATGGGCGGTAGGTTTCGGTTATTGGCGGATTCACCTACGCTCATATATTTCAGCGATGATTCCGGGAAACCCTGTATCTCCAACAGTTGGTGTACGTTGGCTATTCCGCCTAATCGCTGTCGGAATGAAACGATTCGCCTTGCATAGTATGAGCCTATGCCGGGTATTCGCTTAAGTTCGTTAGTATCTGCGATGTTTATATTGATATGCTCTCCTTCACTTATCTTGACAGGATAGGCGATAAGGGCAGTATCTTTCTTTATCGGCTTTTCATCGTCAGATTTTTTATACACATCAGCTGCCATTACCTCTTTCTCTATCTTGATATAAGGCTCCAAGCGCTTGTATTGCTTCAGGGTAAGACCATAGAGACGTGCAAAGTCGGTTGGTTTGTTATATCGGCCACCTGCTGCGCGGTATTTGTATATGTTGCGCACCTGCCAGGGCTGCAAGCCGAGACGGAGTAATTCGGTGCTGTCAGCGGTATTTGGGTCGAAATTGAAGAGTTCGTATTGCTTTTCCGGAACTTTATAGTATGGCTGCTGTTTGCGTGTGTATTGTCTTGGCTTATTGGCATACTCCGACTTGTCAGGAGACTTCACTTTGTCTTCCGAACTCCTTAATAACGGTAATGCCGCCAAACAAATGATGATGACGACAAGCAGTATGATTATGGCATCTTTGTCGGATTTACTGAATCGAGACATCGTTTTATATTTACTATTTACAGATTTACTATTTACTATTTATGTACTATTTTCTATTAAATATTTACTATTCTGCTATGTGGGGAAGAAAATAGTACATCATCCAATAGTAAATAAATAGTAAATAGTCAATAGTCAAATAGTAAATTAGATCACCCCAAATTGATTCAGGAAAATAATCACTATTCCTACAGGGCAGATAATTCGTATTGTCCAGATGAACAGGGGGAAGAGGTTGGTACAAACCGTGTCATAATTCGTGAATTCATCGCGGATAACGTTCACCGGAACTATCCAACCTACAATCATTGCGGTAAGGAATCCACCTATAGGAAGCATTATCTGTCCGGTAAGGAAGTCGAAGCAGTCGAAGAGGCTCTTTCCTGCCACGGCTAACTCTGGCATAGCACCGAGTGACCATGAGCAGAGAACACCGAAGATACTGCATAGGATGGTGATTGCTATTGAGCCTTGCTTACGTGTCATGTGTACCTCTTCAGAAAGGAATGCCGTACCAATCTCGTGCATGGAGATTGTGGATGTGAGGGCAGCAAGGGCAAGGAGTGCATAGAAGAGAATTCCGATGATGTAACCCACTATCGGCATGCTCCCGAATGCCTGTTGAAACACGTTTGGCAAAGTGATGAAAATGAGAGAAGGACCGCTATCAGGATTGACACCAACAGAGAAAGCTGCCGGGAATATCATCAGACCTGAGAGTACGGCAATGAATATATCAATAAATGCTATCTGTGCAGCAGAGCTTACGAGATTTGTCTGACGTGTGAAGTAGCTTGCATAGGTGCAGAGACAAGCTGTTCCGAGACTCAGGGAGAAGAATGCCTGTCCCATAGCATCGAGCACCACCCTACTTGTCACCTTCGAGAAATCGGGCTTCAGAAGAAACTCCACACCCTTCATTGCTCCGGGTAGTGTGCAGCTTGCAATGACGAGGATGATGAGCAGCACGAAGAGCATCGGCATGAGTATATTGGCTGCCTTCTCTATTCCCCCTTTCACTCCACGTACCACCACAAGATGCGTTAGAACGATGAATACAACCGACATAATTGCCGGTTTCATCGGGTCAGAGCATAGGTTTGTGAAGAAATCGCTAACATACTGTGCATCGCCAAGCACTTGTCCTGCTATGCTTGCAAAGAGGTAATACACACACCATCCCGCAACGACGGAATAGAAGCCGAGAATCATGGAAGAGCACAGCACACCCATTGCCCCTACGAAGCCCCACCACTTCTGGCCTGTGATGTGCGAGTAGGCACGAAGGGCATTGGAAGCACCATGACGACCAACTATGAACTCTGCTATCATACCCGGTATGCCGAGCATCAGGGTGCATACGAGATAAAGGATTATGAAAGCAGAACCACCATCCTGTCCCGCCATAGTTGGGAATCGCCAAATATTACCTAATCCCACAGCAGACCCTGCTGTTGCGAGAATGATACCGATTTTACTACCGAAGCCGACTCTTTGCATGGTTTTAATTAACAATTAAAAAATTAACATGGAGTGTGTATGGGCTTAAAGCTCAGAGTTTGCCGTCAACACCCCAAAGTCACCCTATGCAGGGGGATTTAGAGGGTTGCTCTAACCTCTAAACACTAAACTCTAACCGCTAATTGCTTGCAAAGTTAAAAAAAATTGTTTACTTTTGCATCAGATTTAGGTAAAAGATTATGTTCATAGCAAAAAAAATAAAGAATTATCCTCTCTCATCACTATTAATTGTGGCTATTTGGGTGGTGTGTCTTATTCCAATTCCTGAGACTCCGCTCAGCGATGTGAACCTTATTGATAAGTGGACTCATTTCGTGATGTATGGCTCGCTCACCTCTGTGATTTGGTTTGAGTATGTCAGAAGGCATAAACAGCCCCTCACCCGTCACTATGTGACACCCTCTCCCCAGGGGGCGAGGGGGGAAGTTAGTAATGAAACCTCAAAGGAAGGTTATGCGCAAGAAATAGTAACTTCTTCCTCGCCCCTTGGGGAGAGGATGCCCGCAGGGCAGATGAGGGGCCGATTGAGGAACCCTTTGCTTATCGGCGGTGTCCTATGTCCTATTATTATGGGCGGTCTCATCGAGCTTGCGCAGGCTTATCTCACCACCTGCCGCTCTGGAGATATTTATGACTTCTTTTGCAACTCCCTTGGAGTGCTTTTAGGCTGCATTATCGGACTTATCTTGCGAGCCATACTTCGGGGTTAAGCTTGTCGCGCTCCTTACGCAACTGGAACTGAAGAATATTGTCACGCCCGACTACTCCGAGAGACTGACGTGTAGAAACCTTCTGTCCCTTTGACACACTTACGCTCTTCAAATTACAATATACTGAAATATATGCACCGTGGCGCACAAGTACGCCCATTGTGCCTCCTGCATCGAATACAGCAGATACTTCACCATCATAGATGGCACGTGCTGCACATCCCTGAGAGCCGAGAATATTGATACCCTTATTATCGAGCACCACGCCCGGAAGTCCTTCTACGCCGTGCTGTCCGAAATGGCTCACAATCCTACCACCTGCAACTGGTGAAGGCAGACGTCCTTTATTAGCCTCGAAGCCGCCGCTAACAAGACGGTCGGCACTACTCAGGCGCACAGCCTCCTCCGACTCCTTCTTGGCCCTAGCAACCTCCATATTGGCACGCTCCTTGTCAACAACAGCCTTACGCTCGGCAGCAACACGTGCAGCCTCAGCCTCTCGCGCTCGTTGTTCAGCAAGTGCTCTTGCCCTTGCATTACGTGCTGCAATGGCATCAGCCTTTGCTTTCTGTTCGGCAGCCTTTGCCTCCTCAATCCTGCGTTGGTTCTCACGTTCGGCAGCCTCAGCCTCCGCCTTCTTGCGGGCAAGGGCCTCTGCTTTCTTACGTGCAGCCTCTGCCTCCTCAGCTTTCTTCTTTGCCTCTGCAATGGCACGCTGACGCGCACGCTCTACTTCCTCTGCAACCAACTGGTCAATCTTAGCATTAAGGGCGGCATCCTTCTTCTTCTGCTCGTCAATAATGTTCTGTATGGTCTTCTGCTGCTTTTGAAGCGAGGTAACAACTTTTTGCTGTTCCTCTTTCTGACCTGCGAGAGCCGCATGTTCTTTCTTACCTTTCCAAAGAAGATTTGACTTTACGCCACGTGCAGCCTTCAACTGCTCATTCTTCTCGTTTACACGTTGCTGCTGTTCCTGAACAGCCTTACCCTGAGTGCGCTGATAGGCAGCATACTCACGCATGAAACGCATACGGCGGTATATCTGACTAAAGTCATTGCCTGAGAATATGAACATCATCTGACTCTGTATGCCACGGCGCTTTGCCATATAGCGCATGGATTTGATATATTGAGCCTTACGTGCCTCAAGTTGTGCGTTGAGGGTATTAAGCTGTGCGTTGAGAATGTTGATGTCATCGTCAAGAAGGTGTATGTCGTGATTGATGGAATCAATGCTATGACGGCGGCGGTCCATCTCGCCGTTTATAGCCATGAGGTCCTTGAGTTTCTTCTCCACCTGAGCCTTGTTTGCACGAAGAGCCTTTTCCTGCTTGGCAATATTCTTCTTTATCTCATCACGCTGCTTCTTCAGACTGTTTATACTATTGCCTTCAGTATTCTTTTTTGTGGATGTCTTCTTGGCGGTAGCAGCCTTTCCTGATGTCTTTCCTGTCTTTTTGCTTGTAGAGACCTTTGCCGACGACTTCTTCTTCGTAGTCACCGTTGTCTTCTGCACAGATTTCTTCTGCTTAGATTGAGAGAAAGCGGAAGGGGTAAAGAGAAGGAGAGAGAGGAAAAGGAGAAGGACCACAAACAACGGCCTCTCCCCCCGCCCTCCCCCGTAGGGAGGGAGCCGGAATGCTTCCAAGAGAATATTGAATATTTTATTCATTATTACAATTAACCACCTTTTCTCCTTATTGACATAAGATAAAAGGCGAAACAATTATTCTTTATTTATTAGTTACTCTTTTATAAGTAAGCCTTTCGCACTCCGGCTCCCTCCCTACGGGGGAGGGCGGGGGGAGAGGCCTTAGAATTGCATTATTTTCTTCAACGCTTCCTCCGCACTTACCTTTGTGTATTTGTCGGACACAGAGGAATGTGTTTCCCAGTTGGAGTCAGTAGTGAGTTTCTTCATCCTGATATCCACTTTTATCGTGGAGTTCGTCTTCCCGGTCTTTCCTGTGAATGACACGGATTGTCGGGCAGGGAATGTCTTTGAGCCCAAGGCAGAGAATGTGTCGTATTTCCAAGAGGCACTTGAAGCGTTGGCTGTACCTGTGCCGTAAGTCACGTTAGCGGCATCAATACGTCCGGAGGCAACCGTAGTGTCCCATTCAAAATTAAGGCTACCCGATTTCGTCCTCACTTTTCTCTGTGTTCCTGCTGCCAAATCGGAATCAAACTTATCCAGCATATTGTCGGTGAGACGGTTTGTGCCGGGGAGGAAAAGCTCGTTCCAGAAGAGTGCCTGAAGGGAATAGAAGTTCAGTCCGTTGTTCTTCAGGAAGGAAAGGTCGTTATATGTAGCCTTCACATACTGCTTGTGCATACGGTCAACCACGAGCACATAGTCAGGAGTGAACTCCACACGCCCTACTTCCATAATGCCGAAAGGCGCAAGAACCACGCGGATAACCTCATCCTTACGCATATATATCCTGCCATCAACAGAGATGTTCTTTCCCTTTGCGTCGATTGTGAAGTCAATCTTTGAAACTATGTTCTTGGCATTTGTGGCATTGTTATATACCTTGCGCACATATTCCGTATTCCTTAGTGCCGTATTGTCAATGCTCTTCGTGCCTGATGATTCGATATTCTTCTTTGTTCCGCAGGAAACGAAGAGGATGGAGCATAAAATAAAGGAAAGGAAAGCGGCCTCTCCCCCCGCCCTCCCCCGTAGGGAGGGAGCCGGAGTGCCCAATAAGTTCCCCTTTGATGGGTATTTGAATAGTATTGAATAGGATAATTTGAATATCCCCAAAAGAATATGGAATAGTTTATTCATTATCAGAGTATTTGGTATTCCAGTAATTGATACCTTTTCGCATTCCGGCCCCCTCTCTACGGGAGAGGGCGGGGGGAGAGGCCATCCTTACTTCTTTGTCCTTGCAATCTTCTTTTTTATCTCAGTAGCATTATCTGATCCTGAATCAATGGCTTTCTGCCAGTAGTTATTGGCATCCGACTTCAATCCCAGTCGTATGTAAATATCGCCGGCATGTTCAAATATCACGCTTGAAGTCTGTGTAGAGTCGTTTTTCAGAGCCTGATCAATATAGATACGAGCCTCCTCATAACGCTTCTGCATATACAGTATCCAAGCGTAGGTGTCGAGATAAGATACGTTCTCCGGTTCTGCCTTGATGGTCTTATAGCTCATCTGCTCCGCACGTTTCAGGTCGCGGTTCTCCTCCGAGAGATAGTACGCATAGTTGTTAAGACATGAAATCTCGTCAGGATTGATGTTCAGACAACTGTCGTATGCAGCGTACGCCTCTTCTGGAAGGTTCATGGAGTGGAGAATGTCGCCCGAAATCATGTATATCCTTGAGGAAATCTCCATAGGAGTGTCTTCCTTGATGGTCGTAGCGCCCTTGCGCAAAGCCTTCAAGGCACCGGCATCGTCCTTGTTCAGATATTTCGCAAGACCGAGATAGTAGTAAAGTGCCGTTTCCTCCGGAGTATAGTCGATTGCTTTCTCACATTCGGCAATAACCTTCTCGTCAATGGTGTCTCTCCACATTATGTCGAGCCTCTGGAGGCGTGCCCCTATATTCTCAGGATTGATGGCAAGCACACGGTTCAAGCCTGACAGGATAGAGTCGGTCGGCATGTGCTTGAAATTCATGTATGCCACGTGCATCTCCGCCATGTCGCTCGTCTGCTGTGGAAGGGAGAGTATGCGTGAGAAGATATTGAGTATGCGGGTAGAGTCGCCTCCGCCCTGCTCGTTGTCTGCCACCACCTGGCGCATCAGACTTATGCGTGTCTGTGACTCTGTCTCCGGGTTCTCAAGTATCTGATACAGCAGGGTGTCTGCTTCCTCATCATTTCCCGTGGCGCGGTAGTAGTCCATCAGCGACATCTGAGCCTCCGGATTCCCCGGCTCTTCCTTCAGCACAGCCTTGTAAGCCTTCAGAGCCTCGTCCTTCCTTGAGTTGGCAAGAAGCCAGTTACCCATCATCACCTTGTAGTTAAGGTCGTTAGGATGCCTCTTCACCAGTCGCAACAGTTCCTCGTACGCCCCTTTCTCGTCACCCATGTTTGAATATACCTGCATCTTACTGAGGGTGAGGTTCTCACTCTCTCCTTCCACCACCTCAATGCGGTTGAGCGTCTCAAGCATCTTCGGATAGTCCTTCTTGTACTGGTATATGCGTGTCAGTATGTCGAGGAAGTCGGAACGGTCGTGATACATATCCGCAAGCCGTTCATACACACGAGTTCCCTCTTCTATCTTGTTCTGCGACAGATAGTATTGTCCGAGGCGCTCGGCAAACTCGTCATTCTCAGGCTCAAGGCTGTTGGCTTTCTTCAGATGGTAAAGCGCAAGCGTGTCCTTGTTGATCTGCGAATAAAAACCGGAGATGGCAAAATGTGCCTCTGATGCGAGTGAGTCAATCTCGAGGCAATGACGGTAAAGCTCAAAGGCTTCCGTAAAGTTACCCAATCCCTCCTGACGTATAGCCTCAAGATAGAAATACTGGTATCGGCGCAAGTCATTATCATTCAGACGCTGTTCCTGCTTTGGGATCACCGCCTGACGTTTCTTCTCCTTCTTCTTTCCGTAGGTTGGAAGAAGAGCACAAACTATAAGTGATATTAAGAGTAGTCTTTTCATCTATTAAGGTGCAAAAATAAGAAAAAAAAGCGGAAAAGCCAAGAAAATGCCTCAAAAAGGCAAAAATTCGTCCTAAAAGGCACTAATTACAACTTTTTAACTTCATTTTCCACTATTTCTTTGAATAAAAACATCAAAGTATGCGAAAGCATAAATCCTCTCAATAGCAAGGACGAAGGGTGTGTGTAAAAAATATGTTACCATGTTACCATGATACCAAAAGATACATCACAGCGAAAAAAAGAGCCAGACATTTGTCTGACTCCATTTATTGTTATAGCAAAATTCTGTTTTTAGTCTTCATCCTCATCGAAATAGAATGAGCCAAAACCTTTTGAAAGTTCCTCATCATTTTCACCTTGCTTAGATTCTTCCTGACTACTGCCTGCAAGCATTGATGCATTTGACCTTAATTGATGAAACCTAACCTCTGGAGTGTAATAATTCTTTTTCATTTGTTTGTATTATGATTACGTCTTTATGTCTTCTGTTTTATTAAACCTCTCCCTTGCCCTTACGGGAACGTCAAAGATATCGACGACCCGAAGGGAAGAGAAAGAAAAATTGAATATTAGGAGACTTACTTTTTATACATTTTCTTGCCATTGACAATATAGATACCACTTGGGAGAGTCTCAAAATCTGTTACCTGACGGCCGTCTAAGGTGTAGATTTTATCATTCTTCTGTGCAGAAGCCTTATCCTCAAGAGCAACTATACCTGTTGTCTCATCCTCACCGTCAACCAATATCTCGATAGGACGAGCATAGTCTTCATGCTCTTCTCCCCTTGCCATACGGTCTCTAACGGACATATACCAACGGTAAGAACCGAGATTAGTGTCTTTGGTATAGTAACTAAAATTACCTTTAGCACTCATTGTGTAATATCCCTTGATATTTGTTGGCTCATAAACACCAGTCAAAGAATACTCTTTTTGCATAGTCGAACAAGATACCGTCACTTTTTCCGCTGCATGAAGAGTAGTATTCTTCGCAGTTACAGTAAGGGTACTTGCAGCTTTTGGCTTGATATAGTATGGCATATTTGCGTGCATAACCTGACCTGCTGGTATCTTGTTAAGGAGCATTACCAATGGCTCATTATCTTCAATCTCACCATTGCCATTCTCATCCTTCTGGCTAACCATATAAAGCCTATAGAATGTATAGTCTTCCAAAAGCTCATCTGTCACCTCTACATCAAACGGGATATAGAAACACTGGAAATGATTTGCATATTTCTCTGCATAGGTGCGAGTATATGTAATCTTCTCTGCATCGAAATCCTCTACGAGCTTATAAGCATCACCGTCTGTCAGTTCCACTTCTCTTGGCTCAACAAATACAGTAAGCAAATAAGAGTCTGCATTTTCTGTCACAGCTATGATACTAGAACCAGTTTCAGGAGTGGTTGTATCACCTTTATACTTGTAGTCGCAAGAAGATAGAACACCATTTTCCAGCGTAACAACATCTGGGTTTGAAGACATCACAAATACAATCTTGCCTGATATATAAGCATCAACATCACGTTCCTCAAGAGTCTTCATATAACATGTCTTATAAGACAATGGCCCCTCCTCTATTTTAAACTCTCTCCATACTTCTGATGCTACGAAAGTAGCTGATGAGGTATAGGGAACTCTCAGTGTAATCTTGCTTGGATTTACTGCAACGCTACCTGTTGTTGAAGGAGCTCTTTCCGGACACAGACACACAATACGTTCAAGTGCAGGGCAATTATAGAATGCACCTTCTGCTACGCTTGTTACACTTACTGGAAGTATTATGTCTGTTGCATACTGAAAATATAAGTTTGCAATCTTTGTTGTCGTAGAAGGGAAACAGACTTTCTTTACGTTAGAGAAAAATCTAAGTGCATGGACATTATACGTAATACCTTCTGGGATATAGAATATATTTTTTGCATCATGAGCCGTACCGTTAATAAACAATGTCTTTTCCTCTGCCGTGCCATAATTACTACTGGTAAGATAGTTAAGATTCTTTATGGCATTGAAAGAAGCAAAATCTACGATGTTGATATTTTTAAGTTTTGAACAGCCTTCGAATGGATAATATTTATCATACGTATAATATGAGGATGTTGTAATATCTTCAAATCCTTTAAATCCTGCACCAACATTAACACGGGTCAAAGACGAGCATTTATAAAACACACCATTGCCGATAATAGAACCAATATTGTTGAGAGAGACAATTTGCAAGCTTGTGCAGCCTTCAAACGCACCTTCGCCTATATCACCTTTATTCTTGAGTGCGACGGTTCGCAAACCTGTACAATCACGGAATGCGAAATCTCCAACATTATTCACCGTTGATGGCACTATTATCTCCGTGAGATACTTGCACTTAGAGAAGTTTGCGCCTCTAATCTCCTTAACAGATGATGGAATCTTTATCTTTGTCACATTCGAGAAATATTTAATAGCTTCTGCATTAACATAAGTCACACCTTCAGGGATTTCTAACTCGCTTGTAGAGCTAAAAGGCGTACCGTTAATAAACAATGTCTTTTCATCTGCCGTGCCATAATTACTGCTGGTAAGATAGCTAAGATTCTTTATGGCATAGAAAGAAGCAAAATCAGAAACATTTATAGTTGTTAGTTTTGAACAACCATAGAATGGATAGAAGATATTCGATAATACAGATATGAATTCTGTCAATCCTGTACCGATATTGACACGGGTCAGAGATGTGCAGTTTTTAAATGCAGATGCATCTATGGTTCCTTTATTGTTGAGCGTAACCTCTGTCAAATTAGTACAGTTTTCGAATGCACTACTGCCTATATAACCTTTATTGTTGAGTGTAACATCTGTCAAATTAGTACAGTTTTCAAATGCATTCCCGTCTATATAACCATTGTTGTTAAGTGTGACTTCTGTAAGATATTTACAATCACGAAAGTGTGCTTGGGGAATATTCGTTACTGTTGACGGAATGCTTAGTTTTGTTACATTCTTGAAACAGCGAATGGCTTCACTCTTGATTTCTGTTAATCCACTTGTGATATTTTGATTAGGAGTCAAGCCATTAACAAACAAGAGTTTTTCTTCTGCTGTTCCATAATTGCTATCAGTAAGAAGATTTAGATTTGATATCGCATTGAACGAAGCGAAATCAGAGATATTGATAGTTGTCAGTTTCGAACATCCCCTAAATGGGTAAAAATTAATCCCCAAATAATATTTCTCTACTAAACCTGTCACTCCTATGCCAATATTCACGCGGCTCAGAGATGAACAATCATTGAATGCACCATAATCGATAATACCTTTGTTGTTGAGGGTGACTTCCGTCACTTTATCGCATCCTTCAAAAGATCTGGCACCTATATTTGTTATACCCTCTGCTACAACAATCTTAGTGATATCGTTTCTTTTTGAATACCAACCTGCACTTGAACTATGAATAGAATATTCGCCTCGCCCCCTTATATAGAGAGTGCCATTATAGATATAAGGGACTATAGTACTTAAAGATCCATTGTGGGTGTGATATTCCCAACCTGAAGGAACCTGAGCATAAACTTTACCTGATCTTTCTTCCTCAAAGAAGAAACCTTTTGCAGCAACACCAGAGAATGTAATACCTGTATTAGCGGTGCAACAACCAAGATAATGGATGAGGCTGAGGCTTGAACAGTTATCAAATGCACCTTTGCCGATTGAAGTTACAGATGAAGGTATGTGGATATCCAAAAGAGATGAACCTGAAAATGCACCTTTGCCGATCGAAGTTACAGATAAAGGGATATCTACATAATCCATACCCAGCTTCTCAAATGCATAAGCACCAATAGCTGTTATACCAGATGAAATAGAAACAGAGCTGATATACTGATAATAGCTATACCAAGGCGTGTTATATATTGAGGTGAAATCAGGCATAGCTCCTGTACCTGTGATGCTCAGATGCATATCCCATTCATCATAACCCTTATAATAAACCGTCCACTGAACAGTACTACTTAACGAACCACTTTCAATTTCCGTTAAGGTAGTTTCATCTTGACACCATGCGTTTTGCCCAATAAACAGCAGCATAAACAACATGACCAAATTCATAATTCGTTTCATTTCTGTTTTTAAGTTTTTTGTTAATTGTTGAATTTGGGGCAAAATTACACTTAATACAGAAATAGCTTATGTAATTTTTCGTCAATAATTTGTAATTTTTCGTCAAAATGACACAGAACACTCGGTAATAATCGAAAAATGCCCATTTCATCGCTGAAGCTCGCCAAGCTAAAGCAAGTCGTCGAACTCACGTAATTTTATCAAGAATTTGAGACTTGCTTAGCTTGATGAGCCATAGCGAATAATTAAAGAATTTCTTTTTTTGAATTAATGAGAAAAAGAGAAGAATTGCTACTTGCGTAGCATTTAGAATAGTCGTGATTGGCAAGGAGCGTAAGCGACTCTTCTCATATTCTCTAAAAATCAACCATAATGCGCCAGCAAAGAATTCTCTAAATTATTCGCAGAAGCGAAGAAATTGCATAGCTTGGTGAGCCACAGCGAACAATTTGTATAGGGGTGTCTTTAAAAATTATTGTACTATTGTACCATTGTACCAAAAAAATCATGTCTTCTATAAGAGACACATTATTGTACCTCTGAAAATTTTAGGGGAAATAGGTACAAATGGAAAATGTTGAACCATTATTCTTTTGAAGTTTTTTTGTGGTTTTTATTTAAATAATTAACTATCAATACTTTGCGTTATTAAACCTTTTTCCTGCTTGGTACAATGGTACAATAGTACAATATTTTTTAAAGAGACCCTAAAAATATCGCTCTTCTAATTCAATATTATATAATATAATAATTAATTATTATATTATATAATATTGGCTGAAAAAGTGGAAGAGGAAGGGGTGTGTATAAAAAATGTTGTACTATTGTACCATTGTACCTTTTGGGCTGTCATTGGTCTTTTTGCTTAAAATGCAGATATTCAGTAGATTAACACTTATTTAACAAATCTTAACAGAAAAATCCGAAAGTTGGAATGATTGAG
>CACZCN010000017.1:0-53243 GCA_902779665.1 uncultured Prevotellaceae bacterium | reverse complement strand
TTTTTCGCTGAAGCTCAACAAGCTGAAGCAAGTCGTGTAGCTCCACGCGGTGGTTAAGGCAGCTTGCTGCCATTCGTAGAATTCGTCGAACTGACGTTAGTTAATATTTAGATTTACCTGAAAGGGTTTTCTGATAATGCAATTATGCAGATAGCTGATAAGCATAGCTATTAACTCTGCGATGACGGAAATGCTTATTCGTGTCCACATAAACAGTTTCCTGATTATATCACGGATTATCTGAATGAAAAAAACTGCTATTCCACAGATTAATGTCCAGATGATTTGGATTGCCCACTTGGTGAGACGTTCCAAAAGGTAAGGTATAGTTGCTTCCATATTCTTTTGTTTTTTTTGTTTCTGATGCAAAGATAAGAGGAAACTGTCCTGTTTTGCGGGACACTTTTCTGCGTTAACTTATTTTAACTGAATATTTAACAATTGGGACTCCTTTTCGTTGCTCCTCCCGGGTAATTCCGACGTAAGTTCGTTATGATTCCGTTATGAAAAGGAACCAAACTCGGTGAAAGTCCGTTCCAGAAGCGAACATAGAACGGAGGTTCACCGAGTTTGGTTCGGAGGAAGAACGAAGGAATAGCGAATAATCAACGACTTTTTATCCTAAAAAAACGATTATCATAGGTGCTCCAACCCGCACAACTTTCAATTTCCTTCATTAAGAAGATCATTCCGAAGATAAAGGAGATAAATTGAGAGAATAGTATAATATAATAACAAAAAAGCACAACTTTTTTTGCCAGTCTCAGGAAAATTTTATAATTTTGCATTCGGAAATCGGAGACGGGCGCCGCTCTACGAGCGACATGCCCTATTTCCTTCGTGCGAGGATGCTTCGCACGTTGCATTCGGAAATCGGAGACGGGCGCCGCTCTACGAGTGACATGCCCTATTTCCTTTGTGCGAGGTGCCATAAACACGTTGCAATCAGCCCCTAAACCATAGCATTTATTCTGATAACCATAAAGAAAATGTCTGTAAAGAATCTATATAACTATATAATTATAATCGTATGCCTTCTAACCATAGGACTTCCAATATCAGCCTCAGGTTTAAGGGTTAAGGACTTCACCTTCTCGCATCTCAACATGCAAGACGGTTTGTCGAGCCAGAGGGTGTATTCGCTCCACAAGACAAAGGATAATGCCGTATGGTGGACTACGAAATATGGCGTTGACCGTTACAATGGTACCGTGGTGAAGAAATATCCACTTGGTGAGAGAGAACTGTATAGCAGTTTTGCGGGGCGCGTGGTGAAGTTCGCCCATTCTACATGCTACGATGACGAGACGTATGTCTTCGACAATACAGGATGCATATACCACTATGACAAGATTCAGGATCGTTTTGACCTTGTGGCCAACGTATCAAAGATAATGAACATCCCGGTGATGCTGAACGACATACTGGAAACCAAGGAATGCCTTTGGTTAGCCATGAGGGAGGGAATATACCGGCTCGATCTGCAAAATGACTGCAAGATGAAGGAGGCCGGCATAAGGCATTTCTGCAACTATATCCTGCCCTATGCTAATGGTAAACTGCTGTTCTGCAGCTATGATGGCATATTTGACCAGAACTGCGAGAAATGGTCGGACGATAAGGTTTTTTGCGGTTACTACGACTCAAAGGCAAACAACCTATGGCTCGGCACTTTCACCGAGGGCGTCAAGGTTGTAAAGAATGTGGGAATGGGGCAGAATGAGAGCGTGGTAATGCTCGACGTACCCAAAAACCCTGTGAGAGCCATCACCCCATACGACACCCACACGATGCTTATCGGTATCGACGGCTTTGGCGTATATCAAGCTATGCGCTCGGCAATCGATGCCAAGCCTTTGTTCAGCGCCAACGAAGGTCCTTACGGAGTCCTCCACGGCAATGGTGTATATGATATCATAGTCGATTCGTGGAGAAACATCGTAGTGGCATCCTATTCCGGAGGCATAGATATGGCACGCCCAGTTGGTAGCACCACAGCCGTATTCCGTCATATCCAGAGCAACCCGCAATCCATCATCAACGACCATGTGAACTGTGTGGAAAGCTTGGGCAACGACTTCCTGATCATGGGAACCGACGACGGCATCAGTATCTATGACACATCAGCAGATTCATGGCGACATACGGCAAGAGGTCTGGTGGTGCTCGATATATGCAAGAAGTCTGACGGCCGATTACTCATAGCCACCTACGGCAACGGCGTGTGCGAGGTATCACCCGACGGCACCACCCGAAAATTGTATTCCACAACCGATGGTACCCTGAAGGACGACCATGTATATTGTCTGAGCTATGACAAGGCGGGCAATCTGTGGATGGGCACCCTCTTCGGCGCGCTCACGGTAAAGACACCTGAAGGCAACAAGTATTACAGTCTTGACAACATCCTTGCATTCGCACCTCTATCCGACGGCAGGATGGCAATAGGCTCTGCCCACGGCCTGTATTTCGCCGGCGTCAACTACAATGAGCTGCACAAGGTGGAATATATGCCTGTAGGCAAGGAGGATGCCAACAGATACGTGACCGACGTCTTCGAGGACAGGGACAACAATCTATGGATTGCCACCGACGGCGGTGGTGCGTATATCTACGACCTCAAGACAAACAAGGTAACCCACCAGTTGACAACAGAAAACGGACTGCCCACCAACAGCGTTACGAGCATCACCAAGGATCAGACAGGCAGGATATGGCTCGGCACAGAGAGGGGACTCGTCTTCGTCACCCCCGACAAGCCTACCGACATCATCAACGTGAGCTACTGTTATGGCCTTAACACAGAATACGTGTATCACGCAGCTGCCACCCTCCCGAACGGCAACATCATCTATGGCACGGTCGATGGTGCTGTCATCATCAATCCTAAGAATATCAGCCGACTCAACTATAAGACACGACTCGTCATAAAGGGTGTGCAAGTGCACGATGACTATGATGTAAACGAGGGAACCACGGACGAGTTCAGGCAGAAGATAGCCAATAACCTGCTCAAGAACGAGATACGCCTTTCATATAATGAGCGTAACTTCGACATACTGTATGAGAGCATCAACATGCGCAACCAGTTCGACATAGCATACCAGTATCGTATGGAGGGCATGGAATGGAGTCAGATCATAACTCAGCAGTTCCTCGGCTTTGAGAATCTGGAGCCAGGCAAGCACATACTCCATATAAGATGTATAAGCAAGACGAGCGGCATCGTCCTCGACGAGTGTACCCTTACCATACATATTGGACAGCCTTGGTGGAACTCATGGTGGATGTGGTGCATCTATGTCCTGCTCCTCATGCTCGCCTTCCATGGATTATGGATGCTATACAGCCTGCACAACAAATACATGCGTCTGATGCGCGAGAAAGTCACTCTACCTGTCGAAGAGGCTGCCATTCCACGTGAAAGTGTGGAGGCTGAGCTGGAAGAAGAGCCCGACACGGAGCCTGTCTTAAAGCAGGAAGGCGAAGAATTTGTAGAAAAGGCGACAAAGATCACCCTCGACAATCTGAAGGACAACGACTTCAACATCGACGACCTATGCCGTGAGATGGGAATGAGCCGTACACTCTTCTATGTGAAACTGAAGACATACACAGGTAAGTCGCCGCAGGACTTCGTGCGTGCCATCCGACTTGAGAAGGCATCAACGCTACTTCGTCAGGGGCGCACAGTTACAGAGGTGTCGATACTCACAGGCTTCGACAACCCTAAGTATTTCAGCACCGTCTTCAAGAAATACTTCGGAATATCACCGTCTAAGTATAGTTAAGTCGGCCTCTCCCCAACCCTCCCGAGGGAGGGAGACTTTATATACAATAATACTATCTAAAAGCCCCTCCCCCTCGGGGGAAGTCCGATGTTGATAACATCGGAGTATGTGTCAGATGGAGGGGGGCTGTGAGGTCTTTATGAAGATAATCTATAATCGTTTTTTCCCTTTCGGCTCATTCTGGGCTATCAATCTGTTCGGCTACGTGTTCTGCCGAGTGGATAAGGGACGTCTGCCAGAAGCTGCAAAGAATCATGAGTATATTCATTCCCTGCAGCAGAGAGAAATGCTTTTCATCGGCTTCTATGTGTGGTATGTCATAGAGTGGTTATTTCATCTTATCAGACTTCGGAATTTCATGAAAGCATACTATGCACTTTCATTCGAGCGTGAGGCTTACGCCATGCAAGAAGATCTGAATTATAAGTACAAACGCAAGAAATTTGCAAGTTTCCGGTTAATGCTCAAGGACTAAAGGGGTTAGAGTTGAGGGGTTAGAGTTGAGGGGTTAGAGTTGAGAGGTTAGAGTTGAGAGGTTAGAGGTTAGAGCCTTTGACTTTGGCCTTTTGCCTTTCGCCTTTTGACCGTTTTTAGTCATTTTTGTCACTTGTAATTAATAAAATTGTGCTTTTTTTGTTCCAAAACCTCATTTTTATTAAAAAAAACTATGCGTTTTTGAAATAATTGTGTATTTTTGCAAGCAAAAGCCCATGGACTCTAATCCTTAGTTCATAGGTCTTTGAGAATTAAATAACTAACACATAACTATTAAACAATTAATACTATGCTTAGAGAGTACAAACAATTCCTAAAAAAGATTCATCAGATTGTACACGATCAGATGAAGATTGGGCACGTAAATTGTGATACGGTTTCAGAAGCATTGTCCATGACTAACCAGCATTTGCGTCGTAAAATATTCAGCATTACCGGCATTACCGGTGCAGTGTATATCCTTGGCATCCGCATGGCTTATGCCCAGCAGCTCTTGGAGAGTGCGCGTAAATATCCTATTGCCACCATTGCACGCAAGTGCGGCTATGAGGATAGCAATAACTTCAGCCGTACTTTCAAGCGCGTTGTCGGCATGACACCTTCTGAGTATGCAAAAGGGGCGTAAAGGCCCCTCCCCAACCCTCCCGATGGGAGGGAGCGTTATATACTATTACCGCTCATACGTTCCAATATGGTTTTCGTATGAGCGGTATTTTTTTTACCTCCCTTGATTGGAAATACTATCTAAAGCCCCTCACCCTCGGGGGAGATGGAGGGGGGCCGCTTTTTATTTTTCTCCTGTTGCTCCAATATCTTCTTGGCAGCTTCAAAGTCTTCCTCTTTTACGAGGACATCAACATCTTGACCCAAAAATCCGCACATTATCTCGTTTGAGAGTATTGCAGGGATACCATCATTTTCCAATGCACCTTTCAATAAATTTGCATTGAACACATTTGGACAAGTTGTTAGTTTTATCATAAGCTAAAAATACCTCTTTCTGCCCTCCCCCCCTATTCCCAACCCTTTCCCCATAAAGAGGCAAGGGAGGAGAGCCGACGGATGGGCGAAAGGGTATGCTAATTATTAATTGTTAATTGAAATTCTTCTTCCACCCGTTATATCCGGAATTGAGTTCCACAACGGTGTAGCCGTTGGCAGAGAGAATCTTAGCCGCATTCTTGCTTCTGCGACCGCTGCGACAATACAGAGCTATGGTTTTGTTCTTTGGCAGGGTAGAAACAGCCTTTTTCTCGAAACTCTCGTTTTGCACATCGATATTAACGGCATTGTCAATATGACCTTCGGCATACTCCTCCGGAGTACGCACATCAAGACGAATTACGGCGGTGTCGGCTATCACCTTTGCGAATTCCTCAACCTCAACGCTCTTAAAGGCGTTGTCCGGACTTTGTGCATTGCAACTGAACAACCCGAGTATTGCACTAAATATACCCATAGCAAAAATTCTCTTCATTGTTACTATTTTTTACTCAGATTGTAGGTTTTAAGGTTTACCGGTCGGAATGCTATTGACGGTAAAGACCTTATAACCTCTAACCTCAATCGTTACACTTTATATGTGCAAAGATACAAAAATTTCACAGACAATCCAAGTAAAAGCGCAGAAAAAATCCCAAAGAGTCGAATTTATCATTCGTAATCATTCAACAATGAATGGAAAACACTTCTTTATTTCTTCGCTCAGCTTGTCTGGACCGCATTTAGCCAATATCTTTCCCTCTGGCGAGATAAATATGAAACGCTCATCCTTCGGGAAATATGTTGCCATGATTTCTTCAAGCTTTTGATGTGGCACAGTCTCATTAATACTGAGTTCCACCCACTCTTCACGCGGAAAGTCTTTATGATCAAACCATTCCTTGGGACTAAGTGCAACGGTCACAACATCAAATTTATCTGCATATTTCTTGTGGAGTTCCTTGAGAGTTTCTTTTGGCCTATCCAATACAGAAGCGAGACAAGCCTTACGTGCCGTCTCAAGCAGCAGATATTTGCCTTTTCCTGTAAATTCCATAATACTATGTGGTTTTCCATCATGGTCATTGAGAACGAAATCCTTTACCTGATCACCAGCCTTGAGCGGTTTGTAATCAGGATATAGCATTTTCTTCAAATCGAAAACAGGGGAGACATTGTAATCCTTGGGAATCTTTGCATAGAGTTCACGATATTCATCCATTTTTTTCTCATCATCAGCATTAAAGGCATAATAAGCAAGTTCATCGAGTTCTTCTACAAAAATCGGACTGAAATCCCTATTCTTGATGAATTCGTACATTGTCGTACAATATTTTTCTACCAAAGGCTTTTGCAACTCGCGTATTCTATGGCGTTCATCATTTGCAGCCTTCTGAGCATCTTCAGTAGTTGCACAACCCATAGCCTTGCTTGCCAAATGATGTTTGTATTCTAATGCTTCATAATCAGCCAGTTTTTCTTTTTTGAATATAGCATACGCATTTCTTTCCTTTTGATAGGAACAGCTATTCTCGGCAGTCCATGTGCAAGACTCCATACCATCACCCGTTATTGTCGTTTTCATTCCAGGACAAAGATTAATGCGGAGAGGCCTACCACCACATACATCATTGAAAATATGACAGTCATTTCCCTTGTGTATAGCTTTCTCAAAGTGGAATTTACCCGCCTTGACCGTAGTTATGGTGTCCGGAATATAAGCCCCACTATATTCAGGATGTGGAGTAAGGACTATAATCTTGCTACCATCAGGAACATTAGTCACAGTTCCATCAAACACACAAATTGAATCATTGGCAGAGGACTTAGCCCCCTGTGCCCAACCACTCATAGCACATAGCACGAGTAGAATATTAATAACAGTTTTCTTCATCGATATGTATATTTAATTAGGAATTACATTTTTTTAAATCACAAAACACAAATTGTTAGCAGACTCATCAAGGTGGATCCCTGCCAATTCTCCAAAACGGAAGCGAAAGTAATAATTTTTTCATAACAGAGTTTTTTTGTATAATTGAATAAGAAAAAAAGTATAATCAAAGACAAAATCCCCCCTCCCCCCCCACAAGAGGGGGCATTTTTTTAATTTTTTAGTAGGGGGTATTTAAATTATTAATTGACTTTTTCTGGGATTATTTCCGACTAAAGAAAGCATAGTCAATGCCGTCACAGGCTATGGAAGTGCATTGCGACTCTATATCGATGGAGTCTATGATATCTGTCTGTGCAATTTTTTGTTCTTGCACTCTATCTCTCCATACCACCTTTTCTACGATTTTACGCCTTTCTACAACCTTCTGCTTCTCAATCGTTTTGGTGATATATACCGTATCAATTAAGTCACTCTCTACATACACGGTATCTCGAAGTTGAGCCATCATACCTGTGTTCTCTGTATTATTCGTCATCGGTAGCGACATGCCAAACAGAATACCAACAACAGCTGCTGCCGGAGTAGCTATCCACCCCCAGTTCAACTTGCTCTTGCCACGAGGATTCTTAGGAACAACCAACTGGCTATTCTCTTCCTCCATCAATCGCTTTGCGGAATCCCTAAGTCTATCTTCGAATTTCATATATCTTCAATTTTTGTTTCAGATTTCTAATAATTGTATGTTGACGAGATTTCACCGTACCTTCGGGAATTTTCATCACTTCTGCTATCTGCGGAATGGTCATTTCCTCCTCGAAACGCAGAGAGAATAGCAGTCGGCTCTCAGCATCAAGTAGTGATAGTTCCTGACGAAGAGCCGCATCAAACAGCCTGTCGTCAAGTTTTACGTCCAAGTCATCATCCTGTTCCTCTGTCGTGCTGTTAATCACGTGTTCTGCATATTCAACGGAATACCCCGATCGTCGGTATTCATTCTTTAGCAGATTATATGCTATTGAGAAAAGCCACGTTGAGAAACACTTACCCGAGAGATACCGCTCCCTACTCGACCACAACCGCAGAAATGCATCCTGCACGAGATCAGCAGCTCTTTCCGAATCGCCAAGTTGTCGCATGAGAAATCCCATAACACGCCGAGCGTGACGATGATACAGCTCATCAAAAGCCCTATCATCATCCTTGCTCGCCACGCGCTTCATCAATTCCTCATCCGAGAGCGAGGCCTTATTCACGAATATCAGTGGTAGCCTCATCTAATTGAATGTTTTTTTTGAATAGGACATATAGATATTTCTCTTCTTGGTCTTTCTCTTTATCGTAAAGTTCTTTTAGAAAATCACGAATTTGTTTAGACGCCTCGCTATAACCTGTGACACGAAATCTCTCTGATAAATTCCAAAGGCTATACACCACCATGTTATCAACGTGTTGCGTAAAATCATTATATTCAATATATCTATGTTCATACACAAACTTTGGTTGTAGAAGATATTTAAAATCATATACATATTTTATATTATGTAATGCAACATGGATATTGTCATAACGTTTTTCGCTATATCTCAGCAGTAACCCCTCATTATATAAACATTTATCATCTAATTCTGTTTGGAAGGCCAAATCCATTGACAAAGAAAACGGTCTGTCACACTTAGCTATCAAATATTTTAGGAAGTCTGTTGTTTTCCATTTTCTTTCGTCCTTGTCATACCCCTTAGGATTGGGCTTGAAAGGTTTTATATTCAGTTTTTTGCAAATATTATTGCGAAGAATATTATCTTCATAAAAATCATCATAAGGAAAGTTGCCATGAGAATCAAAAGGAAAAATGTTATAAGGTACTATTGTTATGTCCTTTCGTTCGTCAAACAACTTCTGCATCATTACTATCTGCTCAAACTGATACCAGTAACCAGCAATATAGACAGCATTCTTAGGCATACTCTGCATCAGATTCCATCCATAACGCATGATTCTGTCGGAATAATATCCCTTTTCATATAAGATTCTAAAACCATCTTTCAGGTACTCGTTTTCAGAATCTATGCCCCAAAGCTTAAATACGAGAAACTTTATTTCTGTAACATCAGCATCTTTAGGAGCATGTTTGATAGCCTCAACAAGCATATTCTCATCATACTTCCCCCATTCGCTAAGCCAATGCGTGCCAGCACAGAAAAAGAACGTGTACGTATCAGGAATAGCGACCTTCATTCTTCTCACTACTTCATCCGTCCTGGGCTTTTCATCCGAATGGGCAATCATATCTTTATATCTTCCGATATTCTCATAGAAATATGAAGCACGGAACAAGTTAAGCCAAGCATTTTCATTTTTCGGCTCAGCATTAACCACCTTTTGCCAAGCACATGCCTGATCTTCACACCATTGACGAAAATCCCCTACGTCAGTACGGGCTTTTACGATTTCAGGTTCTACGACATTCCAAGCCTCAAAATCTTCCCATTGTGCATATCCATATGCACATGACAGGAACAATACAGCTATGATGAATAATCTCTTCATATTCTTGTTTATGTTAATGTTCATTTTTATCGGGTTTACATTATAGCATACACACGAGAAAAAGAATCGTTCATAGATTTGTAGGATTTTTTTCATTTTCTTTGAAAAAATCCTTCACACCAACGTTAGTTTAGTTCGTTTTACGGACACTTGCTTTTAGTTTGGCGAGTTCTGCGAGCAAAGGTAAACAAAAATTCCCATATTCGCAAGAGTTTACAGGAATTTGGCCATCCCCATTGTCTTTCCCTCTCCCTTGTTTCTCCGAGGATCCTCCATCGTTTGTCCATCGATTGTCCATCAATCCTCCATCGAAACGATGGACCATCGATGGAGTATCGATGGAGCATCTACGGAGGAAGAGCGGTGGAAAAGCGTTTTTACTTACAAGGGAAAATATTTTTGGTGGTAGAAAACGAATTAGGAGGACTCCGCATAATGCCTGAGTCCTCCTAATTTATTTTACAAAAAGAGTATTTAATGTCCGGAACTTACTTCTTCAAAATCTTCTTGCCGTTGATGATGACGATACCCTTATAGTTGTCGTCAACACGCTGACCGGAGATGTTGTAGATTGCGCCGTTGCCGTTAGCGCCTTCGGCATTGATCTCGTTGATTGCCGTTGGCTCAACGCACTTGAGCTCTATCTTGTCGATATCGCAGTTAGCACCGACGATGGAGATGCGGATGATAGTCTTGCCCTCCTTGAGTTCCTTAGGTGTTGTATTGCTAATTGACTCGTAGTTATCCCAAGAGTTATCGCCAGTCTGACGAACATTCATCTTCCAGAGGTTTGTAACCTTGCCATTCTCTACAATGCCTACGTTGAAGCCTGTACCTGAGAGGCCGGAAGAGACAACTGCATCACAGGTGTATTTGCCTGCCTGAGTAACTTCTACGGTATATTCATACCATTCATCCTGAGACGTCCAACCAAGCACATAGCCACCGTTAGTAGTCTTCTTGATATCAACGCCCTCGTTGTCGGAACGATAGCCAGACTTAGCCTCGTCGTTTGAGTCAGAGTCGTGGAAAGCAAGTCCCTCACCGCCCTTGTCGAAGTTCTCTGCCTCTACGATACCAGGGATAGTGACATTGTTCTTATATGGAGCGCGCTTGTTGTTTACCTTCAGGTTATAGGTCGCAAGCTTTGAAATCTTGCCTTCAGCATCAACAGCCTCGGCAGTAACCTTATAGGTGCCCTTTGCCTTCGGCTTGTACTCTGCCTCGAAAGGAGCAGCATCCATTGACTTCAGCAGGACGTCATTAACATAGACATTGACCTTTGCGATAGTACTGGTTTCAGAAGAAGCATCAACAGCGATTGTTGTAGCCTCGCTGACAGTAGCAGGTGCAGGATCGGCAGCTATTGCCACTTTTATATTCTCGTCAACGTCGATGCGCTGGAGTTTTATCTTGTCAATATTACAGCTTGACCCGGTGATGTTGATGCGGATAATCTGCTTACCAGCCTCGAGAGGTACGCTGAGACGACCATGAACTGTAGAATAGGTATTCCAGTCGTTTGATTTGAGACATGGAACGGCAATGCTGCCTGTGAGATCGCTGATACCTTCGGCTGTATTGAGAGAGAGACTGAATGATGAGTTGTTAGCACCAGAAGAAACTACTGCATCAAATGCGTATGTACCAGCCTCCTTCACGTCAACCGTGTATTCGAGCCACTCGCCTGAGTTGGTGTAGCCGATGGCAAAGCCTCCGTTACCCTTTACGACATCCACGCCACCGCCATCTGTACGGTATTTTCCGTCACCCTCATCCTTAGTATCGGAATCATGATAGCTCATGCCTTCTGCTCCAGAATCGAAGTTCTCTGCCTCGATAGTACCAGGAATCTCTGCCACCAACTCCTTATATGGAGAGCGTGGGTTATAGGCTGTAACGCCTGACAGACGCTCGAATGTAGTGCCGTCGGTAGCATAGACAATAGCCTTGAGATTGTATTTACCTGTCTTCTCAGGGGTGAACTCTGCATTATATGGAGCCTCTGTCATAGTTGAAAGAAGCTCGTCGTTAACATACAGCTCTATACGCTCTATGGTCTTTGTCTTGAGACGAGCACGAACCGTTACAGGCACAGCATCGCCCTTGGTAACAGCGATAGCAGCAGGCTTTACATATACAGAAGCCTCCTTTACCATTCCTGGGAACGGACTCTTGGCATTCTTTGCAGCATCAGTAGCCATATATTCGCGAAGCCACGTCATAGCAGGACGATCCTTACCGTCACGGATGATACCTGAGTTACCGTCAGTAGTCCATGTCTTGCCGTAGATATATCCCCAGAGGGTTATACCAGCCACATAGTCAGCCTCCCACATATATGGAATCTGCTCCTTGTAGCGCTGAAGCTGTAGGTCATCATCTGATGTACCGATATCATACTCAGAACTGTACATAGGCATCTTCAGGGCATTCTGAATCTCTTTCATAGCCGACTTGAAGGCGCTCTCGCTCATATCGGTAAGGTCATGCGACTGACATCCGTAGGCATCAACAGGGGCACCAGCATCGCGGATAGTGCGCACGAGGTCGATGAACTGAGCCCTCTGGTATTGGAATGTGTTATAGTCATTATATATAAGGATGGCATCTGGCCAACGCTCATGAACCATCTCGAAAGCCTTGATGATCCAGTCGTAGCCTGTCTTTCCGTCGCCACCGAGGGCAGCCTTGTAAGGGGCAGGGTTATGTCCGGGCACAGCCTCGTTGACAACATCAATCAAAGGAAGCTCTGGATAGTGTTTCTTTACAGCATCCATATATTCCTCGATAGCCTTATACTGTTCTTCCTTTGAAAGGGAGTTCATCCAGTTAGGGTACTGTCCTCCCCAGATGAAAGTGTGGAACTTGAAGGGGAAGTTGTGCTGCTTAGCATAGTTGTAGGCATTATCCGCACCGCTGAAATTAAAACTTCCGCGTCGTGAGCCTTCAATGGCATCCCATTTGGATTCATTCTCAGGGGTAATCTGATTCCAGAGAGTGTAGAATTTCTCCTTGCCATAATCCACTTGGTATGTAGTAGTGATGTTGCCGAGGAACTTATCCTTGTTAGAGGACAGCTGGGCAGACGCGCTCATACAACCAAGCATGGCAAGTGCTGTTAGGATAGTAAATTTTTTCTTCATAATAAGAGACCTAACCGAACCTTCCTAAATAGAAGGATGTTGATATACATTCTTTCGCTTAAAGAGGTTGGTTACTAATTTAAAAATAATAGATTTATAATGTTTATTCTTACCGTCTACTCCCCCTTGGGGCAAGGGGAAAGGTAGTTAGGATTCCTGGATGCAAAGGTAATGTTTTTCTGTGAAAAATCAAAATGTTTTGGGAGAAAAAAGAAAAAAAAGCCCCCTCCATCCCCCCGAGGGGGCTTTATATAGCAATACCGCTCATACGTTCCTGTAAGGATTACGCATGAGCGGTAATACTATATAAATACCCTCCCCTCGGGGAAGTCCGATGTTGATAACATCGGAGTATGTGTCAGACGGAGGGGGGTCCGAGGGCCTGGATTGTCTTAAATCAATCCTGCCTTACCGATTACGATAAGCATAGCATAGCCAACAACAAGACCGATAACACCCATGATGAGACCTACGCGCATCATCTGCTTCTGCTCAATCATACCAGTTGCATGAGCAAGGGCATTTGGAGGTGTAGAGATTGGCAATACCATAGCCAGAGATGCAGAGAGAGCAATACCGATGAGCAATGGTGAAACGCCGCCAAGTGCTTCGAGGTTCCCTCTTGATGCTGTACCAATAACGGTGAGGATTGGGATAAGGAGCGCTGCTGTTGCTGTGTTTGAGATGAAGTTTGACAGAGCATAGCAGAGGATACCAGAACCAACTATCATAAGTATTGCAGGCCATGTATCGAATGGGATTGTCTCAATGAGGTGGGCAGCGAGCTTTGTCTCCTGAAGGGCAAGACCGATAGCGAAACCGCCGGCTACCATCCAGAGTACTGACCAGTTGATTTCCTCAAGATCCTTACGTGTGATGATGCCACAGGCACAGAACACACCAACAGGAAGCAGACCTACAACGTTAGAGTTAACGCCTGAAACCTTATCGAGAACCCAAAGGAGGATTGTTACAATAAATGTTATATATACCACGTATGACTGCCATGTAGTCTCCTTCTCACCCTCAATCTTGAGCTCTACAGTCTTCTGAGAGAATGGGAACATCAACTTGAGGATGAACCATCCTACAAAGAGGAGGAAGATAGCGAGAGGGAACATGAACATCATCCATTCACCGAAACCGATACCCATGTTGAGACCTTCTGCATCGTTGAGAGCCTTCAAGGCAATAGCGTTAGGAGGTGTTCCGATAGGTGTACCGATACCGCCGATGTTAGCGCCGATAGGAATAGCGAGGGCAAGACCGATACGTCCCTTACCGTTTGCAGGCAACTGCTTGAGCACAGGTGTAAGGAATGTGAGCATCATAGCTGCTGTAGCGGTGTTGGAAAGGAACATTGAGAATACACCTGTTACGAGCAGGAAGCCGAGGAGCACATTCTCAGACTTTGTTCCGAACGGAGTAAGCATAATCTTTGCCATCTTCACGTCAAGACCAACCTTTGTTGCTGCGATGGCAAGGATGAATCCTCCGATAAACAGCATGATGATAGGGTCAGCAAAACAGCCCATGATCTTCTTGTAGGAGATTAGTGCACCAAGTACGTTTGCATCCTTATCCTGGAATTCGTATGGCCAAATTGTATCCCAAAAAGAACCAGAGCCTGCAGGAGCATCTACGAGATCCTTTACAAAGATATTCAAGGAAGAATCTGAACACGTGTAGAGCAAGATAACGATGACAAGTGTTGATGTTGCCCAAGAAGGAATACCCTCTGTGAGCCACATGAGAGATGCAAAGATGAAGATTGCAATAGTACGCTGCTCTGTCAGCGTAAGGTCAGGAATACCAAAGGCATCAGAAGGAAGACACCACACGATAAGGCTGATAAGAGTCACCGCAATGATTTTAATAGCCTTAACCAATGTCTTGTTTTCGGCATCTTTCTTTTGTTTCTTGTCATCCTGACGCTTGGCAACAAGATTGTAGCCTGGAAAATTCTTAAACATGAGTACTAATTTACCAATTGTTTAGAGTAATAACACACAAAACGGCTGCAAAGGTAACATTTTTTTCCGAAATAGCAAAGAAAAACAGACACAAAATCGTAAAAGTCGACAAATTTCGGAGAATTGCAAATCACGTATTACAAATTGCTCACCAAGGTTCGCCGAACTAAGGCCAATTCCCTTATTTCTACGTGAGTTCGATGACTTGCTTCTGCTTTATGAGCCTAAGCGAATAATTATTGTCAGTTAAAACACTAGAGGTGCGCTTATATTGACATTGTACGCCAAGTTCATCAAACTGAAAAATCATCGAACTCACGCTATTTACAGTTTCTTTCCGCAACTCAAAATTCCGTCTTTCCTCCTAAGTTGCTCCATCGTTTGTCCATCAGTTCTCCATCGATCCTCCATCGCAACGATGGACTATCGATGGAGTATCGATGGAGTATCCTAAGAGGGAAAAGGGAGAAATGACATTTTCACTTCATTGACAAAAAAATGCAAACCTTTGTTTTTGGGTCCGAAATCTTGTTCTCTCTTCCTCAAATTATCCTCCCTTTTTCCTTACAATGATTAAAATATGATAAAAATGTTCATAACAAATGTTTAATTTTCTTTTTTCTTAGCGAAATTGATTAATTTTGCACAACCGTTATGAATATGAATAAAAAAGTAATATTACCACTTGTTGTCCTGCTTGTAATATTGACAGGCGGAATCGTTTACCTTCTCCTTTCGCTCAACGCAGAGAAAATGAACAATCGCCAGATGCAGGAACTTGCAGAACTGGACAAGAAAGAGATGGAGAACGAATATCGTGAGTTCTCTAACCAGTACAGTGAGATGATGACTAAGATCAACAATGATTCTATCATCGCGCAGCTCACTCAGGAACAATTGCGTACACAGCAGTTGCTCAAGGAACTTCAGCAGACGAAATCGCACGATGCAGCTGAGATTACACGTCTGAAGAAGGAACTTGCTCAGGTTCGTGCCGTACTTCGTGAGTATGTCATCCAGATTGACTCTCTCAACAGGCTTAACGAGCATCTCACAGCCGAGAATGCCCGCATAAACACAGCTCTTGAAGAGTCAACCCGTCAGAATGAGGCTCTCACTTCCGAGAAAGCATCTCTTACAGAGAAGGTTGCCATTGCTGCACAGCTTGATGCCACCAACATCAGATTCATGCCTCTGAACAAGAAGGGCAAGGAAGAGAAGAAGGTCAGCAAGGCAAAGCAGCTGAGGGTTGACTTCTCAATTTCACGAAACGTGACAGCCCAAAGCGGCATGAAGACTCTCTATGTCCGTATCATCACACCTACAGGTTCTGTCCTCTCCGCAGGCACTATCCCTTACGAGAACAAGAACATCCAGTATTCTATTAAGAAATCGATAGAGTACAATGGCGAGGCAACTCCTGTGACAATGTTCTGGAACATCAAGGAGGTACACTCTGCCGGTACATATCAGGTGGCTATCTTCTGCGACGGTCAGATGATTGGCTCCAAGAGCTTTGCGGTAATGTAAAGACTTGATAATCTGGAATATCTAGAGACTCTAGAAGAACTAGAGAACCTGGAAAATTCAGAAATATCTGAAGAGAAAAATATAAAAACATAAATGAAAAGATTTATAGCATTATGTGCTTCCGCGCTATGCCTTGTGCTGCCATTGGAGGCGCAAACGCTATCGCTTGACTCCTGTCGGGCAATGGCTCTGCGCAACAATAAGCAATTGGGCATTGCACGCGCCAAGCAACAGGCGGCAATGAATGTGCGCAAGTCTGCGCGCACCAAATACCTGCCCCACATCGATGTGGCGGGTGGATGGATGCTGTCAAGTCGCGAGGTATCAATTCTCAACAGCGAACAGAAGGACAAGCTCTCAAATCTTGGAACAATTGCTGCTGGAAAAATTGATGGCTCGCAGGTTTCCGACTTTCTCATGCAGATGGTGCAGAAAGGCGTTCTGTCTCCTGCAGAGGCACAGCAGTATGGTCAACTGGCAGCGAATACCACCCAGCAGTTGGCTGCATTCGGCAATAATCTTGGCGAAGAAATCAAGGATGCTTTCCGCACGGATACTCGTAGCATCATCGTCGGTAGCGTGGTAGTGAACCAACCAGTTTTCATGGGTGGTGCTATTACGGCAGCTAACCGTATGGCAGACATAAGCGAGAAGATGGCATCCGTAAGCGTGGATGCTTCTGAACAGAATGTGCTCTACGACATTGACAATGCCTACTGGCTCGTTGTTTCCCTCAAGCAGAAACAGCGTCTGGCTGACAGCTATCTGAAACTCGTGCAGAAGCTTGACGAGGATGTCAACAAAATGATCAAGGAGGGCGTGGCAACACGTGCCGACGGTCTGAAGGTTGACGTCAAGGTCAACGAGGCTGAAATGACAAAGACTCAGGTGGATAACGGTCTGAGCCTCGCCCGTATGCTGCTCTGTCAGTTGTGTGGCATTCAGATTAGCGACAAGGTGACTCTCGTTGACGAGACGAGGGACGACATCGTAGTGTCATCAAACAGATACAACAAGGATATGGCAATGGAGAGCCGTCCTGAGCTCAAGCTTCTCAACAATGCCGTTGAGCTTAGCGAACAGACCACCAAAATTGCACGTGCTACAATGCTTCCACAGGTTGCCCTGACAGGCGGGTATTTGATTAGCAATCCTAACCTCTTTAATGGTTATGAGAAGAAATTCGGCGGTATGTGGAATATCGGAATAATGGTTCGAGTACCGGTTCTCGACTGGGGAGACGCAACGTATAAGGTTCGCGCAAGCAAGATAGCCACGAACATAGCACGTCTTACCCTTGACGAGGCTCGGGAGAAGATCGACCTTCAGGTAAACCAGTGTGACTATCGTCTCAAGGAGGCTAATAAGAAACTTGTCACCGCTCAGAAGAATATACAAAGAGCAGAAGAAAACCTCAGATGCGCCAACATCGGCTTCAAGGAAGGTGTGATGGATGCAACAGAAGTAATGGCTGCCCAGACAGCTTGGCTTCAGGCAAAGACGCAGAAAATAGACGCCCAGATTGATGTATGCCTCGGCGAGGCTGCTATGAAGAAGGCGATAGGCATGAGGTGAAACAAGGAGAGAGAATAAAGTAGAAAGTAAAGGGTAAAGTAAAGTACAATTATAGATATGAGTACAGAATCACAACATAAGAGTGTACTGTTCGGTGTGATAGCCTTCGCTGCTGTCATCATCATTGTAGGCATAATAGGTCTTTTCACAATCGACAACGAACAGGATTTCATTCAAGGTCAGGTTGACGTGGCAGAATACCGCGTGTCAAGCAAGGTACCGGGCCGTATCCTTGAGATACGTGTCAAGGAAGGTGATTACGTAAAGGTGGGCGATACCCTCGCAATCCTCGATGCACCAGAGGTTGAGGCTAAGAAGGTTCAGGCACAGAGTGCAGAGAATGCAGCAAGTGCCCTGAGCGATATGGCTAAGGCTGGTGCGCGTCAGGAGCAGATTCAGGGTGCCTTCGAACTCTGGCAACAGGCTAAGGCCGGACTCGAGATTGCACAGAAGTCATATCAGCGTGTGCAGCGTCTCTTCGACGAGGGTGTGCTGAGCGAGCAGAAGCGCGATGAGGCATACGCCCAGTACAAGGCCTACGAGGCACAGGAAAAGGCAGCCAAGAGCCAGTATGACATGGCTATGAACGGTGCCCGCTCTGAGGAGAAACGTGCCGCAGCCGCACAGGTAAACCGCGCCAAGGGTGCTATTCAGGAAGTGAACTCTTACATCCATGAAACCGTACAGGTGGCTCAGATGGAAGGTGAGGTTAGCAATATCTATCCAAAAGTGGGTGAGCTCGTAGGCACAGGAAGCCCTATCATGACAATCAGCATAATGTCTGACATGTGGGGAACATTCAACGTGCGCGAAGACCTGCTCAACGGTATGAAAGTCGGCGATAAGTTCAATGCCTTCGTGCCTGCATTCAACAAGGAACTGCAACTGCAGGTTTCAAGCATCAAGGATGAGGGCAGCTATGCCACATGGAAGGCAACCAAGAGCAATGGTCAGTATGACCTCAGAACATTCGAGGTTAAAGCCCGTCCTACGACCAAGTTCGAAGGACTGCGCCCTGGAATGTCATTGGTGATCAAGAAGTAGCCCACCCAGTCCCTCCCCAAGGGAGGGTTCCTCCCCCCTCACCCCCTCAAGGGGGAGTAGTTAGTATTTTCAATCAAATAATACAAACAAACATATTATTCGCAAACAAGATTTCCTTTTAAGCCCGAAATGTATACCACATCCCTCCCTTTGGGAGGGCTTGGGTAGGCTTCATTAGGATAAATACTATAAAACATCCTTCCCTTTGGGAAGGCTTGGTTAGGCTTTTTTAATGTTCCGCAATTTATATAACGTCATATCTCGCGAGACACGCATAATATTCACGCAACCTATCTATTGGATATGCATGATCGTAATGCCGTTTCTCTGCACCATGTTCTTCACCACCTTGATGGAGAACGGACAGCCTGTTGATATGCCTGTCGGAGTTGTGGACAACGACAATACCACCACAACACGCAAGCTTACCCGCATGCTCGACTCATTCCAGTCATCGAAGGTGGTGGCTCACTACCCTTCCGTGGATGATGCACGCCATGCCATACAGACTGGCGAGATATACGGTTTCATGTATTTCCCAAAGCATACTACCGACAATCTCCTTGCTTCCCGACAGCCTAAGATATCCTTCTACTACAGCAACACGTCAATCATGGCAGGCACCCTTATCTTCAAGGATATGAAGACCATGGCTACGCTCGGCTCTGCTGCCGTAGGACAGGCAACACTTCAGGCAAAGGGATATCGCCCGGAACTCATAATGCCGGCTCTCCAGCCTATTGCCGTTGACCTGCACATGATAGGCAATCCATGGGTGAACTACAACATCTACCTATCCACGATGCTTGTGCCCGGATGCTTCCTGCTGTTCATCTTCCTTCTCACTCCGTTCTCCTTCGGAACAGAACTGAAGTTCAACACATCCAACCAGCTTATGGAAGCAGCAGGCAACCATAGCATTATAGCCATCATAGGCAAGCTTATTCCACACACATTGATATATTTCATCGTGATGACAGGAATAATGTGGTATATGTTCGACTATCTCCACTTCCCTGCCCCCGGTGGAATAGGAAGGCTGATGCTTCTTGGCTATCTCACAGTTATCGGAGCACAGGGATTCAGTCTCACAATCTTCGGACTCGTTCCAACCCTCCGCATGAGCATGAGCCTATGCTCGCTTATGGGAGTACTGAGTTTCTCAATGGTAGGAAGCGCCTTCCCTATCTTTGCCATGGACGCCCCGCTTCAGGCAATGTCATGGCTCTTCCCTCTGCGCCATTATTACATGATATATCAGTTGTGCATATTCAACACCTACCCGCTTTGCGATGCTGCGCTGCACATAGTATGCCTCATAGGCTTTTCTATCATGCCATACCTCCTGACAAAGCGCATCGGTGATGTGATGAGGCATTATGATTATATAAAGTAACGGCCTCTCCCCCCGCCCTCCCCCGTAGGGAGGGAAGTCCGATGTTGATAACATCAGAGTATGTGTCAGCCGGAGAACCAACTGTAGTCAAATGAATAATGAATAATTTATAATGGAATTGCCTTTCGCACTCCGGCTCCCTCCCTACGGGGGAGGGCGGGGGGAGAGGCCACTTCTTATAATGTCACTCAAAACCCACATAAAGAACATAGCCGATATATGGTGGCAGGAAACGGTTGCCATATTCAAGGACTCAGGTGCGGTACTTTTCTGTATCGTGCTGCCATTGGCATATCCTATCCTCTATTCATGGATATACAATAATGAGGTGGTGCGCGAAGTTCCAGTCGTTGTGGTTGACGACTCACACTCAGCACTCAGCCGTGAGTTCATACAGAAGGTCGAAGCCTCCCCCGATGTCAGCATAGCCTTCTATTCCAACAGCATTCATGATGCCCAGAACCATATCGGACACGGGGAGGCCTATGGCGTTATATACTTCCCACGCAACTTTGCCACAACTGTAGGACGACATGAGCAGTCACACGTCAGCGTGTATTGCGACATGAGCTATATGCTGACCTACAAGGCAATATTCCAGACAGTACAAGCCGTCAGTTCGGTAATGGGCACCGAGATACAGACAGCTGTAAGCGGAGTTTATACCAACAGGGAGGAACAGATTGCATCCAAGCCTCTCGATTTCGAGGAAGTACCTATTTTCAACACCACAAGCGGCTACGGCAACTTCGTATTGCCGGGCGTACTCGTGCTCATCATCCAACAGGCACTCCTCCTTAGCGTCGGACTCCTTTCCGGCACTCAGCGTGAGAAGCATTTCCCTATGGTGAAGCACGTCATCGATGCCTATTTCGGCAAGGGATTGGCATTCTGCATCATCTTCTCCGTCATGCTGGCATACTGCACACTCGTCGTACCTCGTATGTTCGGATTCGTCATGATGGTGCACTTCATCGACTGGCTCATATTCATGACACCATACCTCATTGCCTGCGTGGCATTCGCCGTTGTAGGAAGTGAGATGATACCATTCCGTGAAGCTGTAATGCTCACAGCCGTATGTACATCCGTACCATTCCTCTTCCTCTCCGGCATCTCATGGCCACAAAGCGGAATACCATGCTTCTGGCAAACCGTAGCAAACTATCTGCCGTCAACATTCGCGATAAGAGGCTTCATCAGAATGAGCAGTATGGGAGCACGAATCGGCGATGTACTCCCCGAGTTCAGGGCACTCTCAATCCTCGCAGTCCTATACTGCCTCGCAGCACTAGGAGTGATGTACAGACGCTATCTCATACATAAGAAATACGAGGATTCCACAACTGATGAGAAATAACGAATAGCCCTCTACTTTACTCTTTACCCTTTACTCTTTACTCTCAAATGGACACAATCCTTATGACTCCCGACATTGCCATGCAATTCATGGTGTGGAGTTACTTCTATCACGATATTCACCCAGAGAAGAACGTCAGTTACAGCAAATGCGGAAAATTCTCTGAAGAAGATGCCAAGCGACTCGATGAACTCAAGGACATGCTCTTCAAATGCTTTGAGGAAGAGTCTGTCAACAACGCCTGCAAGCAATTCCAACTGGCAAAGGTAAGACACGAGCCTTGCCCTTTCCCACAGGAAACTCTCGACAATATGTTTGCATCAGAAAAATGACTAATCTAAAATATTTAATCCCCCTCCTTTGTGTCCTCTTTGTCGGATGTACGAATACCTCCAACAAAGAGAACTTAGCCTATCAGTTCATCAAGCCTATACCGGCAGACAAGTCCCTCTTTAATGGTGATTTAAAGGAACTTAACGCTACCACCCTGCCGGCTCTGTTCTCCTTCACCGATTTCAACTGGAAGGACAGCACCCTCACCCTTACTGCATATTCCATCGACACCTACAAGGCATCCGAAATCGACAATCTGCAAAAGGGCGACACCATACTCTTCAGAAACGACACTATCATTACCGACAAGATAGAACGCGGAAAATACATCTCCATCAACGGTGGTATAGAATTTGGCGGTGTGGACCTCACAGCCCACGAGGAAGGCACATACCGTGTACTGCTAATGGACAACCATCCGCAATACTCCGAACTTGGCAAGGTGAAGCTCCCGCTCAGCCCCACCCTCACCATTATCGACTGCGGCGACAACCCAGAGGACCCTTCCGACACCATCCGCACCAACCACCGTCAATGGCTTGCCAACGTAAAGGAATACAAGCGCGATTTCTCCGAACTCAACACCAGAGTGAATATCGAGAACGGCATCATCACAAGCATCACAAGGTTCTGGATTCCGTAAGGCGCACTTTTAAGTATGCCTTAAAATCCAATGTCACATTTCACATTTGGTTTCGGGAAAATAAACGCAAAGTCGCGAAGCCGCAAAGTATCTTTCTAAACACGGAAAACACAGAATAAACAGATTTTTATCCAAATTCTGATCTATGATTTTATCCCCAGAAAAAAAATATTCGCACTAATCCTACATTCCTACATTGACAAGTCTGCAAATCGTTGATGTAATAAAACTTGCATCGTTTTCAAACATTGCATAAACCTACACTAATCCTACACTAAACCTACACAAATCATGCCTGTCAAAGCATGAAATTAATTATCAATTACCTACATAAAAATGTAGGTTCGGTGTAGGATTAGTGTAGGTTTGGCACATATTTAAAATCCTTGTAACGCCCTATGTTCGTGGGTGTTATATAGGATGGTAATGTAGGAATGTAGGATTAGTGCGAAAAAGTTTTTTCTGAGGTGATATTTTCAATTGTCAAAGGGCTGTTTTGCCTTCGTTCTCCTTTTGCTCTGCCTTCGCTTTAGGTTCGCTCCCTTCGATGGAGCATCTACGGACTTACAACGGTTTTATAACGGAGGTGAAACGGACTTGAGGTTAAACCTGAATGTAGCGTATTTTCTCTTCCGGAAAGCGCAAAGAATAAAAACAAAAACTTTCGCCTTGTTTTTCTTGGCGGTATTAGTTTTTTTGATTATTTTTGCCACGAAATGAGTAATATCCAAACATCTTTTACTTCAAACATAAACTAAAAGTAAATGAAAAGATTATTTATATCGATAGTAATATTTGTGTCATTTGTTTTTCATATTCAAGGGAAGCAAAATTATGAACGAGAATTGATCTCTAAAGTAACTTTCCATTTTATGGAACTTGGAATGTCATCTTATGGTATTTCGCAAGCCATATTTGTATATGAAAATATAGACAATAGTCCGATATTTGGATTATCTTGTGCAAGTCCTGATTCTGTGAGCAAGTCCCAACTTGATTTCTATAACACAGAGGTAAAACATGGTTATTTCGACTCAGTTAATTCAAATAATAAGCTGAGTTATGATGATGTATTTAAACTTGCAGACATGGAAAGGTTCCCGCATGAAATGCTTACAAAAAAGAATATAAGATTCAAAACTAAAAAAATCAATGTGGCGAATTATGGGGAATGCTATTATTATGTATTACAATTCAAACATTTTTCTGGAGTATATCTTAATGGGAAAATGCACGTCTTATATTGTCCGTCAAAAAGTGAATACTTTGTCTTTGGAGAATATGTTTCGAATATAAGTACAGAGGAAGAATATCTTTTGATAACAAATAATTGCCGCGGAAACATCTCATACGACAGGTTGTTATATAGCAAAGAACACTCTCGTTTTTTACTGGAATGTGAATAAATACATTCCCACACATCTGTCAATTCATTGTGAATTTCTTTGTGGTATTAGTTTTACGAGATGAGTAATATCCGAACATCTTTTACTTCAAACATAAACTAAAAGTAAATGAAAAGATTATTTTTGTCGATAGTAATATTTGTGTCATTTGTTTTTCATATTCAAGGGAAGCAAAATTATGAACGAGAATTGATCACTAGAGTAACTTTCCATTTTATGGAACTTGGAATTTCATCTTATGGTATGTCGCAAGCCTTGTTTGTATATGAAAATACAGGCAATAATGCACTTACGTTAGTAAAGACCAATGCCAATGGGAAGTACTATAAATATCCACAAAGTATTTCAAATGATACATGGAATAATGCAATTAGCAAGTTGTTAAAATCTAAAAAACAACCGATTCCTATTGATATGAATGTATTGGAAGAATTACTTTCTGATAACTTGCTTGACCAAGAGGGCCGAGAACTACTTGAGGAAATTAGATGTAATATAAATAGCATTCCTTCTGACACGATACATCATTGGATATGCGAATTTTGCAAACCTTCAGGAAGGATATATATCGAGATTGCCACAAAAAGTGATACTTTACTGATCAAGCCAACAGCAGAATGTGAGGGAGCTTTGTGGGAACTCACAAGTGGAGAAACAAAGCGACTTGTTAATCATAAAGATGTTGAATCCTTTTTAAAAAGCATAGGATGGGACATTGAGATGATATTTACGTTAAGGGTTCCAGAAGCGGTCTTTTATTATAAAAGAAAGCTTCAACAATATCCACATTTGCCTTAATTTCGCAACATTGTTGTTAAAAATTCTGGTCCTGCTAGAAGCAAGGTAAATAAATCCTATCATAATATTTTCCCACACCCTCATCAATTTCTCGTAAATTCCTTGGCGGTGTGGGAATTTTGTTCTCTCTCTTTCTAGATTTTTCACCCCAAGAACATAGGATATTCCTCGCAAGAAACTCCGCTATTTTTCCCTTCTTCCTCCGTAGATGCTCCATCGATACTCCATCGATACTCCATCGATGGTCCATCGTTTCGATGGAGGATCGATGGATGACTGATGGAGTATCGATGGAGTATCTCCCGTTTCAGCTATACCAAATATTTGTATTTTTTGTTATTAGTCGTTTGATTTCACATTTTACTTGATTTGTTTGGATGTTTCAGGAGAAAAAAGTAACTTTGCACTCGAAGGATCTAAGACCGTTATTCTAACATCTAACATGTCCATAGTAATGAAAATAATCAGTTTATTCTTGATGCTTTTTTGTGTTGTTTCATGTAATACAGCTCAAGTAGAATATAATGGTAAAAACAATTCTTACGCTGTAAGAAAAATAAAAAGAAAAAGTAACAATGTATATATTTTGTTTTTAGAAAGGAATGACTCAACCTTCGTAGTTGCAAGTCATTATGACAAAAACAAAAAAAACGGAACGATAAAAATAGAAAAGAATTCATTGGTGAACATTTCTTTGCATTCTATATTTCCTGACAGCCTATTGGGAATGAAACTCATGCGACAGGATAATATTGCCGACAATTTCTATGGTCATTGGATTTCAAGAGACATGTACCATACGGATGATGTTTATTATTCAAATGACTTGAATGGATTGTATCTCTGTGATGATGAAAAAAAAGAACAATGATATTTGAAATGAGTTTTTTTACAGATTTCATTAGTGCTCTTTAATACGTACATTTTCAGCAAACACCAAAATTTAATCGACCAATGGGTTTCTTATAATCCTACTGAGGGAAATGGAAATCAACCCAAACCACAACCTGTAGCCCCTGTCGTTGAACCTAATCCGAATATACAACTTAATTGAATATATTTATGGGTAAATTTAAATGGTTAATATCGCTTTTGTTTCTTGTAAGTTGTATAAATTCAACTAAAGAAACAAGACCAAAAAGTGTCACGAATGAAAATCAGAATAATACAGAATCACCGAAAAAAGATTGTGTGTTCTCTGATTTCGTGAAAAAGTTTACTATAGATTCTGTTTTTCAAAAAGCACATGTGAAATTTCCATTGGAAGTTGTTTCTGATGGAACTGATTACGAAGATGATGATAGTATATGGTATGTAAAAGAATCAGAATGGCAATTTGTCACTTTAAAAGATAGTATAATTGATGGAATAAAATACATACATCAAATTGATTCTACAAATTATACAGTCACTAAAGTAGGCTATGATACAGGAATAAACATAGACTATCGTTTCAATAAATCAGGTAAACAATGGCAGTTGACAAAAATAGAAGATCATTCAAACTAAATACATATGAGAATTCTTATTGAATCTCTCTTTATTGAAATAAAACGTTTTTAATATCGTTCAATAACTTTCTCATCCCATACCTCCATCAATTCCTTGTGAATTCATTGGTGGTGTGGGATTTTCTTCTTATAACGGAAATTCACGAAAAATGGGAAAAAGACAGAGTGTGAAATAAATGAAAATTCTTTATATGAGTGGCTTGTATTTCGGAAAAAATATGTAACTTTGTACTCGAACTTAAATTATAAAAACTATCCTAATGACATTTTCTATGAACAAGAAACTCTCTGCTCTGTTATTACTGGTCTTTGCATTATCTGGACAGGTTAGCATTAACGCTCAGGACACAAGAGTTACCGAGGGTAAGGATTTCTCATACTTATACAAGAACCTTCCTATTCCGTTGGAAAGACCTCAACTTCCAAATATTCCAGACAGATACGTGAAACTGACCGACTATGGCGCAGTAAACGATGGCATTACCCTTTGTACCGAGGCTTTTACCAAGGCTATCGACGACCTCAGCCAACAGGGTGGGGGACATATTTTCGTTGATGACGGTATATGGTTGACAGGTCCGGTGATGCTCAAGAGTAACATCGATATCAACCTGAGCCGTAATGCCATAGTGAAGATGACTCCAGATAAATCAAAGCATAGGAACACGACAAATAAGACCAGCAAGCTTGTCATCCCGGCTTTCTATGCAAAGAATGCACACGACATCAGCATCACGGGTCTTGGAGCTATTGACGGTAGTGGCGCATACTGGCGTCCGGTGAAGCGAAGCAAGGTGAGTGCTTCGGAGTGGAAACAATACACACAGATGGGCGGTATCATAAGTGCTAATGGCGAGATATGGTATCCTTATAATCTGAAGAATGCCCCATCGCTTACCAAGTCGCCAGAGGAGGAGGCAAATGCCCGTGCCGATCTTATCAGAGTTGAGCATTGTGAGCGAGTGCTTTTTCAGGATATTACGGTACAGAACTCTCCACGCTTCCATGTTCATCCATGCTATTGTAAGGATGTTAGCGTGCTTGGCGTGACAGTACGTTGTCCTTGGAATGCACAGAACGGTGATGCTATTGACCTGAGCAACTGCACAAGATGTCTTGTTACTGAGTGTACAATAGATGCTGGTGATGATGGTATCTGCCTGAAGAGCGGAACGGGTAAGACTGGTGTTGAAGCCGGTCCTTGTAAGGATATACTCGTTGAGGACAACACCGTTATTCATGCTCATGGCGGTTTTGTCATCGGCTCAGATGCAAGTGGCGGTGTGCAGAATGTAGTGGTAAGAAACAACCGTTTCATGGGTACAGACACAGGTCTTCGTTTCAAGACGAGCTATGGTCGTGGCGGTGCTACAGCCAATATCTTCATCTCAAACATTGTAATGACCGACATAAAGGAACAGGCTATCGTCTTTGAGGCTTCATACTCCAACAAACAGATAGGGCAGAAGGATAATCTTGTAGGGGCTACCGACTATGCTCCTGACTTTAAGGACATACATATCGAACACATTAAGTGTCGTGGCTGCAAGACTGGTATCGTTGCCAAAGGCGATGAGGGATTGATTCATGATATTGACATTAAGAACTCCGTCATCTTCTATATCAAAAAGGCTACGGAGATACAGGAAACCTGCAAACTCGATGTATCGAATGTAACATTCAAGACCTTCGAGATGGAGATGTGGTAGGTTTAGGGTAAAGAGGAACTGCGAAGCTGATGAGCTTGCGAATAAAGGGTAAAAAAAGTATGGTTACAACTTTCGGTTTTATGACATAGCCGCTAAGTGTAACCATACTTTTTACTTTTATTTTTCACTTTTTACATAACTCCTATCCAGCGGAGGATATCATTGAGATTGGCTACAATCATGAGGAGGAGGAGGAAGAGCATACCGATGTTCTGGGAGATCTGCATGAACTTCAGACTTGGCTGTTTGCGAGTGATGACCTCAACGAGAAGGAAGAGGATGTGACCGCCGTCAAGTCCGGGGATAGGGATGATATTCATGAAGGCAAGGATAATGCTAAGGAAGGCTGTCATCTTCCAAAAAATCATCCAGTCCCACTGGGTTGGGAACATACTGCCGATAGCACCAAAGCCACCAAGACTCTTGGCTCCTTCCTTTGATGCCACATATTTCAGGTCGCTGATATAGCCGCCAAGCACGTCAATGCCGTAGGTACAGCCTTTCTTTATGCTTGCGAGGAAATCGTAATCAACCTGACGAGGCTTGTAGAAATTATAGATCGTTGACTTCACAACGCCCATTAAAACACGCTCGTCCTGATATGCGAATGTGACCTGAGCAGTATCCATAGTACCGTCGGCCTTCTTCCATACAACATTATTAACCAACACGCTGAGACTGTCTCGTGATGTCTTTGCATCAGTAAGGGCATCTGTCATTCTGCTAATCTCATACTCGAAGGTTCCCCATGTGTCTATCTTCTTACTGCCGAGTTTGACAATAGTATCACCCTTACGAATGCCTGCCTTGTAAGCTGCTTCTCCCGGGATAATGCTATCCACGAGTGCAGGGACAAAAGGACGGCAGAACATAGGGTCTGCCTTCAGCATATTGAGAAGATTGAGGTCGCCATTGAGAGGCACAAGGCACTCACGACCGTTACGAAGCACTATGACCTCATGAGCCTTTGAGATGTCGCGCATAAGGTCGGCAGAGAAGTCCTTGAACTCGCCAAGGTCAGAACGCAGGAGAATGTCACCATCCTGGAATCCGTAAGCCTTAGCCTCATCATTGAACTTCATGCCCATGGTCATGTCCTCAAGGGCATAGTATTTATCACCCCATGTATAGAACACGGCAGAATAGATGATGAGAGCGAGGATGAAGTTGACCATAACACCACCAGCCATGATAAGCAGACGCTGATACGCCTTCTTGCTACGGAACTCCCAAGGCTTTGCAGGAGCAGAGAGTTTCTCGGCTGTCTGTGTCTCGTCGATCATACCGTCGATCTGGCAATAGCCGCCAATAGGCAGCCAGCCAATGCCGTACTCGGTACCTACCTCGTCGTTGTATTTCTTATTACCTACATTCTCCGTTACAATCTTATCCTTCTGATTGGTAAGGGAATAGTAGTAGTTCTTTAACTGCTGAATGAAATTAACGCTCTCGTTATCACGCTCGGTAACAGGAGCCTTGCCTCTGAGACGACGCCACCAGTTGTCGTATGAGCTCCAGAGGTGGAACTTCCAGTTGGCGAAAACATAGAAACGCGACACACGAGTGCCGAACATCTTAGCGAATGTGAAATGACCGCCCTCATGAAGAAACACGAGAATGGTGATAGCAAGAATAAACTGTGCTGCTCTTATCAGAAATGATTCCATTATATAAAAAGTGGCCTCTCCCCCCGCCTACGGCCTCTCCCCCCGCCCTCTCCCGTAGAGAGGGAGCCGGAAGGCGAGCCGACGGATGGGCGACAGGCTTGTGATTAAAAAAATTCTTTATTAATTATCAATTATCAATTTTCAATTGCGTTAGGCTCTCCGGCTGACACATACTCTGATGTTATCAACATCGGACTTCCCTCTCTACGGGAGAGGGCGGGGGGAGAGGCCGTTTATTTTAATTGTTAATTAAAGACTCCGCAATCCTCCTTGCCTCCTTGTCGGAAGCGAAGTAGTCTTCGAGGGTAGGAGTCTTGATGACTGTTGCCTTGTCGAGAGTCTTGGCGATGATATCACCCATGTCGAGGAAACCGCATCGGCCTTGACGGAAGGCGAGGTTCACCACCTCATTGGCAGCATTTACGACACAGGCGGCATTACCGCCACGACGAATAGCCTCGTAGGCAAGGGCGAGGCATTGGAACTTCTGCATGTCAGGCTCGAAGAACTCCAACGGATGAGCGAAGAGGTTAAGGCGCTCGCCAGTCATCGGGAGTCGCTCAGGGAAGGTGAAGGCATACTGGATAGGCAGACGCATATCAGGCACGCCAAGCTGCGCCTTCACGGCACCGTCACGATACTGCACGGCAGAATGCACGATGCTCTGAGGATGGATGAGCACCTGTATTCTATCGGCATCAACACCGAAGAGCCACTTAGCCTCGATAACCTCAAAGCCCTTGTTCATCATAGAGGCAGAGTCGATTGTTATCTTTGCGCCCATATCCCATGTAGGATGCTTGAGGGCGTCGGCAGCGGTAACGGTCTTCATCTGCTCGTGGGTGAACTTACGGAAAGGACCACCAGAAGCGGTGAGAAGGATTTTCTCAATCTCGTTGTCATGGTCGCCCACGAGACTCTGGAAGATAGCCGAATGTTCAGAATCGACAGGAAGGATTGGCGCATGATACTGCTCGGCAAGTCCCATGACAAGTTCGCCTGCCACAACGAGGGTTTCCTTGTTGGCAAGACAAATCTTCTTACGAGCCTTTATAGCATGGATTGTTGGATCAAGACCAGCGAAACCCACCATGGCGGTGAGCACCATGTCGATTGGTTCAGCCTCAACCACATCGCATAGAGCCTTGGCACCGGCATAGACCTTTATGTCAGGACAATCGTCGAGGAGAGTCTTGAGCTGCTCGTACTTATCCTCATTGGCGATGACCACGGCAGCCGGACGGAACTTACGAGCCTGCTCGGCAAGCAGTTCCACCTTATTATTAGCAGTAAGACAGTAGGCCTCGAAACGCTCGCTATGCTCTTCGATAACCTCAAGAGCCTGAGTGCCTATTGAGCCAGTACTGCCCAGAATACATATTTGTTGTTTTTTCATTTTTTCTATATTGTCAAAAGACGAAAGACGAAAGGCGAAAGGCAAAAGTCAAAAGACAAAGGTCAGAAGCCCTAATTCGAAACAAAGCTTTTGCCCTTACAGGGCGAATTGAATTGCTCGCCACCCCCATGGCGATGCCATGGGCTGTTAGCTTGTGGCCTTTCAGGCCGATTGTTACCTTATTACGAATAATCTATCAGCCTTTAGACTTTAGCCATTAGCCATTAGACTTTAGACTTTAGCCTTTAGTCTTTAGCCTCACTACAGATCAAGTATCCCCTCCGGAATGTCAAGGGTGATGGTGCGAGCTTTCTGATCAACATCCACGATGAGTTCCTCAGAGGCAGGGATAAGCCTTCCGTCCTCAAGTTCGAACATGATATTGATAGTCTGCTCATCCACGTATGCGATAGTGCCTACCGCCTTTCCTGAGTTATTATCAATGAGGGTATAGCCCACGAGGGCAGCATAGGAAAGTTCTGCTTCCTCATCCTGCTCAGCAAGTTCGCGAGGGAAATAGACCTCCACGCCAGTAAGCTCACGGGCACGCTCCTGAGTATCAACGCCCTCGAACTTCACCAAGGCAACGCTATCGCTCTTGAAACGATATTCCTCCATGAAGAAAGGCACGAAGATACCGTCGAGCTTCAGCACGAGATACTCAGCATCCACACGATCAAAGACATCATCATCAATCTGGATGCTAAGTTCGCCCTTAACGCCATGAGCCTTGCCGATGACTCCTATCTTATAAACCTCCTGTTCCTTTATCATACCCTTGTTATCTTTGCTCCAAGTGCATTAAGTCTTGATTCTATATTCTCGTAGCCACGGTCAATCTGCGCGATGTTATTGATCTGCGATGTTCCGTCGGCACTAAGGGCAGCGATGAGAAGTGCGATGCCGGCACGGATATCAGGACTTGACATACGCCCTGCACGGAGTCGGAGCTGATGGTCATGTCCTACGACCACGGCACGATGCGGATCACAGAGAATGATCTGCGCACCCATGTCGATGAGCTTATCGACAAAGAACAATCGGCTCTCGAACATCTTCTGATGAATGAGCACGCTACCCTTTGCCTGTGTTGCCACGACGAGGAGCACGCTGAGAAGGTCAGGCGTGAGTCCCGGCCACGGAGCATCGGCAAGAGTCATGATAGTGCCGTCGATAAAGGATTCTATCTCGTAATGGTCATGATGAGGGATGAAGAGGTCATCGCCATCAACCTCAATCTGAATACCGAGACGGCGGAAGGCATCGGGTATGATACCAAGGTTCTCGACAGAAGCATCCTTGATTCTGATTCCATCGCCCACCATAGCAGCCATGGCGATGAATGAGCCTACCTCAATCATATCAGGAAGAAGCTTATGCTCAGTACCGCCAAGAGTCTTCACGCCCTCAATACGGAGAAGATTAGAGGCTATGCCTGAAATCTTTGCTCCCATGCGGTTGAGCATATTGCAGAGCTGCTGTATATACGGCTCACAGGCAGCATTATAGATAGTCGTAGTGCCTTCTGCAAGTACGGCGGCCATAATGATATTGGCAGTACCGGTGACAGAAGCCTCGTCGAGAAGCATATAACAGCCCTTGAGACGGTCAGCCCTGAGTTCATAGACATCACGACCAGCCACACGACTATAGCTTGCGCCAAGCTTATGGAAACCGAGGAAGTGGGTGTCAAGACGACGGCGGCCTATCTTGTCGCCACCCGGCTTTGCCACGGTGGCATGACCGAAACGGCCGAGCAGCGGACCTATCATAAGCACAGAGCCACGGAGAGCCGCACATTTCTGCACGAACTCGTCGCTACTCAGATAGTCAAGTCGGAGTTCGTCGGCCTTGAAGCTATACTCACCGTCATCGAGCTTGCGAACCTTCACACCGATATCCATCAGCAACTTTATAAGGTTGTTGACATCGAGGATATCAGGGATATTCTTTATCACGACCTCCTCATCGGTGAGAAGAGTGGCGCAGATGACCTGAAGAGCCTCATTCTTTGCGCCCTGAGGAACAATAGTACCACGAAGCGGATTACCGCCTTCAATAAGGAATGCTTCCATAGAGTGCTACTTCTTCTTTTGTTTCTTCTGTTTAGCCTGCTGGGCAATAGACTGCACGTCGATTCTGTCAAAGCGGAAACTGTCAAGATCCAGCTGTATCACGCCGTCGGTGAAACGTGCGAGGTCGTCGGCAACCTTCTCGTCGTCGCCATTGCCATGTCCCCAGAGCAGCAGACAACGCTTCATCTGGTTGGCGGTCATGCGCACGAGGGTATCGCGCTCCTCACCCGGCTCCATTGTCTTGAGCGTCTCAAACAGTTCAAACAAGGCTCTGCCATAGTGACGCACAGGAATACGGGTATTCGGATATGCCACAGGCTCGGGCTTTGAAGCCATCTGTTCTGCCGTCGTTATCTCCACAGGATAGTCAATATCCAGTTTGAAATCGCTCATCAATGCCAGATGATCCCAAAGGGTCTGCATACGGTCGTTGATGTTCTGGTCGCTTGGATTCATCTTACGCATTGTATCGATGATAGCCTCAGCACATACCTGACGCTCTTCCCTGTCAGGAATAGAGACACAATAGTCAACCATCTGCTGAATCTCGCGACCATACTCGTTGAGCTTGATCCTTTCACGCTGGGTATTATAGTCAAGTCCTTCGATATTCATATATTTCTAAAATTAAAAGCCTAACCAAGCCTTCCCAAAGGGAAGGATGTTTTATACATTTGTAGCCTTAAATGAAAAGTGAAATGTGAAATGTGAAAAGTGAAAAATACAGATTACACATGAAAATGAATAATACTAACTTGTATTTTATAATTTTTCACTTTTAATTTTTCACTTTACAACAACTTCTTCGGCAACTTAGCCACATAGTCCTTCAGATAGGAAGGAGTGAAGTATGCCACATCCTCAAACTTGCCATCGTTGAAGCGACGCTCAGCCAACGGCATCATATACTTTGCCAATGGAGATATGTCCTCGATGAGATGCGCGTTAGGATGATTTATTGTCTCCATACACTTGGCAGCACCGTTTCCGAAGAAATAGACAGGCTGCTTGTCGAGGTATTCCTTGTAGGTCTCGGCAGTCACGATGTCAGCCCCGATCTCTCGCACAGGCTTCAAGGCACGGCTCCAAAGACCTGCATAGACCTCCATACGGCGGGCATCGAGCATAGGACAGAGCAAAGGCTCCGGCTCCTCAGCTGCCAGTTCCCTAAGCAGAACAGGCACGCACATCAGTTCGAGAGTAGGTATTGAGATGAGCTTTGCATCACGGCCGTAGCAGATACCTTTTGCCATTGACACGCCTATTCTCAAGCCTGTGTAAGAACCCGGTCCGGCACTCACCGCAACGGCATCAAGAGGAATGAGACTCTGGTCAATGAAACTGAGTGCCTCGTCAACATATACACCGAGTTGCTCGGCATGATTCGGACCGCTGAAATCCTCTTTTTCGAAGATGACGGTTCCGTCGTGGCTAACAGCCACAGAACACACATTTGTGCTCGTTTCTATATGTAAAATGCACGACATTTTCGTTTTGTTTTAAAAATAATGTGCAAATATACTCATTTTTCCCGTATTTTTTTGTACTTTTGCAGAAATTTAACGAAAAAGTAATCAAATGATACTCTCAATGACCGGCTATGGCAAGTCAATAGCCACTTTTCAAGACAAAAAAATCAATGTTGAGATAAAATCTCTCAACAGTAAGGCACTCGACCTTTCAACTCGCATCGCCCCCCTCTATCGTGAGAAAGAAATGGAAATGCGACAGATGATTCAACAGAAAGTGATCCGCGGAAAAGTGGATTTCTCAATCTGGATTGAAAAGGACGAGATGGCAGATGCAGCATCTATCAATATCGAACTCGCTAAGAATTACTACCAGCAACTCTCTGCACTTGCCAGCAGCAACAACGAGGCTACCCCTTCCATGACCGAGATGATGCCTATCATCTTGCGGATGCCTGATATCCTCGTGAAGCAGGATCAGACAGAAATCCTTTCTGAAGAGGAATGGGAGGTTGCCCGTCAGGCTATCGACTCTGCACTTGACGCTCTCGTTGATTTCCGCCGTCAGGAAGGTGAGGCTCTCGCAAAGAAATTCGGCGAGAAGATTGACAATATCGAGGCTCTGCTGAAGAGCATCGAGCCATACGAGAACTCTCGCGTGGAGAAAATCCGTCAGCGTATCATTGACGGATTGAAGCAGATTCCGGAAATCGACTACGACAAGAACCGCCTTGAACAGGAGCTTATCTACTACATAGAGAAACTGGATATCTCTGAGGAGAAACAGCGCCTCACAAACCACCTCAACTACTTCCGCGAGACTATGGCAGAACCAGAGGGCGGTCAGGGCAAGAAGCTCGGTTTCATTGCTCAGGAAATGGGACGTGAGATCAATACAACCGGCTCTAAGAGCAATCAGGCTGAGATGCAGAACATCGTCGTAAAGATGAAGGACGAGCTTGAGCAGATCAAGGAGCAGGTGCTTAATGCGATGTAAGGAAGAGGGGTAAGAGTAAAGAGTAAAGAGAAAATGTCAAAAGGCAAATTACTTATATTCAGCGCTCCTTCAGGTTCAGGAAAGTCAACTATCGTGAATTTCCTTATGCAGGAGCATCCGGAACTCAACATGCATTTCAGCATCTCATGCACCACACGTGCTCCTCGCGGAACAGAGAAGAACGGTGTGGAGTATTTCTTCCTCACCCCGGAGGAATTCAAGGCAAAGATTGCAGAGGGTGCTTTCGTGGAGTATGAGGAGGTTTATACCGACCGTTTCTACGGCACGCTGAAATCACAGGTCGAGAACCAGATAAACAATGGCGAGAACGTGGTTTTCGACGTTGACGTAAAGGGAGGTTGCAACCTAAAGAAAATATTTGGTAGCGAAGCACTTAGCGTATTCGTACAGCCACCTTCTGTAGAGGAACTCCGCCGTCGTCTCGTAGGTCGTGCAACTGATGCTCCAGAGGTTATCGAACAGCGTCTTGCAAAGGCAGAGGAAGAGTTGACATACGCCCCAAAGTTTGATGTCATAATCGTTAATGACGACCTGGCAACAGCAAAGGCAGAGGCTTTGAGAACAATTGGAGAGTTCTTGAAATAAAAAAAGCCAATATTTACTATTTAGCTATTTACTATGTACTATTTATGTACTATTTCCTATCGCATTTAGCATTTACTATTTGTGATTGTCGAAAAAATAGTAAATCCACCCCAAATAGTAAATAAATAGTACATAGTAAATTGTAAATAGTAAACAAAATTGCGCATCGGACTTTTCGGAGGTAGCTTCAACCCTATCCACAACGCCCATATCGCTCTTGCTAAGACCATTTGCGAAGAGGCAAAGCTTGATGAGGTCTGGTTCATGGTTTCACCTCAGAACCCATTGAAACAGGCTGAAGACCTTCTTGGGGAGAACGAGCGATACGAGATGGTGGAATTGGCGTTGGCGAGCCGACCCTCTAAATCTCCCTTAAAGGGAGACTTCTTATCGCGAACAGGCTCTCTCCCTTTTAGGGAGAAGTCCGATGTTGATAACATCGGAGTATGTGCCAGCGGGGAGTGGGTCTTAAAGGCAAGCAATTACGAGTTTCACCTTGAACGTCCGTCCTACACTTGGAAGACGCTAAGAGCTTTGAAGAAGGACTTCCCGCAGCATGAGTTCTCCCTGATAATAGGCGGCGACAACTGGGTAAGATTTCCACGTTGGGCTCACAGTGAGGAAATTCTTGCCAACCACAATATCTACATCTACCCAAGAGAAGATTCTGATATCAACGAGGCTTTACTTCCCGAGAACGTTCACCTCGTCCATACACCCAAGATAAACATTACGAGCACGATGCTAAGGGAAATGGTCAAGAACGGAAATGATATCAGCGAATACGTTCCAGAAGTAGTAGCAAAGACTATTGCGGAGAAGAAATACTACATAGACCCTCTAAATCTCCCTTAAAGGGAGACTTCTTGTCGCGAACAGGCTCTCTCCCTTTAAGGGAGAGCGGGGAGTGGGTCTTAAATATAGTTTGCCTATGCTTTTCACAATCATAACATGCACATATAACGCAGCAAAATACATTGACCGCACGTTGGAAAGCGTGCGAGGGCAGTCGTATCCGCACATAGAGCATTTCATCATCGACGGTGTTTCAAGCGACGACACCGTGAAGAAAGCCCAGACCTACGCCTACGATTCCCGCTACCCCGTTATTGTGAAGAGCGAACCTGACAATGGGCTGTATGACGCGATGAACAAGGGCATACAGCTTGCCAAGGGCGACTATATTATTTTCCTGAATGCTGGGGATATTTTTCACGAAGAAGACACCCTGACCAGTATTGCGGGAAAATTAAAGGGCAAGTCTCTTCCTGGAGTCATCTATGGCGACACAGACATCGTTGACGAGAAAGGCATTTTTTTACGCAAGCGCCGTCTTTCCCCTCCAGAAACACTCTCATGGGAGAGTTTCAAAGAAGGAATGTTAGTATGCCATCAGGCTTTCTACGCACGTACCGACATCGCAAAGCAAGTGCCTTACAATCTCGACTACAAATATTCTGCCGATGTGGATTGGTGCATCAGAATAATGAAAGAGGCTGAGAAACAAGGCCTTGAGCTTATGAACTCTCACGAGACTCTCTGTTCATACCTCAAAGGAGGAATGACAACCCAAAGTCATCAGGCTTCCCTTATAGAGCGTTTCAAGATTATGAGCCACCACTACGGCACATTAACGACAATATTCCAACACCTCTGGTTTGTGATACGTGCAATAATAAAGACCTAACCAAGCCTTCCCAAAGGGGTAGTCCGATGTTGATAACATCGGAGTATGTGCCCTGATGTTTTATACACTCCTTCGCTTAAAGCAGACAAATATTGCTATTAATATTCACAATCCATACAAATCTTTATATTTATCAAGAATTAGAGAATTAAAGAATATTGAATTAATGCGAAAGAGAGAAGATATTGCTACTTGCGTAGCATTTGGGAATAGGCACATGATTGCAGGAGCGTAAGCGACATTTCTCTAATTCTCTAAAAATTCAAGAAGAAAAATTTCTCTAATTCTCTAATTCTTGATAACATAAAAAATCAGGAACAGATAATTATGAAAATATTCAACATCAATACTATAAAACATCCTTCCCTTTGGGAAGGCTTGGTTAGGCTTCTCTTATGCCTGTTAGTTTCCCTTCCCTTATCAGCCCAGACAGATTCCCTGCAACAGCAATTAGATGCTTATAAGAATGCGCCGGAGTACGTTAAGGAAGGGATGCCGCCTCTTCCTGACGCATCACGTTTCCTGCCTGCTCCCACAGACGAGAATGATACAAGATTCGTATCAGATAGTTGCATGTATGAATGTGGCAAGACATTCCGTGGCACTCTTCGCGGAGATACCGCCATTGCCGATGCTGGCTATGCCATAGCCTATTTCCTCAAGCGTTTCTCTCCTGCCGTGAATCAGAATCTCACAGAGGAAACACACCCTAAGCTCACACAGCTTCTTCTGTCAGTAATGAACGCTGGCAACAAGAGCATACAGAAAGCGAAGAAACGCTTTGCCCGCCGTCGCCCTTATCACCATTTTGGCGAGGGTACCCCTGTTCCGCAAGATGAATACCCAGACGATTTCACCTCCTACCCTTCCGGTCATGCGGTAAGGGCTTGGATGGCAGCTATGGCACTCACGGCTGTCTCTCCTGAGAATGCCGATGCAATAATGAAGATAGGCTATGAGATTGGACAGAGCCGTGTTATCCTCGGTTTCCACTATCAGAGTGATGTTGATGCAGCCCGTCTTGCCGCCTCTGCCACCTTCGCCCGCCTCTGTGCCGAGAAGAAATTCCATAAGGCTATAGAGCATGCGAAGAAAGAACTGAAGTAATGCCTATTCGAATAATTGAAATATTAGCAGCAAATTCCCTCTCAGGTCCGCTTCTCCTTCGCTCTTCCTTCGCTTCTACACCGCTCCTTGAGAATGGGAGGTGAATGGGACTTACAACGGACTTGCTTGGGAGTTACAACGGAGGAGCAACCGACTAAATACACGTTAAATTATCTAAAATTCAAGTTGCCTATCTTGGATTTTTTACATTTTTACACTACCTTTGCACGATATTGGCTTTTAGCATAATAACTGAATACAAATTAACGATAACAACTATAAAAAATTAAGACAAGACAAATGTATTTACTCGGTTATGACATCGGTACATCATCAGTGAAGGCTTCACTCGTTGATGCAGAGACAGGAAAGACAGTTGCTTCTGCTCAGTATCCTGACGCAGAGGCTCCAATCATGGCAAAGCAGGCTGGTTGGGCAGAGCAGGAACCAGAAATGTGGTGGGACGAGCTCAAGCAGGCAACAGCACGCGTAGAGGCTAAGGCAGCAGGCTCACTTGCAAATGTAGCTGCTATCGGTATCTCTTATCAGATGCACGGTCTCGTATGTGTTGACAAGGATGGCAAGCCACTTCGTCCATCTATCATCTGGTGTGACGGTCGTGCTGTTCCTTACGGCAACGCAGCATTCAACGCTATCGGTGGTGACAAGTGCCTTGAGCACCTTCTGAACTCTCCTGGTAACTTCACAGCAGCCAAGCTCGCTTGGGTTAAGGAGAACGAGCCTGAGACCTTCGCAAAGATCGACAAGATCATGCTCCCTGGCGACTATATCGCACTTCGTCTCTCTGGTGGTGATAAGAAGACAACTATCTCAGGTCTTTCTGAGGGTATGTTCTGGGACTTCAAGAACAACTGCGTAAGCAAGGACGTAATGAACTATTTCGGCTTTGACGAGAAGATCATTTCTGAGATTGTTCCTACATTCTCTATCCAGTCTCGCGTTTGCAAGGCTATCGCTGACGAACTCGGCATCCCAGAGGGTACTCCTATTTCATACAGAGGTGGTGACCAGCCAAACAACGCTCTCTCACTCAACGTGATGAAGCCAGGTGAGATTGCAGCTACAGGCGGTACTTCTGGTGTTGTATATGGTGTACTCGGTGAGGTGAACTATGACAAGCTCTCTCGCGTAAACACATTCGCTCACGTAAACCACAACCAGCCAGACACACGTCTCGGCGTGCTTCTCTGCATCAACGGTACAGGTATTCTGAACGCTTGGGTTAAGCGTACAGTTGCTCCAGAGGGTATTTCTTATGGTGAGATGAACGATTTGGCAGAGTCTGTTCCTGTTGGTGCAGAGGGACTTTCTATCATCCCATTCGGAAATGGTGCAGAGCGTGTTCTCCAGAACGAGAACCCTGGTGCTTCTATCCACGGCATCAACTTCAACATCCACAAGAAGGCACACATCATCCGTGCTGCTCAGGAGGGTATCGCATTCTCATTCGCTTACGGTATTGAGATTATGCAGAAGATGGGTATGGAGATCAGCACAATCAAGGCAGGTCACGCAAACCTATTCCTCTCTCCATTGTTCCGCAGAACTCTTGCTGCCGTTACAGGTGCAACAATCGAGCTTTACGAGACAGACGGTAGCGTAGGTGCAGCTTACGGCGCTGGTATCGGTGCTGGCATCTACAAGGATAGCGATGATGCATTCAAGACTCTGAAGCACATCTCTACCGAGGCTCCTGTTGCTGAAACAGCAGAATACAAGGCTGCTTACGAGCGCTGGAAGAAGGCACTCGGAAAATAATTTGCGACTCTTATACGTTAAATTTTCTTAAAAATACGGACTGCAAGGAAACTCATTGCACAGAAGTGCGGAAAAATGAGTACCTTTGCAGTCCGATTATTATGTGGGTACACTTAGAGCCCCGCGAACGATGGTGTTAATAGTCATGCGTTTGGCCGCGCAGACGGTTAGTGAATCCGCGTTCGAAACAATTGTTTTTTAGTAGTATTTTTAAAAAGATTTTTAAAGTTAAATGAACACTTTAAGTTACAAGACAGTCTCTATTAATAAGGAGTCTGCCAAGAAGGAGTGGGTTGTAATCGACTGCACAGATCAGGTTGTAGGTCGTCTCTGCTCAAAGGTGGCTAAGATACTTCGTGGTAAGTACAAGCCAACATTCACACCAAATGCTGATTGTGGTGACAACGTAATCCTCATCAACGCAGCAAAGGTAGTCTTCACAGGTAAAAAGGAAACCGACAAGCTTTACACACGTTACACTGGTTACCCAGGTGGTCAGCGTTTCAACACCCCTGCACAGCTCCGCACAAAGGAGAACGGTATCGACAAGATGCTCCGTCACGCAGTTAAGGGTATGCTGCCAAAGGGTCCTCTCGGCCGTAGCCTGTTGAACAACCTCTACATCTACGAGGGAACAGAGCACAAGCAGGAGGCTCAGCAGCCAAAGGCAATCGATATTAATCTGTACAAATAAAAAATTAAGGAAAAATGGCAGAAGTAATTAATGCAATCGGTCGCCGTAAGAGCGCTGTAGCTCGCGTATATCTCACAGAGGGCACCGGTAAGATCACTATAAACAAGAAAGACATCACAGAGTTCTTCCCATCAGCTATCCTGCAGTATGTTGTTAAGCAGCCTCTGCAGCTTCTTGAAGTAGCTGAGAAGTATGACATCAAGGCTAACCTCGACGGTGGCGGTTTCACAGGTCAGAGCCAGGCTCTCCGCCTTGCTATCGCTCGTGCACTCGTTAAGGTTGACGCTGAGGATAAGAAGAACCTCAAGGATCACGGCTTCCTCACTCGCGACTCTCGTGAGGTTGAGCGTAAGAAGCCAGGTCGTCCAAAGGCACGTCGTCGCTTCCAGTTCTCTAAGCGTTAAAGTGATTTACTATTTGACGATTTACTATTTGTAGGTTGTCAGGTAGGAAATTCCAAGAGAACAACAGTTTAGTATCTAAACCAGCGAGATCCGTTTGGCTACTCACTGGCTGATTCTAACAAACAATAGAATTAAAAAGAAAGTAAACAACCCGTGTCTTTACACAAGGCACACAAAAACAAAAGAAAGACAATGTCAAGAACAAATTTTGACCAGTTACTGCAGGCAGGCTGTCATTTCGGCCACCTTCGTCGCAAGTGGAACCCAGCAATGGCTCCTTACATCTTCATGGAGCGTAACGGCATCCACATCATCGATCTCCACAAGACCGTAGCTAAGGTTGACGAGGCTGCAGAGGCACTGAAGAATATCGCAAAGTCAGGTAAGAAGATCCTGTTCGTCGCTACTAAAAAACAGGCTAAGGACGTTATTGCTGAGAAGGCAACAAGCGTAAACATGCCTTACATCAACGAGCGCTGGGCTGGTGGTATGCTCACCAACTTCCAGACAATCCGTAAGGCTATCAAGAAAATGGCGAACATCGACAAGCTGATGAATGACGGTACATTCAGCAACCTCTCAAAGCGTGAGCTCCTGCAGATTACTCGTCAGCGCGCTAAGCTCGAGAAGAACCTCGGTTCTATCAGCGATTTGACACGTCTTCCTTCTGCTTTGTTCGTTGTTGACATTTGCAAGGAGCACATCGCTATCAAGGAGGCTCAGCGTCTCGGTATCCCAGTATTCGGTATCGTTGACACAAACGCTAATCCTAACGAGGTAGATTTCGTTATCCCTGCAAACGACGACGCAAAGGATTCTATCGATACAATCCTTTCTGCTTGCTGCGCAGCTATCGCTGAGGGCTTGCAGGAGCGTAAGGTAGAGAAGGCTGACGAGAAGGCATCTGCTGAGCAGGCTGAAGAGGCTGCTGAGGGCAAGAAGCGCAACTCTCGTGCTCGCAAGGAGGCTGCTCCTGCTGCTGAGCAGGCTGAAGAAGCTGCAGAGTAAACATACTATAACATTATCGGGCAGTACGGAAATGCTACTGCCCGGTAATGATTTGTCGTTATCACGTAAATATTCCACGATGGTGAATCGTCATCTCGTAACTGCGTGATAGCGACAAATATATTAAAACTGAATTCTTTAATTTTTAAAACCCAAAGAAATAATATGGCTATTACAATGGAAGCCATCAAGAAGCTCCGCGCTATGACAGGCGCAGGACTTGCTGATGTAAAGAAGGCTCTCACAGAGGCTGAGGGCGATATGGATAAGGCTAAGGATATCCTCCGTCAGAAGGGTCAGGCTATCGCTGCAAAGCGTGCTGACCGTGAGACAGCAAACGGTTGTGTACTCGCTAAGGTTGGTGACGGTTTCGCTGCTATCATCGCCCTCAAGTGTGAGACAGACTTCGTTGCTAACAACGCTGACTATATCAAGCTCACTCAGGAGATTCTCGACGCTGCTGTTGCTGCTAAGGCTGCTGACCTCGACGCTGTTAAGGCTCTCACACTCTCTAACGGTCTCTCTGTAGAGGCTTCAGTTACTGAGCGTTCAGGCGTAACAGGTGAGAAGATGGAGCTCGACGGCTACCTCACAATCACAGGTGAGAACATCGAGGCTTACAACCACATGGGCCGTAACGGTCTCTGCACACTCGTTCAGACAAACAAGCCAGCTGCTGAGCAGGCTCACGTTATCTGCATGCAGGTTGCTGCAATGAAGCCAGTAGCTCTCGACGAGAACTCTGTTGATCCAAAGATCGTAGAGGAGGAGTACAATGTTGCTGTTGAGAAGTCAAAGCAGGAGCAGGTACAGAAGGCTGTTGAGGCTGCACTCAAGAAGGCAGGCATCAACCCAGCACACGTTGACTCTGAGGATCACATGGAGTCTAACATGGCTAAGGGCTGGATCACAGCTGAGGACGTTGCTAAGGCTAAGGATATCATCGCTACTGTTTCTGCAGAGAAGGCAGCTTCTCTCAACATGAACATGATCGAGAACATCGCTAAGGGTCGTGTAAACAAGTTCTACAAGGAGTCTTGTCTTCTCAACCAGGAGTTCATTCAGGACTCTAAGATGAGCGTTAAGCAGTATCTCCAGGCTGCTGACAAGGACCTCACAGTAGTTAACTTCAAGCGTTTCACTCTCGTAGCTGACTAAGATTCTGTTATCCCTTCATAGGGAAAAGAACTATAGATATAGCGTCAGTGCCCAAAAGGCGCTGGCGCTAATTCTTTTAATGTAATCCGGATTGACCGGGATGTCCGGAACAGCCAGAAAAGCCGGAAATTCCAGCCTCACTAAAACTACCCACAACTATGAAAATCTTCGCCGTGGGCATGAACTACCCACAACACAATAAAGAGATTAAAAACACGTTATTACAACAGAGTGTTTCCGACTCTGCTGACAGATCTCCTGTCATCTTCACAAAGGCAGATTCTGCACTTCTCAAGGACGGTAAACCATTCTTTATCCCTGACTTTATGGGAAGAATCGACTACGAGACAGAAATCGTAGTACGCATCTGCAAGCTCGGCAAATCAATTCCTGAACGCTTTGCACATCGCTATTATGATGCCGTGACCGTGGGAATTGACTTCACCGCCCGCGACCTTCAGAAGAAACTCCGCGAAGAAGGACAGCCTTGGGAAATCTGCAAGGGATTTGACGGATCAGCAGTAATCGGTGAATGGATTTCAAAGGATAACTTCCTCAACATCCAGAACCTGCGCTTCGCACTCGACATCAACGGCAATCGCGTTCAGGAAGGCAATACCTCTGACATGATATTCTCCGTTGACCGTCTCATAAGCTATATCAGCCAGTTCTTCACCCTGAAGACAGGCGACATCCTCTATACAGGAACCCCTGTAGGTGTTGGTCCTGTCAATATCGACGACCATCTGGAAGGGTATCTCGAAGGCAGGAAAATACTCGAATTCAACTGCAAATAACAGTTACGAAACTTGAATGAGAAAGCTATACACCATAATATTACTACTCTCCTGTGTCATTACGGTTCAGGCGCAGAAACGATTCTATAACCTTACCGCAGAGGAACTGCGAATAGACTCGTTTCTTCCCAACGTGGCGTATAGCGTTCCCCTCCCCTCCAATTATCAGGATTCAACCTATACCCTTAGTATCAGATACCCGGAATATATCGACATGCCGGCATCCGACGTAAGGAAATACAAGGCTATCTGCAAAGATATAAACACAGAGAAGAATCCTAAGATACAACATAGCATTTCAATCAACAAGAAAAAGGCTACATTCGTGGCTCATATCTCTCCTGTCGTATTCCGCAACGGGAAATACCAATACCTCGTTTCCTTCCTTGCCGACATCAAATCATCCCCCGTCAGCAAAGCCAAGGCAAAACGTCTTGCCAGTCCTAAGGCAGAAAGATATGCAGAGCATTCCGTTCTTTCCCAAGGAAAATGGGCAAAGATACGTGTTTCAAGTTCTGGCATCCACCAACTTACGGCAAGCACAATAAAAAAAGCAGGTTTTTCTGATTTATCCAAAGTCAGAATCTATGGCTATGGAGGATACCTTGTTCCAGAGGTTCTTACCGATGAATATCTGCGCGATTACGATGACCTGAAAGAGATACCGACATGCACCGTAGGAGAGAAAAAACTCTTCTATGCCAAAGGCTCTGTATATTGGGATTCTAAAGATTCAAGGGTAAGAGTCCGCAATCCATATTCCGACTACGGCTACTATTTCATCACGCAAGATGACAATGAGCCTCTCACATGCACAGAGGAAGAACTTCTGAATACAGCATGGCCTACCCCCGACGCCTATCACACACTCTATGAAGAAGACAATTCGACATGGATGTATGGTGGCAGGAACCTTTTTAACAGTGAAAAGATAGAAAGCGGGAAAAACAGCAAGAATTATATCATTAACATCCCTGAAGGCAACACGAAAGCAGAACTCACTATTAGTGTCACAGCCGATGCCAGAACCGAGATAAGGATTTACCTCAACGGCAAGGAACTCGGTTCACGGACAATCTCCCTTATGTCAAATGATAAGGCAAACGGCTTTACCGACACATGGAACGTGGACAACCTTCACGGAAATGATACTGTCATTATCAAGAACGTATCTGGCGGTACGGCAAGACTCGACTACATATCCCTTCGCTATGACTCTCCGAAGCCAGCCCCAGTCTTGGCTACAGACAATTTCCCAGCTGCTGAATACGTCCATAAAATCACCAATCAGGACCTTCATGCAGACAAGGACTATGATATGGTGATTATCATCCCTACTTCACAGAAACTACTTACGCAAGCACAAAGACTCGCCAAGCACCACGCCGACCATGACGGATTGAATGTGAGAATTGTACCTGCTGACTCACTATACAACGAGTTCTCAAGCGGAACTCCTGACGTAAGCGCATACAAGCGCTATATGAAGATGCTCTACGACCGTTCTGACTCTCTTCATGCACCCAAGAGCCTTTTGCTCTTTGGCGATTGCACATACGACAACAGAATGCTGACATCAGAATTAAAATCTGCATCCCCCGACGACTATCTGCTTTGCTACGAGAGCGAGAACTCCTTCAGTTCTGTTGATTGCTATGTCAGCGACGATTTCCTTACATATCTTGACGATGAGGAGGACATATCCACATTCGCAGGTGTGCCGGATATAGGTGTAGGGCGATTCCCTTGCACCACAGATTCCATAGCAAAAAATCTGGTTGACAAGACTATCAACTATGCTTTGAATGCGAATGCCGGTTCTTGGCAGAACACAATCATGTTTTTAGGTGATGACGGCAATAACAACACCCACATGAATGATGTGAATGATGTTGCCGAGCAGACCATTAGCGACCACCCGGGATACTACGTCCGAAAGGTCTATTGGGATGCCTTCAAGCGTGTTTCTTCATCCACAGGCAACCGCTATCCTGATGCTGAGAGCATAATCAAGCAGCAGCAGAACAACGGAGCGTTGATTATCGACTATGCCGGCCACGGTTCTCCAACAAGCATATCCCACGAAATAGTGCTTAGCATCAAGGACTTCGCGAATTTCAAAGGCAATAACCTCCCACTATGGGTTACCGCCTCATGCGAGATAATGCCATTCGACAGCAATGAAGAAACCATAGGTGAGAAAGCGTTCCTCAACGCTCAAGGTGGAGCCGTTGCTTTCTACGGAACGACACGTACCGTTTATGCCCCCCAGAACAAGAAGATCAACTCTGCCTTTATGAAATATGTCCTGACCTATGACGAGAACGGAAAGCCTATTACATTAGGCGAGGCTCAGAGACTGGCAAAGAGCTATCTCGTGAATAACAATATTGAAACGACAAAGAACAAACTCCAGTACTCTCTGTTGGGCGACCCGGCACTAAGCCTTGCCCTCCCTACATATACCGCAGTTATCGACAACATCAATGGCGTAGCCGTGGAAGGTGACAGTCTGCCACAGCTTCGGGCTGGCGACAAGGTCAGCATCAAGGGACACATAGAATTTGCAGGCAGCAAAGCCGATAATTTCTCCGGAACCTTAGATGCAATGGTACGCGACACAAAGGAGACTATCAGATGCAAACTGAATAACACTACAATCGAAGGTGCTGATACCGCCTTTATCTTCACCGACAGAAAGAACACCCTTTACCACGGAACCAACAAGGTTGAGAATGGCGAGTTCACTTTCACGTTTGCCGTCCCAAAGGACATAAACTACGCTGACGGTACAGGTCTCATCAATATCTATGCATACGACGCCACACTCAAAGCCTCGGCTCATGGAGCATGCGATAAGTTCACGGTCAATGGCTCTAACATAGCAGAGAACGACTCTATAGGTCCTTCTATATATTGCTATCTCAACTCCGAGGACTTCACATTCGGCGGAGAGGTGAACAATACTCCTTTTTTCGTGGCACAGATAAGCGACAAGGACGGAATCAACGCCTCTGGTGCGGGTATCGGGCATGACATGACGCTTATCATCGACGGAGACACGGAGAAGTCATACAACCTGAATGACAACTTCGCATTCGACTATGGGTCCTATACTTCCGGCCAGACATACTATGTTCTTCCTGCTCTCTCAGAAGGCAAGCATACGCTGAAATTCCGTGCATGGGATATCCTCAACAACTCCTCAACAACCACCCTCGATTTCGTGGTAAAGAAGAACATTCAACCAAATATCGTTGATGTCTATGCAACAAACAATCCTGCACGAGAAAGTACTACATTTGTGGTGGCACATAACTTCTGCGGAGCAGAACTGAATCTCGAAATTGATATAATGGATACATCGGGAAGACTTCTCTTGAGCGCTTCTAAAAGAGATATAGCCACAACAAATACGATGTCCTATCCATGGGATTTGCGAACAGATAGCGGAGCCAAACTTAATACTGGAATCTATCTTTATCGCGTAAAGCTCAGCAGCAATGGAAGCTCATACGCAAGCAAGACCCAAAAGCTGCTAATTATACAATAAAAGCCAATAGCACTCGTTATTATAACGTATGAAAACATTAATAGCCACAACACTTTTCCTTGCATGTAGCCTTACTACAATGGCACAGGACAAAAGGGACTTTTTTAACCCTGTGAGCACAGCAGTTACATCACAGACCATTGCACCAGACGCCCGCTCGGCTGGTATGGGTGATGTTGGCGCTGCTACCGATCCTGATGCCGTATCACAATACTGGAATCCTGCAAAATACCCATTCTGTATCTCTCGTGCAGGTGTGGCTCTCAACTATACCCCTTGGCTTCGTCAGTTGGTTAACGATATGGATCTTGCTTATCTCGCTGGCTACTATCGCATAGGCGACTATTCTGCAATAAGCGGTTCATTGAGATACTTCTCTCTTGGTGAGGTCTTTTTATCATACACCGGCGAAAACTCTATGACCATTAACCCATACGAGATGTCTATGGACGTGGCTTACTCAATGATGCTCTCTGAGAAATTCTCTATTGCAGCGGGGGTACGCTGGATATATTCTGACCTCACATACGACTACCATGAGGATACAACGCCGGGAAGTGCCTTTGCAGCCGACCTCTCCTGTTATTATCAGGATTATATCAATCTCGGTCAGCGCGAATGTCAGTTAGGTCTCGGTCTCAACATCTCCAATATTGGTTCTAAGATCACCTTCGGCGGAACTGACCGTAGCGAGTTCATACCAACAAACATGCGTCTTGGAACATCATTGATGATTCCTGTAAACGAGTACAACCGTTTCACTATCGCCCTTGATGCCAACAAACTCCTTGTCCCAACATATCCTAAGAAGGGAGATGACGAGGATGGAGGTACATACGATGACAGAATACAGACAGAGTATTACGATGTGTCAAGTATTGCAGGTATCTTCAAGAGCTTCGGCGATGCTCCTAACGGCTTCAAGGAGGAATTAGAGGAGGTTCAATGGAGTCTCGGTGCAGAATATGTATATAACGATCAGTTCTCTATTCGTGCAGGTTATCATCACGAGGCAGAGAACAAGGGTAATAGAAAATACTTCACCGTTGGTGCAGGCTTCAAGATGAACGTATTCTCGCTCGATGCCGGCTATGTAATTGCCACAGCAAAGAGTAACCCTCTCGACCAGACTCTCCGCTTCTCCCTCACATTCGACATGGACGGAATTAAGGACTTGTTCAATAGAAGATAAAGCCCAGAAAAAAACAAGAGAGAGTTTAAAGAGGGAGGTGCACTTTTACCGATTTTAGGCATATAACGCTCTGATAATCAAAAGATAGCGAAGTGTGCACCTCCCCCTAAAACAGTATGATAGGGTGCACTTGTTTTAAGGGGGAGGTGCACTAAACGTAAATTGCTGATTATCAATGTATATATGTCGTTTTTTTATTTAAAGTGCACCCCCCTCTTTGAACTCTTTTGATTTTTTTCACTTGCACCTCTTGCCATTCACTTTCTCTCCTATGATTATTAAGCCTTTGATACTCCTCCACTACACCATCACTCTATCGCCCTTTTGTGAATGGGATTTGGAACGGACTTACAACGGACTTACAACGGACCTGAAACGGACCTGGAATGGAGGTAGAGTATAGGATAAATTGAAATTATTGAAATCCCCAAAGGAATTTACTTTACGACCATATGTTAATGCGTAATGAACTTCTCAAACGCTTTGCGGAAAGCATCGCTTTCGAGGTTCTTAATGCCCTCGTTCATTATATCAATTCGATTAATAAGGAACACAGCATTATCATAGAGCAATGGGATAGGGGTGTCATGATTCAGTAGAGCCATGAGGAACACCATACGATCAGTTTGATACAACTGCCTTGCAATATCCTCATGAGCATCGAGATAGGCTTTTAGTGGCTCGGAGAGGTCATCATCAGCAAAGCGAAGAAGAAGTTTGTTGCGAAGCATGGCATGATAGTTGCCATTCACAAGGTTCTTCTGTGCCATCTCGTGGAAGATAGCACCCATACTCCATTGGGCGGTTTCGAGAGTGGCGATAACACCATTCAACTGTCGGGAGAAGAAATCATATCCCTCCCAGTCTTCTTTGCACTTATATCGCAGATCGTGCTCCACCTCATGCCAACCTTCAGAGAACACGGTACGTATCTGAATCTCAAGCGTATCATCGAGATATGGCGCATATTTCTTTGGCAAGGCTGCACGGAAATCCTCCACATATTTCTCTGGAATTTTCTTCACGAGGTTAAGCCTCTGCGGACGGAAAGTAGAGACGTCAAGGTCGTCAACCGAACGGTCCACAAGACCACCATTGCAAAGGTACATCTCCATTGCCTCCACATCCTCAGAGAAATACAATACGATTCTGATACCTATCATATCCTGTATCTTATCTCCAGCACGATATTTGTCGCCCTTTATCAGCATCTTATGCTCAAGAGAGCGAAGACTCTTTGCCCTACCAAAGATACGGAACATGATTCCGCTCTGTGTCATTCTTTGGGATAAATCATTAAGAATGCTATCTTTTATTTCTTCTAATGTTAGCATAGAATAATAGTTTTTTGCAAAGATATAACATTTTTCTTGTTTCCCCAAAATAATCAAGAGAAAAGTTACATATATGCCTCCGATTGTTTTTTTCAAAACTCGCGATTATATTTGGGTATATTGTTTGCCGGACGCCTGTAATTTCTCATTCCCCTCTGAGTCCTATGTAACACCTATGTGAGTCCCTATAGTTCCGGATCGGACTTGAAACGGATTTGAAGCGAAGGAAGAACGGAGGTACGGCTATGGCATGACAAGCTACAAGTGAATTTTTTTATGAATTAAACGCCAAACACAAAAAACACCGTAGGAGTGATTCCTACGGTGTTTTTTTCATGAGGTTGTAACGATGTTTACTTACATATTATATCAGATAGTACCATGCTTAAAGGATTGGATAATAATCATTTGTAAATGAATTTCTTACCACCACTGATATAGATTCTGCCTTTTTCCATACTTTTTACCTTCTGACCGTAGATGTCATATATAACTTCTGCGGCTTTCTTCTCCTCATCTTGTGTAATGGTATCAATACCTGTTGGGGCATCTATAACGCTAAAATAAAGCTCGCCGCCTGTTAAGTACGGAATTATCTCGTCTGATTCATAGAATGAAACCTCGAATCTCATATCGGGTATGAACGGTTCTGGTGAAACGGTGATATCGATAGTCTTTGTAGCGTTCTTTGACATAGCAGGTACTGTTATGGTCTTTTTTCCTACATAAGGGTTAGCTACACCAAGCCCCCATATCTCACAATCAATATTCCTTGCCTCAATTTTATTTAATGCCTTAAACTTTACTCTTATAGTAAAGTCGCTTATATTGGGTTTCAGGGGCAGGATTTCGTTTGCAATTACCTTTCCGTCGTATATCAATTCAGGCTTCTCTAATATACAGAGATCGTCTTCGTCGCCATAAACCTCAAGTACAGGTTTCTCTATGCCGGGCAAGTATTTCATCTCCTTCCACTCGGTATCGCCGGCAGTAAGATCCTTGTACACTAATGATAGTGTGTATTTACCGTTTCGGAGAATATAAAAATTGAATAGATATGTAGCACTGAAGGTTGTAACAGGGTTGACTTTTCCCTCATGTATTGTTGTTACATACTCGTATTTCTCACTTTTTGCTTTTATTCCAATGGCGTATTGTCGATTGGAAAAACCATTGTATCGTGTAATGAATGGTTTGCCAATTAACTGAATAGGGTAACTATATTGTATTCTGTCTTTAAGTTCTGCTCTGCTTATACTCTCAATCTTGACCATGTTACCACCGCTACTATAATCTTCTACCCTTAATTCGTAAGGGTTTGATACGACCCATGGGAATTCACATTCCTTGTTTTCGTCGAAAGGCTCTGATGCCGGTTTTAGATTCAGGATGGCTGTTTGGTTTTGGGGAAATAGGTGTGATTTCTCATCATTGTCATTGCTCGACATAAGGAAATACCCATTATCCCAACCATCCCATCCCCAGTTGAAGTGGAACAGGTTGCCATTTGCCTGATAGCCATCGCATACAAATTCATGGCCATTCCATTCTCTATCGTTTCCGCTAAAGAGTATAGGGAGTCCCTTGCTAAGGTTCTCGTACATAAGATCTTCCCATTCTGCATCCCCATAAATATATCGCTCGGCCATTATGGCATTCCTGTCATAGTTGAAGTGTTTTATTAGGGCTAGGAGAGCATTAGATTCCCATGCGCCTGACGAATACAGACCATAATCCATATTTGTGGCTACACCGCAGTCATACATAAGTCGTGCTACTGCCTGTTTTTCTTCGTAGGATTCAATTCCCATATAAGTTTCTGGCATCTTATCCCAACGGTAAACGCTCTGTGTAAAGTCGGTTTTCAGTATGATGGGTTCATAAGATGTATCATCGTCATAATCTATGCTAAAATTGCATTTATATTCATTTTTACCTGTTCCCCTCTTTGGCCACTTGTGCATGCGCATGATCTGCGCCATAGCTGTTGCAACACAACCTGTAAGGGCTTTCATACCATTATACTGTGGACAAAGATCATTATATGGTTCTCCCTGTCCATAAGCGATATTACCGAGAAGTGGAGCAATGTTTTGCTTTGTTGCAGATGAAACATACTTCTTGCCCTTGCTGGCATAGTTGGAAATTGAAATGTCGTACTGGCTAAGCCACCACTTCATGTTCT
>CACZCN010000016.1:0-106587 GCA_902779665.1 uncultured Prevotellaceae bacterium | reverse complement strand
GCCCTGAAGGGGCAAAAGCCCTAACACAAATGCTTTTGCCCTTTCAGGGCGAACTTACTCTCTCGCTATACCTAGGGCGATGCCCTAGGCTGTTAGCTTATTGGCCCTTCAGGCCGCATGTCACCTAATTGCGGATAATCATCTTACAGGAAAAAAAACAGGAAAATGTCCTGCTATTGCACGCTATCTCACGCTAAGTCCTAACCGTCAATTCGGGATTTAGTAACTTTGCACTTGAAAAAAAACAACAAAATACCACACTAAACTACGCTAAACCACATTAAACCGCAACCGCCAATTCGGGATTTAGTAACTTTGCATTCGAAACAAGGAAACAGAATTCGGGGACACGAATTGCTTGGAGGCGTCCGAAGCAAGTCCCATGTGATTCCCGGAGGAAAAGGGAGCCGACAACAGAACAACGGAGAATGAAGAAATGCAGGTCACGCTCTTCAATCAAAGGCCACGAGCGAAGAGAAACTGATTCTGATTTCACCCATTCTCAACGTGTCAACATTCCAACTTTAACGTTGAATGATTGTTGTATTGTCTTTCAGTATATCACAAGGATTTATTTTCGTTAACGTTCTCCGAAGCGCAAAAAATCACATAAGAATTTGGAATTTACGGAAAGAGTGAGTAACTTTGCAAATGAAAATCAAGGTCACCCCACTTCTCTCCAAAAGAAGACATAAGTGATTCCGTTGTAGGTCCGTTCCACCTCCGTTTCAGATCCGTTTCAAGTCCGTTCCCTACATTCGGAGATTCAAAGTCAAACAAACATCATTATGAAAAAGAAAGATCTTATAATTACAGCAACTGTAATCTGTGGTTTGTCGCAAAATATGTTTGCTTGGAATAATCAGCAAACAAGAGAAGAATGTATAAATGATTCTTCTACTTCTCAGGCAGTTGTGGAGTTAAATGCTACTCACGTATATGATTTTGACTTCTCTGAAGAGGCTATTAAGGCTTTTGAAGCAATCGATAGAGAGAATATTTACTATGCCGATGGTTATGGCTGTAGTTTCTATTGTGGATGCGAGATAGGCGAGCAAAAAGCAAGTTCCACTTTGAAAGAACAAGGAAAACAAAACTACAAGGCGAGTAATATTCACGACCTTGATTTCTCTACGACCTGGGTAGAAGGTGCAGAAGGCTATGGTATTGGCGAATGGGTGGAATATACTCTGCCTGCCTACAATCCTCGCATTACAGAGCTATTAATAGCTAATGGCTATGTCCGCACGAAGAAGTTATGGGAGGAGAATTCCCGGGTAAAAGTCCTTGATGTGGAGGTTAATGGCAAGCCGTTTGCAAGGATTCATCTTGCTGATGTCTATGCCTTACAAAGTGTGAAAGTACCACATATCGGCTATAGCGACAGGGAACATTTAGAGGGTAAGGCTCCCATCCGTATTCGCTTCATCATACGTGAGGTCTATCCAGGAGAAAAATATCAAGATACCGCAATCAGCGAAATATTCTTTGATGGTATTGATGTTCACTAATACACGTAATTAACGAATTAAATATGAAACATTGCATTTTAATCATTGTTGCCTTACTTTCCTTTGTATCTTGTCAAGATATTGATGTTACTCACGTCGCAGGTCCTTATTATCTTGTCATTACGGACATAAAGGAAGACAGGTCATTATCTTATAAGGTAGAAGACGGTTTATATGCAGGGGGCGTGCCTCCAATGGTTTATGCAATCTGGCATAATGATGATTTCATTATAGCAAAGCAGCATCCTTCGCGTGGTAGCTCTTACCCTAAACTACACAAAACGCTATACTATATTATCCCATTAAAGAATCCCGTAAGTGAATTCCCTGATGAAAACTTTATAGGACCTCTTGATGAAAAGGAGTATGCAAAGAAAATAAAAGAATTGAAGATAACAGACAAAATAACGTTCGAAGAAATAAAATAGCCAAACATTTATAACTAGGTATTTCTGTTCTGGATTCAGCCTTACAAAGTGTGAAAGTACCGAATATCGGCTATAGCGACAGGAAACATTTAAAGGGTAAAGGGTAAAGAGTAAAGTGTATGGAAATGGAAAAAACAAATATACGATGAATAAAAATCAATATATATTCACAACGCGATTCGTAATATATGATAATTCAGAGATAATCAGAATTATACACGAAGAAAATGGTGATTGGCAGTTTCTTGGATGCGAAGAGAACCTTAACGAATCAGACGCAGTAATCATATCATTAGGTGAGATGATGGATTTTGACGAATCTCTTTGCGTTGTGGAATCTTTGCCTGTGGGTAAACAGGCTATAAGGAAGGACAAACAGTCTCCATGGTATATTTATGACATCTAATCTCAGCAAGTTGTAGAACTCTCGTTACTGAATGTTTATGCGTTCTCTATCACCTCAACAAACGCCTTTGGCAAGATCACATTCTCCATGCTGATAGCATCGGCAAAGAGAGGGGCAATCTCCTCAATACGGAAGCCTGCTATGCCACAGGCAACCTTTGTGACAAGGAATTTCAGTTCTGGATGCTGCTTAGCACAGGCGATGAAAGCGTTCACCTTGCCGGCAATATAATCCACACCACCTTCCATGGTAGGCAGAGCATAGCATTGTCCGGTAATGCCCTCTCCTACTCCCCACTCTGCGCCAAATCTCTTGTGGGCAACGCGAGCTGCACCGCCACCGTGGAATCCGCCGATATTACTGCCAAATACGAATATCTCGTTGGGTTTCAGCTCTGTTATAAAATCCGAAGTAAATTCTCTGTTTTAGGTCATAAGCTTTAGGTTTTCTATTATGAATATATAAGGTTGTTATTCAAGTTTTTTCGCTTTCGCTCAACAAGCTAAAGCAAGTTCTTCGCTATGCTCATCAGCAAGACTGTCGTAAGTACAAAACTGTCTGGAAGACAGTACAATTCGTAACCCCGTACATACGAGTGAAACGAGGATGTGCGGGGATATAACGCTAATCCCTATTACTGCCTGGAGGGCAGTACATCGCCAATCAGGTACAGCCTTCCAGGCTGATTTGTTGATGAATGCTCTATATCCGAGGGCATCCTCTCCTTCGTCGAATATGCACCTCGGTTACGCATAGTGTTGCCTTCCAGGCAATTCCTAGCTTGCGAAACCTGATGTTGTTATAAATGTCAGCTTCCAAGACTCTCTTCTGAGAAAGCAAACGGCAAGAGGTCCTTGATGCTATTGAAAATGAAGATACCATTCTGCCCCACAAGGATTATGCGAATAGGCTGGTTGAAACGCATTTCCTGCTCAAGAATGACCTGACGGCAAGAGCCGCATGGAGATACAGGAACGCTAACAAACTCGCCTTCCGTGTTCCTTGCAGCTATGGCAAGCGAAAGAATCTTGGTGTTGGGATATTGCGCCTGAGAAGAGAATACAGCCACACGCTCGGCACATAGTCCTGCGGGATATACGGCATTCTCCTGATTGCATCCGCCCACGATAACGCCGTTTGCAAGCCTCAAAGCAGCCCCTACATGGAAATTACTGTAAGGCGCATACGAAGCCTCGGTCATCTGCATAGCCTTATCCACAAGCTCACGATCATCGGGGGTAAGCTCGGAAAGCTCATACATGGAATAATTTATTGTCAACTGTTTATTCTGCTGCATAATAGATATAAGTTTTAATTATATTTCAAACGCTAAGAAGCTGAGACGCAAAGAATAAAAACTCTGTGCCTTTGCGACTTTGCGTTTAATTATTCATTATTCATTTTTAATTGCCACGTGCTTTGCCGTGGCTAATAGCACCCCATATTCACCTTCTTCTCATCCCTTGCAACGCCTTCTCTGTTAAGAGGAAGCATCCATCTGGCATCAGCTGCGCCATTCGCCTTTGAGAGGGAATCGAGATGAAAATCAAATCGTAGAAGATGGGTATCTACCAGAACGAAGTTCTTACCACCTATAGACGTGGTGTCCGTCATATTTTTCGGATCTTTCACTTTTTCCCAAATGATGTTCTCATAATGATTTGCAGAGGCAGTATCCTTAACCTCTGTACGAAGAAGTGAATTATAGAAGTGGTAGTTGAATGCTATGGAATCTGTATTCTCCTTCTTCACATGATCAATCGCAAAACCTGTTATGATGCAATTCTTCACTTCGAGATTTAGCGGATATGTATGAGTACCAGAATGATTCGCAAAAGTTAGAGCTGCACGTGCAAATTTATCCCTTTCTAACAAATAGAACTGCGCAATAGTATTATGGATAAGTGAGACTTCACCACCATAGATTACGACACATCCCATATAGGCGTTTGTTATCTGCGTGTTAGCCACATACACCTTGGAATTATTGAGATACATGCCATATCCATCGCAATTATGGATGGTAGATGAATTGATTGTTAGTTTCGTTTGGTTTACATCACTAGAATCACACACTACGGCATTATTTCCGCTATGTAAGTCTGTATATTCTATTATATTGTCATAGGAATCGCCATGGAAATGGATGCCTTGCCAACGGCCTGGCATACGGTCATAAGGAAGATGCTCATTCTTTAATATATCATCAAGTCTGTCACCACGAAGCGTAATGTTCTTATCAGCCGTTCCCTGACAAATCAGCTTACCCTTGACATCTATTCCTGCATCATCGTGGAAATAGATTGTAGAGCCCGGAGCTATTGTGAGGGTGACAAGGGAATCGACCGTTATGCCGCCATAAACGACCAAAGCCCTGCCAGAGATGGTTGTATCGATTGTGGTGTCGTTTTTCAACTCAAGATTACGTACAACATCGGCTTTCCATGCAAAGGCATTAAGATTAATAACCTGCTCTACCCCACTTTCTAAACGGAAAATGAGGTTATCATCCAACTCCTTATATAGTTCAGAGCCATTGTCGGGCGAAGTGACTTCCACGAAGACACGAATGCTGTCGCCCTTGCGCACCTCTATGTCAGAGGTCTGATAACCAGTTTTCTCGCCAAGATATATGCCATCCACATTTACGCGGAACCCTGACTGATTGCCTTTCTGAAGCCTTACGTTCGCACATCGTATGCCATCTCCAGAATTGTTGTATATCCAGAAATTCTTCGATGCTGCAGGAATCTTTGCAAATATAGTGTCCATCTTCAACGTATCGAAAGGCATGGAAAGACAGTTCTGAGGGGATGTGGTGAAGGTATCGTCGTCGTTGCAGGAGACGAGGGAAAAAAGAAAGACCAACAACAGCCCCTCACCCGTCCTACGGACACCCTCTCCCCAAAGGGCGAGGGAAAAGTATGTATTTCTAATCAATACGAAGAAGGAATTCATATCAAAGAATCAAGGATAATACGTTTTTATAGAATTTTTCGCGACAAGAGTAACCTCAACCTCGCCCCTTGGGGAGAGGATGTCACATAGTGACAGGTGAGGGGCCGCGGGCTTTTTATTTAAAATAACGCACTACTATCGCTTTTATTGTGTTTTTCGTGATGCAACAACGGGCATCAGGACGCTCTCCGACAAGCCAAAGAATATTGTCATCGGCATCGAGTAAAACTAGCTGTTCTTGCTTCTCAAAGGCATTCTTCTTTCTGTCTGTAAGGTAGTCGCTTACGAGTTTTGAGCCTTTCATACCAAACGGAATGAAACGGTCGCCATTCTCAGCACGACGTATGGTAAGTGGAAAACGGACCTTCTCGGCATCAAGCGTAACGGTATCACGCTCCTTGCTAATCTTAAAGACATCATCCACAACAACCTCTTTTATAGATATACGCTCGATCCTGTCTTTTGTCTCAGAAATAACGTATGTTCCTGTCTCGGGAATACGGAAAGGACGACATTCATTTTCATCTCTCTTACGAAGAAGAAGAGCCTTTCTGTCAACTACCAATTGATGTGTGGAACTCTCCCAAGACTTTCCTGATTGGCTATAGTCGGAAAGAGCGATTTCCTCTATCTGGGCAGGAGAGAAATGATATGGAGAAAGTATGGTATGAAGGGCATATTCCTTGGATGGAGAGTCGTTAAGCTTTTCTTTATCAATACTTACCCAATCATCTGTACTTCCATGAGTTATATCTTCTACAATACCATTCATAGAATCGTCGAAGACCTTTCCAGCTTCAACCATTCTAAGGGCTGTCTTTGCGATATTCTCTGAAGCCGCAGGATTGATTTCCTCAAGAAGAGGAATGATATTCAGGCGCAGTTTGTTACGTGTTACATCGTCCTCAAGATTCGTGCTGTCCGTTACATAATCCTGTCCTATCTCCTCAAGCCATTCAACAATCTCCTTACGACTAACGCAAAGAAGCGGACGAATGATATTTCCGTTACGGGGCTTTATGCCTTGAAGTCCGTGGATTCCAGTTCCCCGGATAAGGTTCATCAATAATGTCTCTACGGAATCATTCATGTGATGTGCCACGAGTATGGCTTCAGCATCAATAGCCTTTCGCAACTGCTCAAAATAGTTGTATCGCAGTTCTCGGGCAGCCATCTCAATACTCACCTTATGAACATCCGCATAGGTCTTGGTGTCAAAATGAACTGTATGAAAAGGTATTTGCTCACGTTCACACAACAGCTTGCAAAACTCCTCATCCCTATCCGATTCAGCTCCACGCAGATGGAAATTGCAATGGACAGCCTCAATAGTATATCCAAGACGTTTCATCGTCAGAAGAAGGCATACGGAATCTGCTCCGCCGGAAAGGGCAAGGAGATAAAGGGGACTACGGCCTCTCCCCCCGCCCTCCCCCGTAGGGAGGGAGCCGGAAGGCGATGGACAATCCAATAAAGAATTGTCTGTTATAAACCTCTTAATTTTTTCTATGAATTGCATGAATAATAGATGTAATCCTCGGTTTCCTAATTTTTAGCCATCACATTACGCAATGGTTACGCGTAGGAAAATTCACCTTCCAACTCCCTCCCTACGGGGGAGGGCGGGGGGAGAGGCCGTTTTTTACTCTACATACAGCACCAATCCCTTCAAATACTCACCTTCTGGATGATAGATGTTGATAGGATGGTCGGCAGGCTGATGGAGCTGATGCAGAATGCGAACCTTACGGCCTGACTGAGCTGCTGCGGTAAAGACAGCATTACGGAAATTATCTTTTGTAACCACCTGAGAGCAACTGAAGGTGAACAAAATGCCACCCGGTTTGATATGCTCGAAAGCCTTTACATTCAATCTTGTATATCCTTTCAGGGCATTATGAAGAGCGCCACGATGCTTTGCAAATGCAGGAGGATCAAGAATTATAAGGTCGTACTTATCTCCCTCAGCATCAAGATATTTGAATGCATCTTCACAGAATGCCTTATGACGAGGATCGTTAGGGAAGTTAAGTTCCACGTTAGCATTCGTGAGTTCTATTGCCTTGGCAGAAGAATCAACAGAGTGGACAAGCTTGGCATCTCCTCTCATAGCATAGAAAGAAAAACCGCCTGTATAGCAGAACATATTCAGAACGCTCTTTCCCTTAGCATAATGCTCCAAAAGTGAACGGTTCTCACGCTGGTCAACGAAGAAGCCTGTTTTCTGCCCACGAAGCCAATCCACATGGAACTTCAAACCGTTCTCAAGTGCCACATTCTCGTCCGTGCCGCCAAAAAGGAATCCGTTCTCCTGTCCGAGATCTGCCTTGTATGGAAGTGTTGTCTCACTCTTGTAATATACGTTCTCAATACGGCTGCCCATAACCTCCATGAGTTGCTTGGCAACTGCCATACGACATTCGTGCATTCCAACGCTATGAGCCTGAACAACAGCTGTTTTGCCATAGCAGTCGATAACGAGTCCTGGGAGGTTATCGCCCTCTCCATGCACAAGTCGATAGGTATTATTCTGAGGATTGTCTGCTATACCGATACTGATACGCATCTGTAGAGCGATGGCAAGTCTTTTGTTCCAGAAAGCATCATCGATGAGTTCATCGTCGAAGGTGAGGATTCTGACGGCAATACTGCCGATCTGGTAGTGTCCACGACCTATGAACTCTCCATAAGACGCTATCACATTAACCACTTCGCCTTCCTCGATACCCTCCTCCATGTGATGAACGGCACCAGAGAAAACCCATGGATGAAAGCGTTTCATGCTCTCTTCCTTGCCTTTTTTCAGATATATGTTTTTATACATACTTACTCTTCACTTTTCACTTCCCCTTCAGGGGCTTTTTCTTCCTTTTCCTTCTTCACTTTCGGCTTGCGCTTGGTGAATGCCTTTCTGCGTTTGGTCTGCTTTTTCTTTGGTTTTTCATCAGTTTCCTTCTTCTCGTCAGCAGCAGAACTTGTCGAAGGTTCCGGTTCTGGAACAAACTCAAGGAAATAGTCGTTTGTTTCTTTGAGCCTGACATACTCCTCATATAGCCTTACACAAGCCCATGCGTCTGTTGCGCCATAGAGTTTCTGCTTATCGGTAAGGACGTCAGCCTCCCAATTGCTCAATTGCTCTCGCTTGCTGATACGCTGATGAAACAGGTTTGCATAGAGTTTCGCCAAACTCATATCCTTGATGCCAAGCTCAATCATGTGATCCTGCAGGTCGATGAATCCGTGAGGTTCAAAATCACCTCTCTCATGTAGGCTACGGATATCATCATGCCATGAGAGACCTACTTTCAAAGGTCCCTCAGTCTCTAGGAGTCGCACTATGGCAGGTGCGAGTCCTATGCAGTTAAGTCGGAAGAGAAAACATATATCCCTGTTGCTCACCTGTAGTAGCGCCACTTTATTGCGCTTTCCCTTGGTGAAGCAAGGTCGTGTTTCGGTATCGAATCCGAGGATATCGCTCTTCAAGAGAAAATCTACAGCTTTCTCCGCCTCACCCGCAGAAAGGATTGTCACAATCCGTCCCGGAAAGGTTACTCGTGGGAGCTCTGCAATTTTTGCCTTGTCGAACCTGCTATAAATTATTTTGTTCATATATATGAAAAATACGCATTATAAAGAAGTGAAAAGTGTTCAAATTATCCTTTCTTGGTTCACTTTTTATAAAATCAAGTGCAAAATTAGCAAAAAAAATGGAAAAAGGAAAGGGGATGCATAAAAAAAAGAGAAAAAAGAAGAAAAAGTATGGCTTTTTGATAAAATATAAGGGGATATTAGAGTCGGAACGGTTTTGAAACGGAGGTATAACGAAATTATAACGGACACACTACCTGCAAATAAATCTCCGTTTCACACTTATTTTTTTTGAGAATTTCGTTTGGCTGTATTGGATATTTTTATTACTTTTGTCCTCAAAATGAACATATTCAGACTATTCGAAATAAATTTATCGATCGTTATATACAACAATTATGAAAAAAGAGAATTTTCACAAAACCATATTTAGCGCAATATGCCTTTGCATGATCAGCTTGGGCTTTACATCATGCCTTTCAAACTCTAATGCGAATGTGGAATCAGATAATGAAGGTTCCATATTACCAGAATATTCAATTTCCAATAACTGCTTGGACTCTATAACATCTTTAGTATTCAAAGAAAACAAAGCAAAAATTCTTGAAAACGAAACGACTGTAGTATTGCAACTGAACGTATTGGAAAATGACACCATCGATTTTGTATTTTCATTTCACGAAAACGAAGACGATATACGAACGAAACTAATAGCTCTGAACAACAAAAGAATTGTTGGATATCTGCAAAAGGATTCAAAGGATATTCTAATACTTACCAACATAGACTATTTCCGTGATTTAGAGGTCCTTAAGGAATTTATTTCTGCAGGAAATGAAAGTAAAAGATTCAAATATCTTTACTATGCTCCTACCCCAATAGATTTGGAATCTATGTATGAGCCTTTATTTTGGCATTTCAAATACAAAAATGGAATAGTAAGTCAACCTTCTATTCACAAGTAAAAAGCATCTGTTGACTAGTCCTTACCATCCAAAAAAACTGATGACAATCAGTACGAAATCGCATTTTGATTTGACGAATGTTCCAATATACAATTCGAAGAAAAATGCTAGTATATCAACCATAAAAAAACGCCAGGAGAACATATCATAACCTTTCAATATATTTGCATTTTCACGTTTGGTTATCAGGCTTTGTTTTTGAGCGAGTATACATAGTATACAAATTCAAATGCAAATCATTTTAGCGACATATAATATTCTCTTCTCCCTCCTCATTTCCTTTTTTTTATTAAAAATAATGAAAAAAGCACTACTTTTCGAATATTATTATGTGTTTTCGGCAAATATTTGAGATTTTTCTATTAAATTTGCACTTGAATATAAAATTCACATCAAAAAACAACAAAGAATCAACACGGAGTTTCAACTCCCTCAACATATATGGCAAAAAAGAAAGAAACTGAAAAAAAGAAGACTTCATTCCGCGAAGCTATCGGGGTACCATCATTTGTAAACAGCGAGAAGACGAATTTCACCGTCGGCATTCTGCTACTATTAATATCAGTCATAATGGTCATCTCATTCATCTCGTTCTTCTCCACAGGACAAAATGACCAGAGTATCATACAGCATCCTATCGCTGGTGACCTGAGGAATGAGAGTATGGCATTTTCAAACACATGTGGCTCCATAGGCGCATATATCGCGTATTTCTTCATCACATGCTGTTTCGGATTCCCGGCCTTCCTGATTCCGTTATTCATGATATTCACCTCACTACGACTTATGGGAGTTTACAAGGTGAGTCTGGTGAAATGGTTCTTCGGCAGTATGCTTGCCATGATCTGGAGCAGTATCGCCTGCGCTAAGTTCATCAATCCTCTGCTATCCGGTCAGGTGTTCAATGCCGGAGGCGGACACGGAGACTATGTAAGCCGTTATCTGGAGTCAATAGCGGGTACACCGGGACTTACCGGCATCCTTATCGTGACTGCCATAATATTCTTCACCTTCGTTTCTTCCGAGACAATAACATTTGTCAGAAAGGCGATGAATCCTATTGGCTATATCTCAAGAAGGGTGAAGTTCAATGTCAAGGACAGCAAGACCGTTGAACAAGCAACAGGAAACATCGTTGCACCAGAGGCTCCTATTATTGCAGCTCAGCCACCTATGGAGGATTTACTTAGCTCTCCTGAAACAGATATGGATAGTAAAGAGGAAGATGAGGAAAAGACAAATACATTTGACCTCACAGACGATGACGTAAGCAACGTTAGCGCCCCGACAACAAAGGAAGGTGACGATCCTGCGTTTACCGTCGTTAAGGGTTTCAAGGAGGAAGAGGCTTCAGGCACGAGCCTTACCACAGAGGAGATACTGTCAACACCTATCAACCCTCGTGAGCCATACACGAAATATGTGTTCCCAGGTCTTGACCTGCTTAAGAAATACGATGACAATCAGGACTACACCACCAAGGAGGAACTTCTTGCAAATAAGAAGCGCATCATAGAGGTGCTTAACTCCTTTGGCGTACAGATACGCGAGATCACGGCAACGGTAGGTCCGACTATCACCCTTTACGAGATAACTCCTGCGGAGGGTGTACGTATTTCAAAGATACGTAACCTTGAGGATGACATAGCACTCTCGCTCTCTGCTCTCGGAATCCGTATCATCGCCCCAATACCGGGCAAGGGAACTATCGGTATCGAGGTTCCAAACGCCCATGCATCAATCGTGAGCATGGAGTCAATTCTGAACTCCCGTAAGTTCCAGGAGACAAAGATGGACCTCCCTCTTGCTTTGGGTAAGACAATCACTAACGAGGTCTTCATGGTTGACCTTGCAAAGATACCACATCTTCTCGTGGCAGGTGCTACTGGTCAGGGTAAGTCTGTAGGTCTTAATGCGATGATAGGTTCGCTGCTCTTCAAGAAGCACCCTAACGAGCTTAAAATCGTGCTTGTCGATCCAAAGAAGGTAGAGTTCTCTATATACAACCCGATCGCAAATGCCTTCATGGCTCAGATTCCAGATACAGACGAGGAGCCAATCATTACCGATGTGACAAAGGTTGTACGCACATTGAAGGGACTCTGCACTCTCATGGATCATCGCTATGACCTGCTGAAGATTGCAGGCGTACGCAATATCAAGGAATACAACGAGAAGTTTGTCAACCACCGTCTGCGTACTGTGGATAGTAATGGCAATCCTCTACATGAATACATGCCATATATCGTGGTTATCATCGATGAGTTCGGTGATCTTATCATGACAGCAGGTAAGGAAGTGGAGCTTCCTATCGCACGTATTGCACAGCTTGCACGTGCCGTGGGTATTCACATGATCATCGCAACACAGCGTCCGACAACAAATATCATCACAGGTACCATCAAGGCGAACTTCCCTGGTCGTGTGGCATTCCGTGTAGGTGCTATGATAGACTCACGTACCATTCTTGACCGTCCTGGAGCGAATCAGCTTATCGGTAAGGGTGATATGCTGTATCTCAACGGTAATGAGCCAACACGTGTTCAATGTGCATTCCTCGACACGCCAGAGGTGGAGGCTATAGCAAATCATATCCATGATCAGGAAATGGCAGGCCTTACCCCTCAACATCCTATGGATCTGCCAGAACCTGTGGAAGAAGCTGGTGAAGGTGGTGATGGTGGAGCTGTAGATATAGGTTCCTGGGATCCGCTCTTCGTTCAGGCAGCACATGCAATCGTAAGTTCCCAGAATGGCTCAACATCTATGATTCAGCGTCAGTTCGCTATCGGCTACAACCGTGCAGGCCGACTAATGGATCAGTTGGAGAAAGCTGGCATCGTTGGTCCTGCCCACGGTTCTAAACCTCGTGAGGTGCTCTTTACAGACGAGCAAGCTCTCGACAATAACATCTCATCATTGAGAGCAAGATGATAATATTGAAAAAATATTAAACTGCCATCAAGGAATTAAACTCTCCTAAAAATGGTGCGTTAAAACAATATATAGACACAAAAACAATGAAAAAGATTCTTACAATCATAGTTCTGATGGCTGTAGCAGTCATCACCTCAACAGCAGCAAACGATTCGTCATCTGCCGCCAAGAAGATTCTTGACAAGGCAGCTGCGAAATTCAACATTAAAAGCGGAACAACCGCAAACTTTACAATTACAGGTGACAAGATCAAGCAGAGTGGAACTATCTCAATAAAGAAGAATATGTTCCAAGCCTCTACTCCAAGCACTATTGTATGGTACAACGGTAAAACGCAATGGACATACGTCAAGAAGAATGACGAGGTAAACGTATCTACTCCAAATGCCGCAAAACAGGCAAGCATGAACCCATATACCTTTCTGACATTATACAAGAAGGGATATGACATGGAACTTCAGCAGACTGCAAGTGGCAAACAGGTACATTTGAAGGCTCAGAATCAGAAGTCTAGCATCAAGGAGGCATACATCCTTGTTGATGCAAATTCAGACATAAAGGAAGTTAAGATGCGTCAGTCATCAGGCTGGGTTACGATAACAATTTCTAACGTTAAGTCTTCCAACCTTTCTGATGCTGTATTCACATTCAATGCCAAGGACTATCCAAAGGCAGAGGTTATTGATCTTAGATAAAGAAGTGTAGAGAGTATAAAGAATAAAGTGTAAAGATTATGAGAAGGTTTGTTCTTTCAACCATATTTGCATCAGCACTTGCCCTTCAGGTCTCAGCTCAGGCATCAAGCATTAGCATAGACACGAAGGGACATATGTGTGCCACGGATGGAAATTATATCTGGTATGCAAATGATCCGGCATCCCTATGGATATCTGCTGCGCCACCAATGGGTTGCAAATGTTCATGGATTGACTATATCGCGCCTAAGACTCTTGCAGCATGTATGGAAAAGGATGGTGAGGGGCGCATCTATGTTTCAAACAACAACGGCAAGACATGGAAAGTAAAGAAATTAGCTTCACAACCATGCTCTGCAGCATTCTATTCAGATGAGTGCGGTTTGTGGGTATCCTTCTCGGATATGGATCTGTTTCACTCAATGGATGAAGGAAGAAGCTGGAAGACAGTACACTTACCAAACATTCCTTCTGCCCATATAACGGATATCTGTATGCTGAGTCCGAAGGAAGGTCTGTTCGGTGTTTCAGAAAACAAGATCCTGCATACTACCGATGGCGGCAAGACATTCGAAAGCATCCCTACCCCATTAGATTTGGCATTAAGCGGAGGAGCAAGAATTTCTAATAACAAGATACCTGTCAGCCAGGTTATGCGCATAGGCCGTTTCTATATTGTTAAACAGGAAAGCTATTTCGTTACAAGCTTCGACAATATAAACTGGCAGCGCATACCAGATGTAACGTATGCTACAATTACAGATGCCGGAACTCTTATGACAGTTTCGTCAGACAACTCCATTCAGGAGTATGATGACAAACTTAGCAGATCATGGAAGAAGAAACTGACGGATGACACCAAACCTCACTCTATTAATTCCATCTGCGTGGATATCAACTATGCATACGTAGGTTTTGATGATAAGATTTGGCGCTCTGACGGAGATACAATAAATGTATTTACTCCTTCTGACATTGACGGCAATCATATTTCATATACTACTCCTACACGAAATGAAGTTGTAACCACAACCAAGACAAAACCTGTTGTTAAGCGTAGTGAGGAATGTGAGAAAGCTGTAAACCTGTTCCTTGCGGGAAACTATACAGAAGCATTCCCTTTGCTTGAGGCATTGTCAGAGAAAGACGACAATGAGATTCTGGAGAATCTTGCATATTGCTATGAAGAAGGAAAAGGCACACAGCAGGACTATGCCAAGGCAATACAACTTCTTGCCCGTGCAGCAAACAACGGTTCTGACTATGCCCTCCTCAATATGGGTTACTATTATCTTAATGGCTGGGCTGTAAAGAAAGATACAGTACGAGCACTTGCCCTATGGGATCGTGCAGCAGATCATGGATATGATTTTGCAAATCAGAATCTCGCCAACCACTATGCCTATGAAGGTGATGTCGAGAAGACCGCAAAGTATATTGGTAAGTCCGTTGCCCTCGGCAATAAGGATGCTATGTATAAGTATGCGATGCTTTATATGGATGGTATGGGAGTGAAAAAAGACTCCATACAAGGCATAACATATTTGAAGAAGGCTGCCGATCTGGGTGTTGCAGAAGCTATGACATACATCGGAGATTCATATCTCTCAGGACGCATACTCCCGAAGAACAGTCTTCTTGGCGTTGCATATATAGAAAAGGCAATAGAAGGCGGTGACATATATGCAAAGAAATTCCTTGCCCGTTGCTATATCAAGGGTGAAGGTACAGATAGAGATAACAAGACTGGATTCAGGCTCCTCAAGGAAGCAGCTGATGCTGGCGACGCAGAAGCATATAATGGCGTGGCAACCTGCTATATAGAAGGTGTTGGCACACTTCCAGATCCTGACATGGCCATTCATTACCTGAAACTCGCAGAAGCTTCAGGTGATACTTCTGCCTCCCTTAAGATAAAGGAAGTTCAGAACATAGTGGCAAGAACACAGTCACAACAAAAATAAACAGACAGCTTTCTCCCTCTTCCACAGAGGAAGTTGGAGAACAAAAAAAATAAGTAAATGCAAACAGAAATGAGAATAACTAACCTTAAACACACTTAAATAGATGTCAAAACAAACTATTCTAACTACGTCATTCCTGGCATTGTCGCTTTGTGCCAATGCACAGTTTAATATGCTATTCACTTCTGATTCCGATTTGCCAAATAGTTTGGTAAATAAGGTGGAAGAAGACAAGAATGGCATGATATGGGTTGCTACGGAAGATGGTCTGTGCAAATACAACGGCTCAAGATTTATCACCTACCGTCACAATCCTACGAATCCACATTCTCTCAGTCATAACTTCATACGTACAGTATGTGCTGACTCCATAGGAAATGTCATCGTTGGTACTATCAATGGTGTACAGGTATATAACATCCAGACGGATGACTTCACCCCACGCATTTCCGCCAAAGAGATTGGCGCAAGAATGGGTAATGTGAACTCCATCCTACGACTTGCCGACGGTGAGTTCTTCATCGGTGGTACTGATGCTTTCACACTTCAGATTGACAAGAATGGTAAAATAAAGACAAAAAAGAACGCATTCACAGGCAAGACTCATGAAATACATCGCGTAGCCCGTACTACAGATGGCAATATATGGGTATCAAGACAGTCAGATGGCGTAATGTACGCCGACAAGAACGGAAAACTTCACCATGTGAGGAACTACGATGGCAGCGAGTATAACTTCTCAAGTCTATGTGTAGGTCGTGACGGTATCCTATATGCCGGAGATGTTGAATCCGGACTATACTACTATAATGTCAATACCCGACATTTCGACATTGTGAAAGGTACAGAAGGCATCATGAAGGTGCGCGACATAAAGACAATGCCTAATTCCGACAATGTTTGTATTGCAACAGACGGTAACGGAGTGATGTTCTTCAACATCCGTACTCACCAGTTTGTTCCTTCCCATCAGTTTGACGACCCCTTTGTTGACATATCTTCACAGAAGGCACATTCTCTCTATATAAACAATCATGGAGATATTTGGATGGCATTATATCAGAAAGGCGTGTTCATGGCATCACACAGCTCTGCCCCCTTCGGATACATTGGCCGTCGCTCACAGAAATTTGACCTAATAGGTGACCGTTGTGTAACTTCAATAATAGAGACAAAGGATAAAAAAATATGGATCAGCACAGATAATGGCGGTCTGTATGGTCTCACACCTGATTTCCAGACTTTTGCAAAATTCCGTGTAGGAACAGGCGCCAATGATCTGCCCCCAACGATTCAGGGACTCTTCTGTGATTCACAAGGCAGACTGTGGTTTGGTTCATATAATAGAGGTTGTGGTATCGTGAACACTTCAACAGGAAAAGCGATGTATGTTCCTATTGAAGGACAGCCAGGCAGAAAGACAAGCGTATATGGATATGCAGAAGATAATCACGGAACCATCTGGGTAGCCACAATGGGACAAGGCATATTCCGCTATGATGCTTCACGCAATATAATGACGTTCTATACGTATAGCGATGGTACACGATGGACGAACTCCATATTCTACGATTCAAATACCGACAGAATCTATACTGGTACATACGATGGTATAGTATGGTTCAAGCCAAATGATCCAAAGAAAACCATGCATCGTATGGGTGAATCGGAGATTATCTATAGTATAACACGTCTTAATAACAACACCCTTGGCTTTGCTACTTCAAAAGGTGTGACGCTGCTTGACACCAGCAACGACAAGCTCAGAACCATTACAAAGGAAAATGGTCTTATATATGCCGTACAGATGGGAAATGATGGACATCTATGGCTAAGTACGAGCATGGGACTCATCCGATTCAATCTGAAGGATAACACAAGTGAAACCTTTACCTCACGTGATGGACTTCAGGGAAATGAGTTCTATAAGAATGCATGCCTACGTTCTGATGATGGTCGTCTATGGTTCGGTGGTATCAACGGCATTACCTACTTCTATCCTAACCGTATTGGTGAAAGAAGTACGAAATGCACTACACGCGTAGTAACAATTCGAGCTAATGAACGATTCCTCGGCCTTAACCAGTCTATGGAATATGAACTTGAGTCTGAAGACAATACATTTACTGCAGAATTCGCAGCATTACCTCTTTACATGACTCATCGTATTGCCTATAGCTATAAACTTGACGATGGTAATTGGGAAACACTTCCTATACCACAGAATCGTGTTGTATTCAATGGTCTATCAAGCGGAAGCCATGTACTATATACCAAAACAATAATTGACGGTCGTGATTCTGATGTAACAGAAACATACATTCACATCGCATACCCTTGGTATCTCAGATGGTGGGCTTTGTTAATCTGGCTGGCAATATTTGCTTGTGTTGTATATATGACCCTTATAGAGGTGCGTCGCCGTCGCAATCTGCATCGTAGCATACGTGAACATCGTCGTGAAGAGCAGGCAAAGGAACAGAAACTGCAGTTCTTCATGAACATTGTCCATGATCTGCGTACTCCTATCACTCTGATTTCCACTCCGCTGCAGAAACTTCTATCAACAGACCACGAGCCTGAGCGTCAGCGTCTATACAGCACTATGAACCGTAATGCAGACCGTCTGCTACGTCTTACAGATCAAATCATGGATCTCCGTAAGATTGACCGTGGCAAGATGGAACTTCATTGTACGGATGTCGCCCTCAGTCCATTCGTAAGAGGTGTCGTTGCATATACAGAGGATATTGCTCAAAGCCGTCGTCAGACACTTACGTTGAAAGACTATACCAATGGTCATGTAAACGTAATGATAGATACAGACTGCTTTGAGAAGATTCTGCTCAACCTTTTGAGCAATGCTTTGAAATATACTCCAGAGAATGGTAGTGTAACCGTAAGCATCGACCTTGAGCCTAAGACAGACCTCAAGGCTGGCAGCAACGTCACACTCCTTCTCAAGGTTGTTGATACAGGTATCGGTATCCCTGACGATGAGAAACGGAATATCTTCACACGCTTCTATCAGGTTCACACAAATGGAAAATACGTCAAGGGTACAGGCATAGGTCTTAACCTCGTAAAATCTCTTGTTGAACTTCATAAGGGAACTATCGATGTAAGCGATAACCCAGAAGGCCAGGGGGCATGCTTCTCTGTTGCCTTGCCTCTCAAGACCAGTTCTACAGAAATCGCTACAGGCGAGGGATTACCAATGCAGGAAGTACAGGAAGATGTTATTGTATCCCCAGATGCAAACGGCGGACACACAAAACTCAAGTCTCGCAAGACAATCCTCGTTGTCGATGACGATGATGAGATACGTTCATTCCTATGCGAGGAAATGGCATCATTATATAATGTCATCGACTGTGCAGATGGAAAAACCGCATACCAAACTCTAAACAAGGAACACATTGATATCGTTATAAGCGATATCATGATGCCAGAGATTGACGGTATTGAACTATGCCGACTTATCCGTCAGAACGTTCGTATCAGTCACCTGCCAATCATTCTGCTTACGGCAAAGGGAACAGACCGTGACCGTATCGAGGGACTTCAGGCTACAGCCGACGCATACATCACGAAACCATTCAACCTTGCCCTTCTACAAACAATCGTAAGCAACCTCCTATTGCGTCAGGAAAAGCTGCGTAATACATTCAAGGGCAATGAACTTCCTACTGACCAGATTACAACTCCAGAGATTCAGTCGGCTGATGAGAAGTTGCTTGAACGTCTTGTGAAGTGTATCAACGATAATCTGGACAACCCGGATCTCACCTCTGAATATCTTGCTTCCGAGGTCGGATTGAGCCGAGTTCACCTTTACAGAAAGCTCAAGGAACTCACCAATCAGTCTGCTACGAACTATATCCGTAACATCAGACTCACGAAGGCTGCAGAACTCCTACGACAGAAGAAATGCTCAATCTCTGAGGTCGCATATCTCGTAGGATATCGCACACCAAACCATTTCTCTACAGCATTCAAAGAGTTGTATGGAGTATCTCCTTCAGAATACGTAAAGGAGCAATAAATAAATAAATTCTATATATTATATGGTTGGTGCTGCCACTATTCCTATTTGGATATATGGCAGCACCAATCTGTATTATACAGAATTCACCATCAAAGCCTTCACTATAAATGATACTCTTTTGAACACTATGGAATAATCAGGGATATTTCCCCGACAACAATAGGGAAAACTCCACGCCTAATTATAGTTTTCCCCTTTGGTTCATGAGAAAAAACATGTACCTTTGCCTTCGAAATAATAAATGTCTAACGAGTCGCAAGACTCATTAAAACAGAAAAGAATATGAAGGCAACATTTAAAAGCATGATGGTAATCGGAATGATGATCCTCGGCACAGCAACAGCATTCGGAAAGTCAAACTTTAATGTTGACAAGTATAATGCAACCAAAGCTCCTTATACGATGATTGTACATAAGGACTGCAAAATCCGTCACAAGCATGACAAGTATTGCGGTAATTCATTCGTAGTAAGGATGGACAAGAAGATGGAGAAACACTTCATTGACAGTAAACACAAGTTCGACAAACGCGGAGTGTGCAAGAAATGCAGTCTCACTATCTACGAGATTCGTTCAGTTGAGCGCGAAATGAGAAACAGTCGCCCTACCCCTCCTCCACCTCCAGCACATCGTCCACATCACCCACATCACTAATTACAAATATTTCTATTCTATTGGAATTTAATTAACAAATAATTAGAAGAACATGAATACAAGTGAAAAGATTGTCCCTGCTGCAATCATTGCAATAAGTGTAGTAATAGCAGGACTCTCACTCCGTAGTGGTATCGTCACTTTCAAGGAGATGGACAGGAAGGTGTCAGTCAAAGGACTTGCTGAGCGCGAAGTCAAAGCCGACAAGGTTACATGGCCGCTCATCTATAAAGAGATAGGTAACGACCCGTCAGAGATGTACGACCGTCTGAGTTCAAAGAACAAACGTGTCATCGCATTCCTAAAGTCTGCCGGTATCAAGGATTCCGACATAAGCGTCAATCCCCCTGTTATCTCCGACCGACAGGCAGACAACTACGGTAATGAGATTATGAACTATCGATACAAGGCTACAAGCGTTATCACCGTCACCTCTTCTGAAGTTGACAAAGTTCGACAGCTCATGCGTCGACAATCAGAACTCATGAAACAGGGTATTGCCATTGTAAGCGAGGAATACGGCAACAACTCTATAACATACGAGTTCACAGGCCTTAACAAGATCAAACCGGAGATGGTTGAAGAAGCAACCAAGAATGCACGTACAACCGCACAGAAATTTGCAGAAGACTCTGACAGCAAACTTGGTGGAATACGTAATGCACAACAGGGTCAGTTCTCAATTGAAGACCGTGATGCCAATACTCCATATATAAAGAAAGTCAGAGTTGTAAATACAGTAGAATATTCATTAGAATAACATTAACCTTAATTCCATATATAAAAAGAGCGGATATTTCTATCCGCTCTTCCCTTTTTTATACAGCATGCTGCATAAGATGGTTGACTACCGATGACCAGTCACGGAAGTCGCCATTAGTTTTATTTAGATAGATAACCTTACTGCCGCTTTTGTGTGAATCATTAGGATATGGCTCACCCTCAACAAGATAAGAGTCGGTCATGGATGTCACATCCCTGTCCTGCGCCAGAATAAGGCGTTTATAGAATGTTCCATTCACATTGTCAGAATCAAAGTATTTCTTCACCCATTCCAACTTATTGCTCCATGAAAGCGGATTTGCCCATGAAGCATGTGAAACAATAAACACCTCAAACTTCTGTGAAAGGGTTTTCAGAGCCTCTACAGCCCCCTTGACGGGTTTTGAATAAGTGAAGATATCAGGAATGTCATCATAATTTGTTTTCTTCACGCCATTCACTACACTTACATATTTCGGCACCTGTTTCTTTATCTTATCAGCGCACAAGGCCGACTCAAAGTCAACAAGGACATTGTCCATATCAAAGAATACTATTTTCTTTTTCATACTATTAGTGGTTAGATTGTTTAAATTAGTGAATTAAGGCTTCATCAAGCCAGACAGATATTTTAGATATAAAAGGAAATAAATGCAATTTTTATGAAAGAGACAGAGAACTTTGTCCTAAAGAGGAATTATTCATTTCTCATGTTGCAAAGATACAAAAAAAGCTTGATTTCTCCAAATTTTTTCAAGGAAAAATCAAACTTTTTAGCAAATTAAATTAGTGTATTTTCTACGTTTTCAGCATAGTTTTATTTTAGCGAAATAAAAGAAATCTCTGTATTTCAAATACTTTTCCGTAAAATCAGCTATTTAAGTGTAATTCAGACAATTAAGTGCACTTTTTAGGTTTACTCTACATTTATAATCACTCTTGCATACGAAGTCAATGGAATCTTCCCATTGTCTGTAACTTCGCAAATGATATGTATTGTCTTGCCCTTTGCATCTTCGGGAATTCTAACCGATGTCTTTGAGCCATTAACGTTATTGATATCAATATTGTTTTCATAGCTTGAAGCCTCTGGCTGTACCCACCAAAGGAAAGCAAGTTTATCGCCTTCAGCGTCCACAGATTTAGAGGCATCAAAAGTTACCACTTCACCAGCCTTTGCCTTAATATTAAAAGGAGAAAGCGGTTTCTTGCCATTGATAATCACGATAGGATTAGTATTCCCCATACCTTCCTTAGCCCATTGCATACGCGCACAGAAGTCATTCAGTTCGGCAGGATAGAAACGGCGCTTGTAACCTTCCGTTATGCTTTTCTGAGGCTCTTGCCAAGAAGTCCAGGCATATGTAAGGGAGTCGGCACACATACCATACTTATGACATCCTGCCCATCCAGCCTGTGTCGGGTCTTCTGGGTCGTTAAGTCCATTTGGCATAATATATAGGAATGAAGGTGTATCGCCTTCTACTCCCCATTTATAGTTTGGATAGATAGTTCCCAAGGCACCATGTCCTTGAATCATCTCCTGATGCTTCTTCCATTCATGCTTACCAAGTTCACATTGCAATTGCCATGTACCCTCATCCCAGATAAACTTCAAATCATCCTTAAACTCCTTGCGCATCCATTGGTGAGAGCTATAAGCGCGATTCATACGCATGGCATACACCATATCCTGATCAGTTATGGTATAGACACGGAATTTATGCAGAAAAGCCTTCAACTGCTCTGGTGTACGAGTCTGTTTTACTTTCCAAATAGCTTGGGCAAGCGTATTTCCACTTCCCCACGTTGCCACCCATATAGGGCGATTGTCATTCTCATCTGCAAGTTTTATAAGGAACTCACTTCCCTCTGTATCATTATCTTTGCCAATAATACCAATACCAGCTCTATGACTACCAGCCATACAACGTGACTTTATATACTCCATACTTGGCCAATAGCCAATAGTTTGCTTGCCGTTCTCTTTGTCAAGTGAAAGAAAATCCTTTTGCTTTGAACGTAGCATAAGCTTATGCACATCCTTGCCGTATGCTTCTACCACCTTGTCAAGATATTGCGCCCACTCCTCTGGATATGGATCACAGTTCCATCCCACAGTCGTCATTATCGCCTCTATCTCGAACATATCAGCGTATGCCATAAGCCTTATTGCAGACTCCATATCATCAGGCTCAACATCACAGTCACCTATATCCGTCATCACCACAAGACGAGGTTTGAGTTGATGAGAGTCTGCAAATCCTCCAAGAGGGAGGAAAAACGACAAAACAAATAAGATAATTTTATTCATAATAAAATATATAAATCTTGCTTGCGCAAGTAATTGTTTTGGTTTTGAAAATAAATTACAAGTAAATTAATTCAGTAAATTTATTTTTATTAACCACAGATAGTCTGGATATTACAGATGTCAATCACGAGTGCAACCGAGATAATCCGTTAAATCTGTGTAATCTGTGGTCGTTATAATTACAGAATTTACTGATTTAATTTACTCCTAATTTACTTTCCAACATAAATTTACTTTCTAAAATTTTATCCATGTTGCCTTTCTCCAAAGGGTTTCCATAGGTCCACGCTGATGATTCTTGTCCCATTGCTTCAAAATGACAATCTGAATGGTAATCATTACAATTCCGACTAAGAGCGACCACGTAGCACCAAGGTCATCGCAGAGCTTAAAGCCCCATCCATAGAACAAGATTGAGCCGAATACAGATTGCATGAGATAGTTTGATAGACTCATTCTTCCGAAGAAGCATACATTACCGAGAATCTTGCAGAAAGGTTTCCAATGATACCACAGAAGCACTATGGCTGACACCTCGGAGAACAATATCAACATATTCGTAATAGGCTTTGTCCATACACTTAAGCTTCCCATATCCACGAAAGAACCAATGAGGCATAGTGGGAAACATATAATCAGTACCCAGAGCCATATACGAAGATTGTTACCCTCATTATAGAACAGACGATGGCGACCTACGAGTATTCCGAGGTAGAAGAACGCAAGTGTCTGTGTCAGACGACCAGCCCACAAAGCCCAAGCCAGATTTGCCACATAAGCTATACGAACGTTTGTTATTCCTGACTCCCAGAACGAACCGTTAATGTTCGCTTCTGTTATTTTAGCACATTCTGCCCAAAGTTCATCTTCCGGGAACTTCCATCCAAACACAAGACTGTATATTTCAACAGGCTGTGCAAGAAGGAATATGGTGATAGCCCACAGCCATCGTGTAGATAGATAGCCGGCAGGAATCATCAGCAAACCTATTGATGCATAAGAAGTTAGAATATCACCATTATAGAAGAAGATATTGATTAATCCAATGATGAATAGCAACACCATTCGCCATGCAAAACGCAAAGAGAAATCCCTACCCTTCTGTTCCTGATTATCTCGCATTATAAAGAAACTCACGCCAAAGAGCATGGCAAATATTCCATACATCTTGCTTGAAAGCAATATCTCACACACAGAAAAGACGGTAGCATCAGTTGGCAAAGCCATAGACTTGTCATCAAGAAAGATATTAAAGTTCTCCAGACAATGAAAGATGATTATTCCCATCACGGCAATACCACGCAGAGCATCAGCAATCTCAATACGTGTATTTGGTAATCCTTTTGTTTTATACATTAAATTTTATTATTGTTTAGATTTTGATTTCCTGAATGCAAAGTTACTAAATAATCACGAGATATCCAAAGAAGTAACATATATTTTTGAAGACAGGAAACACAGAATGGACGAACTATCAATCAACAAATGGTAACATAATATCAGTTACCCAAACACAGCCTCGAAGCGTTGCCAAATAATGATTATACATAATAAGATATTTAAAGAATGTAGGGGATAGTCCCCTTATTTGGTAACAGATACTATGTTACCTTTCTTTTTTCGTGTGATACCGCCTCTGTCTGGTATGATGTCAACAAATGCAGTATAATAACAACTAAACTGTATACCTAAATCTGGCAAAGACACCCCAGAGACAAATGGTAACATAGTATCAGTTACCAAACACACACACCGGGAAAGGTCACTTTATAATGCTTATTATATATATAAATAAAATTTATTTATATAATAAGACCTTTAGGATGTATGGGGATAGTCCCCTTATTTAGTAACAGTTACTATGTTACCTTTCCCTTTTCGTGTGATGTCGTCTCTGTCTGGTATGATGTCAACGAATGCAGTATAATAACAACTATTACTGTAAACCAAAATCAGGGAAAGATAAAGACTCCCCGGAGACAAATGGTAACATAGTAACTGTTACCAAACACACCCACCTATACAGATCCGTTCTACCTCCGTTTCAAGTCCGTTGTAAGTCCGTTGTAAGTCCGTTCCTGAACTATAGGATCATAGGAGGTATATAGGAGTCACATAGGACTTACATAGGATTTGCTTGGGGAGGAAGAATAGGATTAAACAGAATGGAGATTTGCAGCAGACTGCCTTTAACTTATTTAAATGAACGTGAGTTGTGAGTTATATTAGAAGCGAATCCACTTCTTCAAATCCACCTTTCCTTCAAACTTTTCAGCCTTGCGAATGCCTGCTGTGCTGACAGGTTTCTCTAAGAGGAAACGGTTGATGAAGGCAAGGACCTCTGGGAATTGCTCTTCAGGCAACTGACAATGTGGATGATTTCCGTTTATAGAATAACCCATACGGTCAGCAATACCGAAACGCTCCCATACTCTCATAGCGGCATTTACAGAAACATAACCAGACTCGTCTGCAAGCCATTTGTAGTCGGTGTTACCAAGCATAAGGAAAGCACGAGGACATACGAGGGCGCATAACTCATGATGGTCGTATGGCAACTGATAGACACTATCGCCATGAAACTGCTCCTTGAGACTATGCTTGAACCAATGATAGTCGGTTCTGTCAAGATCCTCAACACCATCAATGGTATGCGACACACGCCAAGCGGCAGCACCACCACCTCCTGGTTCCTGTGCTATGGTAAGAGCTACACGAGGGTCGAAGGCTCCACAGAAAAGAGCCATCTTACCGGCATACGAACAACCCGTTACACCTATATGCTTTGTGTCAATCTTTGTAACCTCTGGGCCAAGAATCTCCAAGCCGTCAATGATACGCTGAAATCCCCATGCCCACATGCTATATGCTCCATTATCAATGAGTTCGGGATAGAGACGCACAAAACCATAGTTGGTTCGGCAGGTATCTCCACGGAACTGTGAATAGCCATTGACCTGTCGCTCATTATAATTCATACGGGCAAGCGGAAGAGGATTGAGCAGGGTATCAGGAAGGGATATACGACTACTGCCTATCAGCAAAGGATAAGGCGCAGCACCCGTCTTTGGGTACTTGATATGTGAAGAGAGCGTGAGCGATTCCTTACCAACGGTAATGGTGACGAAGAGGGTGTCGTTATCCATGCGAGCCTTTATCTGGTCGCGCTTCACCTCTGGAATAATGCCAATCTCATGCTGTTGGATAAGACTTGAGATTTCGTTACGACGCTCGTTCCATTCGGTGAGATTACTTACCTCGCCACTTTTCTTTTCCCATTTAAGAGGATTTGGAAGACTATGAGATTCTGTGGTTTGGGCACAACTTACAGTTGGCATTACGATAGCCAATGTTGCTAGGAGTAATAGAATACGGTTCATTTACGTCAATTGAAAATTAAAGATTGAAAATTCATTATCGAGTGTAAAATTACAACAAAATTCTGAAACTGAGAAGATTTTTAGACGATTTATTGCAAAAAATTCTTTCAAGTCCAGAAAATACGCTATATTTGCATCATCTACTGATCTATTCCTTATAAATTCATCCCAGAAACAGGAAAGAGATACAGAGTTTTTTCGGAAAAAATTATTATAACAAGGATCAAAGAAAATATTAACATCATTATGAAAATCGGAATTATAGGTGCAGGATGGATTGCAGAGAAGATGGCATTATCACTTCAAGCAAAGCCTCAGGATTGCGAGGTTTACGCAATAGCATCACGCAGCATTGAAAAAGCAAGGTATTTCGCTCAAAAGTGGTCAATATCTAAGGCATACGGCTCGTATGAGGAACTTGTGAGTGACAAGAATGTGGATCTTATCTACATCGCAACCCCTCATTCACATCACTATGAGCATACACGACTTGCCTTGGAGCATGGAAAGCCTTGTCTGGTGGAAAAGGCTTTTACGGCAAATGCACGTGAGGCAGAGGAACTTCTTTCACTGGCAAAGCAGAAGAATCTTTTCATTACGGAGGCCATATGGACACGTTATATGCCTCTTTCACATAAGGTTACGGAGATTATGCAAAGTGGCATTATAGGTGAGCCAAGAATATTGACTGCCACACTCTGCTATATGATGGAGCATAAAGAGAGAATTGTAAGACCAGAACTTTGTGGCGGTGCCCTACTCGACCTTGGAGTTTACTGTCTTAACTTCGCAAGAATGTATTTCGGCACAGACATAAAGCGTACCGTTACAAATGTGCATATTGGTCCTACAGGAATGGATATGCATGAGTGCATCTCCTTATCATACGCTGATGGAAAGATGGCAAATCTGCAATCTGGAGCCTTGTGTCTTAATGACAGACAAGGTATTATAAGCGGTGTGGATGGGTATATCCGTGTTGATAACGTGAACTGTCCAGAACTTGTTGAGGTGTATCGCAATTATGAACTCGTAGCAACATACAAAAAGCCAGAGGATATGGTTACCGGTTATGAGTATCAGGTGTTTGAGTGCAAGCGTTGTATAGAGCAAGGATTGCTTGAATCCCCAATGATGCCTCATGAGGAAACCCTTTCAATCATGAAACAGATGGATGAGTTGAGAAAGGAATGGGGAGTAAAGTATCCGATGGATTAAGACCTAGCCAAGCCTTCCCCAAGGGAAGGATGTTTTATAGTAAAAAACGCTCAAATGAGTTCCTCCATGATTAGAAAGACTAACTACTCCCCCTTGAGGGGGTAAGGGGGGAGGAGCCCTGACACATACTCGGAGATACTCAATCTCCGACTTCCTTTGGGGAGGGACTGGGTAGGTCAAATATACTCATAACTATTCCCCACGATCTTCAGGTATCTCTCGAAATCCTCTCGACGGATAACGACAGTACCCCGACAGTCATTAGGATGAAAACTGAGTGTATCAGCATCCTTGAGACAAGCATCAAGGAAGAGATGAACGTGGTGTTCAGTATCGTTGATTAGTCCGAATGGAGATACGCTTCCAGGTTCAAGACCGAGATATTTCATCATACGCTCAGGAGAAGCAAAGCTAAGTTTGCCACAAGAAGGCAATCCTTGTGCCTGAAGCGTAGCCTTTAAACGAGCCTCAAGGTCGTGAATGTCAAAATCATGGTCGCAATGGTAGCAGATGAGATAATGCTTGTTTCCCTTATGGTTGCGCATGAAGATATTCTTGCAATGTACACTACCATCATCCTTCCACCAACGCTTTGCCTCCTCTATGGTTTTGCCTTCTGGATGGTTATAACACTCAAAAGGAATATCGTGCTCCCTTAGAAAAGAGAGCACGATTTCTTGTCTTGGATATTCTGATGTCATTTTATTAGAACTGAGAATTGTATGAATTGTATGCAGAAAAACCTGATGCAAATCCTACGATAAAGAGGATGAAGAGGGCAATCAAATAGATTACTATGAATGTAATGGCAACAATACCCATAAACTTCAATAGTTTTCTGAGATTATCTGAAGCTGCCTCGAGGTCTTCCTGAGAGTCATATTGGAAAGCATCTTTTACATTACGGATACCAGCAAAACAAAGTTTTATTGGATAGATGTAAATAAGAGCTATCAGTATATAGAACAATCCCATTATTCCCATAGTTGCAGGTGAACTTGATGCTGTTATTGAAGACATAGCAAAAACCAAAACACCACACAAGATCATCAGAACAACACCAATACACATAAGGATAGTCAGGAACTTTGCCCATTTCATTCCTGATGTGATGTTTTCTTTGATAACGTCAGATACCTTTAACTCGTTAGAGTTTTTTTCTTCTAAATTCTCCATGTTTTTACAGATAAATAATTAAACAATACTATTTTTTTGCTTGTTTTGCCCTAAATTCCTTGAGCTGTTGGAAACAGCAGTCATCGATGATTTCCTCAAGCTTACGGTCAGGATTATGACGCAGATAGCAGTTATAGTCAAAGATCATCATCTCACCATTCTCTGCATTGTAAGGTTTCCAAGATGGAAGTCCTTCGGCATTAGGATTGCCTGTATGGGCGAAATTTGACCATACGGTACTCATTATATCTGCAAGTTTTTGGTCATCAGCCGTTGGATTAGGAAGATCGTTGCCAGCACGATGCAAAGTGTTGAAGACAAACTTCAACTCATGTCCGTGAACAGAGCCCTGATGAACAGGAGACTTCCACGTGAACATATACATATAGGTAGGTGCAGGACGATTGGCTGAGATATAGTCGGCTGTGATGATTGTCTTTGGACGGAAGAGGCGGTCGGCAGAGAGCAGATCGTTTGGAGAGTGCTTTGGCCAAGCCTCGTCGAATGCCTTGATATACTCATCTGTACGATTGCCGAAAACTGGCAAAAGTTGCTGACGAGCCTCTTCCAAAGTCACAGGCTTATCGTATGTAAGGCGCTGAAGCTCATTGAAAGTTGTACCAATAAGAATAGGCTTACTATCAGAGAATGAAGAAAATCCCGGTTGGAAAGGCTGTTGCATGAGAATCTCTCCGTCAGGTGAAGGACCGAATCCCCACATCATAGGAGTACCAGGCTTACGTGTGCCGATGCTCTTGCCCATAGCACGCTGTCCAGCTGCATAAAGATCCTTGTAAGGCACTTCCTTTATCTTCTCTATGTTCTCATTTGAAATACCGAGTTCTGCAAGTACTGCCTTGCCCAGAGATTCACTCATTTCCTTGGTGTTCACGTTGAGGATTGTTCCGCTAAGAATGATAGCCTTATGGAAAAGGTCCTTCGCATCTGGCATACACAAAAGAGTACCAACCTTTCCACCGCCACCAGACTCACCGAATACCGTGACATTGTTAGGATCACCGCCAAACTGTGCAATGTTATTGCGAATCCACTTCAAGGCAGCAACAACGTCCATCATTCCGACATTGCCAGAATACTTGTACTTTGGCGAACATGCAGAGAGGTCGAGGAAACCGAGGATATTCAAACGATGATTTATGCTGACGCAGACAACATCCTTCTGTGCGAGTTTCATGCCAGGATCCCATTCTGACGTGCCAGAATCAAACCCACCACCATGAAGCCATAGCATAACAGGTTTCTTTGCCTTGCAATCGGTTGTCCATACATTCACTACGCAACAATCTTCGGACATTTCGTCCTTAGACATCTCACGTCCCATTGGCTGCATAGTCATAGGTCCCCAATGGTCGCATATCCTCACCGTATCCCATTTGTCAACAGGCATAGGCGGCATGAAACGTTCTACCTTGGCGTATGGAATACCGAGGAAACCGATAGAACCCTCATGGTTGAATCCCTGCACAAGACCGGACTCAATACGAACTACATTCTCTTTTCCCGCATTTTGTGCAAAGCAAATACTCGCACACAATAACAGAATAGATACTGAAAAAATCTTTTTACAATACATCTTTATTAATAGGTTTGTTATATAGTTTTGCGCAAAGTTAAGAAAAAAAACGTAATAACCCCACTTTTTTTATGCAAATGGATGTTTTTTTGCATTTTTTTCCAAAAAAATTAGGTCATACGGATATTTATTCTTATTTTTGTGGCAAAATATCATACCAAAAACACCAAACGAAAAAACAATACCATTATGAAGATATTAAAATATACACTTATTCCTCTCTTTCTGATATCAAGTGTTATAATCGTTGCCCAGACTTCATTGCCTGGCAATCCAATCATAACCCACACGTATTGCGCAGATCCATCAGCAAGGGTGTTTGGCGATACTTTGTGGCTTTATCCGAGTCATGACAAGGATGATGCCACGGATTTTCTTATGGATGACTTCCACGTATATAGCACAACGGACATGAAAACATGGACCGACCATGGTGTTATCTACAAGCCGTTGGAAGACGCAAAATGGGCTAAGTCCCGCACATGGGCCCCCGACTGTATAGAGCGTAACGGCAAATACTACTTCTATTATGCTACCGACACGGAGAATATAGGTGTGGCTGTAGCTGATTCGCCGGCAGGTCCATTCCATGATCCTCTAGGACATCCTCTTATCTCGAAGAATACTCCAGGAGTGGTGTGTGACCGTATGTTCATAGACGCTTGTCCGTTTATTGATGATGATGGTCAGGCTTATCTCTTCGTAGGTCAGAATACCGTAAATGTAATAAAACTCAACGAGGATATGATATCATTCGACGGCAAGGTTGAACAAGTAAAAGGCACTCAAGATTTCTTCGAGGCAGTATGGGTACACAAGCGCAATGGCATATACTATATGACATACGCCACAAGTCCTTTCCGTCGTGGCAAGAAACAGGAGATTGCATACTGCACAAGCAATTCTCCACTTGGTCCCTATACTTATCAGGGAGTAATTTTGCAACCCGTAAACAGCGGTACGACACATTGCTCTATAGTAAACTACAAGGGACAGGACTATATGTTCTACCACACATCGGATATAAGCCGTATCCTTGCATCAGAGTATTACAATGCCTACCGCCGTTCTGTAAGTTGTGATTCTCTGTTCTATAACGAGGATGGAACAATCCGTCCGATTCAGAGAACCATCAACGAGAAGAAATTCAAGCTGAATGATATCTCTGACGACCGCAGGATGAATCTCATCGCTGCAAGTACACGTAGGCCTATGTTTCCAAAGGAAGGAAAGAAGATAACAATCAATGAAGGTGCAACACGTGCAGACCTGCAAAAAAGCATTGACGAGTGTTCGGATGATGGTGGCGGTATGGTTGTCATCCCTGCCGGAAAATTCGACATGGACGGACCGCTTGAATTGAAGAGCGGTGTGAATCTTCATCTCAGCGATGGCGCAACCCTAACATTTACCGACAATCCTGATGCATACCTCCCTGTGGTATTGAGCCGATATGAGGGTATAGAAGTATATTCTCGCTGTCCTATGATACATTCACACTATCAGGAGAACGTTGCTATTACGGGCGAAGGCACAGCCGTAATTGATATAAACGGCCATGAGATGGCAAAATGGGGAAAGACAACCAGCATTGAGGATGCAGGAGATTTCCTACTCGGCACAAATGGAGAAACACCTGATTTTTCCGATGTAAACCGTCTCAGGGAGATGGGCGACAAACTCGTACCTCTATCTGAGCGTATCTTCGGTGAGGGTACAAAGCTACGTACCAGCGCCATAGAGTTCTGCTCATGCTCACGCGTTCTCATCAATGGAATAACACTCAAAAACTGCCCATTCTGGTGCATCCATCCACTTTATTGCGAGGATGTTATTATCAATAACGTAAAGATTGACTCAAACTACCCTAACAACGACGGAATAAGTCCGGAGTCAAGCAAGAGGGTTGTCATTGAAAACTGCGAATTCAACACAGGCGACGATGCCGTTGCGGTGAAGTCCGGACGCGATGCCGACGGCAGACGCATAGGTCGTCCGGCAGAGGATATTGTAATCCGCAACTGTAAAATGAAGACCAGAGGCAATGGCGTATGTATCGGATCAGAAATCAGCGGAGGCGTGAAGAATATCTTCATGAGCGACATTGAGATTAATGATGTAAAGAACGGTATTCTCTTCAAGTCGAATCTTGACCGTGGAGGCTATATCGAGAATGTATATGTCAACGGAATCAACATTAAGTCGGTTGCCGGGGCAGCTTTACGCTTCGAGACAAACTATCTGCATTATCGTGGCGGTAACTTCCCAACCCGATACACGAACTTCCGCATCAACAACGTCAACGTTGAAAAATCGACAGAGTTCGGCATCTTCTATGAAGGTAACGAGGAAGAACGAATCACAGATGTCAAGGTAACAAACTTCAATGTGGAAAATGCCAAATGGCCTTATTACCTGCACAATACGAAGAACTGCACGTTTATAAACTGTAAAGTGAATAATCAGCCTATACCAGAGGCTCCAGAAGACAGTAAGGTCAAACGCACATGCGATGTGTGGTAAAGAAAACAACAATAACATTCGGCAACCTTTCCTAACATAAATTAGGAAGGGTTGTTTTTTCTTTGTATATTTTAACTGAATGTCTCTCAATAAATGGACAATCATTACGTTAATTATAGAAAGTATTTAAGATAACAAATAAATTTGCATATATTCAAAACAAAAAGCAATTATGAAAAAGATCATTTTTTCTGTGATTCTTTGTGCTGTGGCATTCGTAGCCAAGGCACAGGTAGAAAGTGTTGATTTCAAGACAAACTTCCGTGGTGACTTGGGTGTTGGTGTAGGTATATCAGCAGACCTCAATAACAATTTTGAGTTCTCACCAAGTGCTAATCTCTCTTTCTGGGATTGTGGTACTCACATCGACTTTGAAGCAGATTTTCATTATAATATAGATCTCGGTCATAAATTCACATTATATCCTATCGCAGGTGGCGTTCTCTGCTATGCCAACCTCAAGGATCATCACGACACTCCCCATCATCATCACCTCCACCATCCAGAAGACTCTGACTATTACGATGGACATATCAACTTCGGCATAAACGTCGGCTGTGGCCTCAAGTATGACATCAATCAGAAAATCGCAGGATTCGTTGAGACAAAATATCAATGGATAAACAATGATGATGACTACTGTTATGACTATAACGATGCCTTCCTTTCTCTCGGTATCAAAGTCACACTATAATTAAAGGATTAGAAACAATACAATAAGGAGTACAGTTTTCCTGTGCTCCTTATTTTTGTTATAGCTGATTCTCCTAACCAAACCCAATGAACCTCCACTCTAAAATATACCCTCCACCGACTTTGCACCGACTTTGCACCGACTTTGGTACGGAGGAAGAGCGAAGGATCATAGGAGGAAGAACGGCAGCAAAGCTATGGTTTTTATTACAGATTATATTTTATCAAGAACGTTGAGAATCAAGAAGAAAAACGTACAAAAAGTCAATTTTTACTTACTTTTTATTACCTTTTCACAAATATAGAAGAAAAATCGTAAAAAAACTTTTTTATTTCGATTAATTTATATATTTTTGCATTCAACAAATCAATAACTCATTTCCACGCCTTAACCCTTTGAGGCGGAATAAGATGATTCGAAAACAAACATGAGTACACATACAAGAACAATCCGTAGTAAACATACACAGTTCAAGTTAAAGGAACCACCCATGTATAATGTCATCATGCACAATGATGATGTTACGACTATGGACTTTGTCGTTTACGTTCTTGTAAGGATCTTCAGGAAAAGTGAAGAGGATGCTGAAACATTAATGCTAAAGGTTCATAATGAAGGAAGCGCAGTCGTCGGCACTTATTCCCAAGACATAGCACAAAGCAAGGCAAACTACACCATGAATCTCGCCAAGGCAAACAATTATCCACTAAAACTTACAATCGAAGAAACAAGATGATACATCCTATATACGACATAGAAACCAATTATTTCACCGAAAGCCTAAATCGAGCACTTCAGGTTGCTTTAGATGACGCTACTAAATTCCGCTCAGAATTCATCACTCCTGAGCATCTTCTGTATGCCATTTCCTATCAGGCGGCATTTATGTCGTTCTGTGAGATTGCTGACGTGGATATCGATGAAATGCACAACGAGCTGTTCGGTTATATTATAAGCATCGATGCTGTTCCTGATGATGAGGAATACATTCCCATGCTGTCAACAAATCTCCACGAGATTGTTCAGCGTATGCAGTATTTCGCTATGTCGAAGACAAAAAAGCATATCGAGGATCTCAGCCAGACGGAAATTACAGCAGACTCTTTGCAGCACGGCACCATCCTTGAAGTAATGTATATGCTTAATGAACTCAAGCATAGCATGGCTCAATATATACTGAACAAGTATATCACCTTCAAAAAGGACTGGTTCAAGAACATCAATCTTTTCTATAGCCAATATGAGGAAACGCCTGAAGCTGAAAGCATTGAGGACGAGACAGAAGATGAAACTGCAGAGGCAAATAAGCCACAGGTACATGCAGAGGCTTATATCAACGGCAAGAAGGTTGATTTATCAGGCACAGCCATATACGATAAGCTCATGGCAAGTGCAAATAGACTGCTCGGTTCATTACAGTCGATGGAAATCCATAAGCAAGAAGAGCCTCAGAGCCAACCTCAGCAGAAGAAAGAGCCTTGGGAACAGTATCTCACCTGTATAAGCGAGGAATATGTAAACAGAAAACCTCTTATCGGGCGACAGAAGGAACTTGAGCATACCATCCGCATACTTTGCCGTAAGGACAAGAACAACCCTATCTTCATAGGCGAACCTGGTGTTGGCAAAACCGCCCTCATATATGGTCTTGCAAAGATGATTACAGAAGGCAATGTGCCAGAATCCATATCCGACAAGGTGATATATGGCATGGATATGGCTTCACTCGTTGCTGGTGCAAGCTATCACGGAGAGTTCGAGAGGCGTGTCAAGGAAGTTCTCGACGGAGCTAAGGCAAAAGGTAATGCTATTCTCTATATAGACGAGATTCATACCATCTGTGATACTGGTGGCGGCAATAGCTCTATGAATGCAGCAGAGATGCTGAAGCCTTACCTTGAGGATGGCAGCATACGATTCATCGGCTCTACAACATATCAGGACTACAACAAGTCGTTTGCCAAGCACAAGGCAATAGCACGACGATTCGGACAGATTGATATTAAGGAGCCTTCTGTAGATGAGACCATTCAGATTGTCTCTGCCCTACTCCCTATCTACGAGAAGCACCACGGTGTGAAGTATGATGAGGAGGCTGTGAAATATGCCGTTGAGCAGAGTGATGCCCGCATCTGCGACCGTTTCCTTCCCGACAAGGCTATTGACATAATCGATGAGGCTGGTGCTTATCTGCAACAGAATCCGCTCCTTAATAAGAACGGAGAGCCTAAAGCTGCACGCTATCAGAAGGTTAGTAAGGATATAATAAAAAAGATTCTCATTGAAGTTTGTCGTATTGACGCTAACGCACTTGCAAGCGATAATAACGATGCTCTGAAGGATCTCGACAAGCGCATTAGCAGCGATATCTATGGTCAGGATGAGGCTATCAAGAAAGTGGTACGTGCCGTTATGATGTCAAAAGCCGGACTGATGGAGCCTGACAAGCCTATCGCCTCACTTCTCTTCGTGGGGCCTACAGGTGTGGGTAAGACAGAGGTCTGCAAGGTATTGGCTCGTGAACTTGGCATTGAGCTTATACGCTTTGACATGAGCGAATATACTGAGAAACATACTATCTCAAAACTCATAGGCTCTCCTGCTGGATATGTAGGCTATGAGGAAGGCGGTCTGTTGACAGATGCCATCCGCAAGACACCAAACTGCGTCCTACTCCTTGATGAGATTGAGAAGGCACACACAGATATTTACAATATCTTGCTTCAAGTAATGGATTATGCCCGACTTACCGACAACAAAGGCAACAAGGCAGACTTCCGTAACGTGATTCTGATCATGACATCAAATGCAGGAGCACAGTTTGCAGGACAAGCTGGTATCGGCTTCGGAGGTGGACTCAGCAAGGGACAGGCTATGCTCCAGACGGTAAAGAAGACCTTCAAGCCTGAGTTCCTAAACCGTCTATCTGGTACTGTTGTATTCAATGAGATGGACAAGACTATGGCAACTCTCATCCTTGACAAGAAACTCCGTCAGCTATCACAACGTCTTGCAGCCAAGAACGTAACTATGACACTCGCTCCACAAGCACACGAATTCCTTCTTACCAAAGGATTCACCAAGCAATATGGAGCACGAGAGATGGACAGAGTCATTCAGCAATATCTCACGCCAATACTCATGGAAGAGATACTCTTCGGCAAATTGAAGAAAGGCGGCGAAGCAAAGATTGTTGTTGAAGACGACAATCAACTGAAAATTGATAATTGACAATTAAAAAATCAATCCCCAAACAGAAGAGGCCTGCATGATGTGCAAGCCTCTTTTGGGTATATAACGGCTTAGTAATCAGAAATAAGAAAAAAGCATGTATATATTTCTATAAATTTCGTGCCAATATTTTGGAGAAATCAGATATTATGCGTATTTTTGCACACAGATATAAGTAACCAACATATTACCATATAAAACAATTACAAGAAAAAGAAAGTACAAAACAATAACAATCGAACAATAACGTTCACTAACAACAACCTAAACGATTGATATGGTGAAAAGTTTGAGCCTATCGTCAAATGATGCTCAAGTAATCTGTGAATAAACATCTTTAATCTTAATTGAATCTTATGGAAAAGAACAATGATAAACTAACAACTATAAGCACAGCTCGATGGTTGAAAGTATTGGATGCTATCAAGAAAGAGGATAGCTCTAATAATGTGATAGAAATTCTTATAGACATTCACAACAAGGAAAATGAGAAGGCAACCCCGAAGAAAACCAGTGACATGAAACTTGAAGGTTATGTTACTGTAAGATGGTCGGGAGTTAGACAGCTTATTTCCAATATAGATGCATATAAAACTTCCAATCATTTTTTTTCAATGGAAGAAGCTTCTGAAGAATACCTCAAGGAAATATTCTTCAGAAGAATTGCAGACGAAGCCATTAGACAATTTGACATGGATACTAATATGAATCCATGTTCGTTGTGTTGTGAAAAGGTGGAACAAACTCAAATCCTCAATCTCAAGCCATATCCAAAATTTTTCCTGAAAAAAGAACTTGCACAGGCTGCATAATTTTTACTAAGAAAATAATTTTAACCATTACCACTTGTTTTGATTTTAATATCAACAAAGAAGGTAAAAGGTGGCAAATAAGAGAATAGTAATTTTTTTGCAAAAAAAGAACTACTAGCTCACATTTTGAACTACTCAACCCGTAATTTTGCACTCAGAAAAAAATCAAACATTTAAAACGACAGAGAAATGGAAAAAATAAACTACACACCTAAGGTTGAGTTCAGCTCTGGTATTCGTGAGCATGATATGGATTTAATGTTCATAGAAGAGTTTAGTTGCTCAGAGGCATTTGCCAATCTTTTTATGTCAAAGATAGGCGTAACAGATTTTCAGATAGTAAAGCTTGTACATTCACAGTACGAGGAAGGTAATGGTATTGATGTAGAAACACAGTCTCTAATGGTTTGTAACGACAATATCGAAGTTGACAGTCGCGGAGAGTCTGACATAACAGTCATCTACACATCACACGACCAAACTAAGGCTCTGCTTATTGAGGATAAAATCAATGCGACACAGCAACCTAATCAGTATGAGCGTTATCTCGCACGTGGTCGTAAGGCTATGAATGAAGGTTTGTATGATGGTTTTGAGGTGTTTCTTGTGGCACCAGAGTCTTACTATGCACCAGAATATAAAAACAAGGTGACATACGAAGAAGTGAAGGCTTATTTTGAAAAGTGTAACTCTTCTCGTTCAGCCTATAAGATTGCTTTGATTTCTAAGGCTCTTCAAAAGAAATCGCATTCTGGCATAGTAATTCCTGCAGAAAATGTAATGGACTTCTACGATGGATATGTAAGGTTCGTTCATGACAATCATCCTACTTTACCTCTCGATACGCAAGCTGGTATTGTTCGTGGTCCGAAATCAAATTGGTTTCAATATAAATCTTGTATCCCCGATGTTGATCTCATTCATCAAGCTCTTCGCAAGAACGTTTCCATACAGATAAACAAACTCAAAGAGAATGATGATGTTAAGAAGGTGAAGGTTATAGAATGGCTAAAAGCCAATAAGCCTGAACTTTTCTCTATGCGAAAAGTGACAATCAATGTCAACAAGACCAGTTTGTCAATAAAACACGAATCTCCATTGCTCAATACAGGAGACTCTATCTATAATCAGATAGATAAGGCTGAGGAAAGTTTTGAGATAATAGAAAAAGCAATAGAATTGCTAAAAGAGTTAAAGAACAAGGGATTTGTAGAATTCTTATCTAGAATAAGATGAAATCATTTTTTTCATAGTTAGAAAATGTTGTAAATTTGTGAAGAGGGAGTTCTCAAAGAGTAGACTCCCTCATTTTCAAGAAAACGGATATTATGAAAGTAGATTCAATAAGAGCAAATAACGACTTCCTAATAACTCTTCTTGAACGTAATCCACATGGATTAACATTCAAGGAGATTGCAAGAGAATGGCAAAGGGCAAATATGAATGGAGATAATAAGCCTCTGACTATATCTACATTCAAAAGGCGACTGACAGACATACAAAGTATCTGCCAGGTAAAATACGTGAATCGCGTCTATAAAATCATTTCATCACATATTCCAGATACTAATAGACTTCGTGAATGGGGAATAAGCGTTCAAGCTATCAAAGCCAAGCTACGTGATTGTGAAGATTTGTCTAATAGGATATTACTGGAACCATTACCCTCTGGTGATGACTACCTTGAACATATAATATTGGCAATGAAGGATTTCAATGTTATAAACATTGTTTATCGTGAGTACGGTAAACTTTCACCTGATGAAATCACATTAGAGCCTTATTGCTTGAAAACATATCATAATCGCTGGTATTTGCTTGGCAGATGCCAAGATGACAGACTTAGGATATATTGTCTTGACAGAATAGAATACGTAGGTATAACAACGAACAAGTTTATCATACCTTCTACCTTTAATGCAGATCAATATTTCTCTGAATTCTATGCTGTACGCCTTGATAGCGACGTTCCTATTCAACGTGTAATATTGCGTGCTCATGAAAATGAACGTTTCATTCTTGATCGTCAGCCAATACATACATCTCAAAAACTCAGGAGCAAAGGTGAAAATTATTATGACTTTGAATATCGGATCAGACCAACCTTCGATTTCGTTTCTTATCTTGAATCACAAGGGCGATTCATTGAAGTTCTAGAACCAATAGAACTTAGAAAAGAACTACTCCGTGTACATCGTGAAGCCATCGAACAAAACAAAATTACAGAATTATGATTGAAGTACAACCTCTATGTCCTGCTTGTGGTAGTTGGAACACGCTACCAGGGCGAAATCATTGGGTTCAATGCTATGCCTGTGGTGTGTGGTTCAATACAGAGACAGGTGAACAAAAATGGTGTCTCTTTGAAGATCCAGAAGGAAGCACATAGATTAATACATTATATATGGTGGCAAAAATCACCTCTTAACAAAAAATAGAATTTTCACATAACTCTGCAACTCGTCACCCTCAACGCTGCAAGTCATTGTGACTCTTTTGGTTACAGCGGTGATTCATTTCAAAACACTCGTCACCCACTCATCACCCTAAAGCCTTGTATCTTATTGAGAATAAAGAATATACAAAGTCAATTCACTCATCACCACTTTTCAACGATTTTCGGGTGACGAGTAAATTTTTACTCCAAATCACTCTATATCAAGCTAATACAAGCGTGAGGGTGATGAGTGGGTGACGAGTAAAATCAAATGAACCACCGCTACAACTCTCTGAAACATAATCTATTACAACGCTACGGGTGACGAGTTGCAGAGTTGTTCTAAATTTCTTTTTTCAGAGTTTAAGAACGCACCTCCGGTGCTGAACTGACAATAATTACCAATCTTACCAATCTTCAACCAATAAAAAGAGATAAAATAGAAAATTATTGGACTAAGATTGGTAAGATCGGTAATTATTGTCAGTAAAAAGCAGCTTGCTGCTAATATGGTAATTAAACTCCAAATATGCTTCCAATGTAGGTCCGTTATAATACCGTTACAAAACCGTTGTAACTCCGTTCTGGCTTCGCTATGCCTTCGCTCTGGCTCCGCTCTTGGAGAACAGAGGAAAATGGGACTTACATAGGAGTTACAAGGGAATTACATAGGACTTGCAAATACCATGCACTTTGACGGAATTTTACAGAACTCCGATGATCTCCTGTACGGATTTACAGCCGTGAGCATCAAGCCATGAGTCAATACCGTTCTTCACCTTCTTGGTTACAGCTGGATCAAGGAAATTGGCAGTTCCAATCTCTATGGCAGTAGCACCAGCCATAAGGAACTCGATAGCATCATTTGCGGTAGAGATACCTCCAAGACCGATTACAGGAATGTGAACAGACTTTGCCACCTGATATACCATGCGGAGAGCAACAGGCTTGACAGCAGGACCACTCAAACCGCCAGTACCGATAGAGAGGTTGAAGCAACGCTTCTCAATGTCGATACTTGTTCCCATGAGAGTGTTTATGAGAGAAACGGCATCTGCACCTTCTGCTTCAACAGCGCGAGCTATCTCCGTGATATCTGTAACGTTAGGTGACAGTTTCACGATGAGAGTCTTGTTGTATGCCTTACGAACTTCGCGCACTACGCTCGCAGCACCATTTGCCGTAACGCCAAACGCCATTCCACCGGTCTTGACGTTAGGACATGAGATATTGAGTTCGATGGCAGGAATCTTATCCAAAGCATCAATGCGGGCAGCACATTCTGCATAGTTCTCAGGAGAATTACCGCTGACATTGACAATCATATTAGTGTCGATATCCTTGATTTGCGGATAGATATTGTTGCAGAAATAGCTCACGCCCTTGTTCTGAAGTCCAACGCAGTTAAGCATTCCCTGTGCAGTTTCAGCCATACGAGGATACGGATTACCCTCACGAGCCTGAAGAGTAGTACCCTTGACAATGATACCGCCGATTTCATCGAGAGGAACGAAATCCTGAAACTCTATGCCATAGCCGAATGTTCCAGATGCTGTCATCACAGGATTCTTCATCCTGAGATTACCGATATTTACTTTTAAATCTGCCATTTCAGTTTCTTAATGTTTATTACTGGACCTTCCTTACATACACACACATGACCGTCGATGGTGTCTTCAACACAGCAGAGACAAGCACCTACACCGCATGCCATCTTGTTCTCAAGACTTACCTCACACTCAATGCCAGCATTTGAAGCATAACGAGCCACAGCCATCATCATAGGTTTAGGACCGCAAGTGCTTATCATGTCGAATATCTCGTTTGAAAGCACAGAATGATTGGTTACAAAGCCTTTCTCGCCCTCTGAACCGTCTTCCGTTGTGATGAACACACGTCCGATTTTCCTGTATTCATCGAGCATAAGCAAATCCTTCTTGCTACGTGCGCCGAGCAAAAAAGTAGGTTCACCACCCATTTCCTTAATCATACGGCCTAGATACAGAAGAGGAGCCACACCTACGCCACCACCTACAAGAAGATGCTTCTTCTCAGGGGATGAAGGCATTTTGAAGCCATTGCCCAAAGGCAGGACGATATTCACCTTTGCACCGACAGTAAGAGTGCCAAGTTGACGTGTACCATCGCCTATACAGGCGATAAGCAAGTGCAGGGTATTGTCCTTACGGTCAACGTCATTGATGGAAATAGGACGACGCAGGAAGGTTGTCTTTGAGCCGTCAACCTGAATTTCTACAAATTGTCCAGGAATCATCTCAGGGAGTGGATTCTTATCAGTAAGTTTCAGAAGAACATACTTTTCATTTATATGTTCTACCGATTTCACCGTAAGGTCTAAACAGTATTTTTTCATTTTATTGTAGTACGATATTTATTTGACTGCAAAGTTAAACAAATATCCTTAAAGTAACGAAGAAATAATATATAAATAGGTGAAATTTCTCTTTTTTTCTCGGTTCAATCGAGGTTTTCAGCACATTTTTTATTATCTTTGCAATCAAATGGAAGTTTTCGATAAGCCAAAAGAAATCAGTCGCAATCACATACAGGCGAGTACGCAAGGAGAGGCCAAAGGTCGCTTTGCCCCCTCTCCATCAGGTCGCATGCACTTGGGTAATGTGTATGCCGCCTTGCTTTCTTGGCTATCGATAAAGAAGAAAGGTGGTTCGTGGGTACTCAGAATTGAAGACCTTGATCCGCAAAGATGCAAACTCGAATACGCCCTTCAACTAGAAGATGACCTTCGATGGCTTGGACTTGACTGGGATGAAGGCGGTACGGAGAATAGAGGCAACTGCGGTCCTTATCTTCAAAGTCAGCGTTCTGAGATATATGAGGAATATCTGAACAGGCTGAATAAAACCGGTCTCACCTACCTTTGCACCTGTACACGTGCCGACATAATGGCAACACAAGCACCTCACGAATCTGACGGAAGAATTGTTTACAAAGGTACGTGCAGGCCTAACTATATCCCTAACGGGAAGCCATCAGAAACATTGGTAGTTCCTATGAAAAATGCCGCAACAAGGCTCTATGTGCCTGACAAGGATATAATCTTTACGGATGGGCATTATGGCGAACAGAGCGTGAATCTTGCCACCCATTGTGGGGATTTCGTGCTTCGCAGAAAAGATGGCGCATGGGCTTATCAGCTTGCCGTTGTGGTGGATGACGCCCTAATGGGTATAACGGAAGTGGTAAGAGGCAGGGATTTGCTCTTGTCTGCATCGCAGCAGATATATCTCTACGATATGCTTTCGCTACGGACACCTGATTTCATCCATTTCCCATTGCTTTGCAGCAATGAAAGACAAAGATTAAGCAAACGCGATAAAAGCCTGGATATGTGCGTTTTACGTTCAACATATACACCTGAGCAGATAATCGGTGAAATCGCATATTATGCAGGACAGACAGACCGCCCCGAACCGATGAATGCGGAAGAATTGCTCAAAATCTTCACGTGGGAGAAAGTTCCGGTAAATGATATTACCATCGGTTGATGATTAATATCATTTCATAGTCAGATTATACCCCACAAAAAAATCCCCCAATTGAGGGGGATTTTTGTTATAGGTTTATTCATTGTACATTGCAGCCTTCTGTTCCTTGATTGCCTCATCATAGATGTAGTCATCATAGGTCATGAGCTTGTCAATAGTACCCTTTGGGGTAAGCTCTATAATACGGTCAGCAACGGTATTGATAAATTCGTGGTCGTGTGAGCTGAACAGTATGTTGCCCTTGAATCCTACAAGATTGTTGTTGAATGCCTGAATTGACTCAAGGTCGAGGTGGTTGGTTGGTGTGTCGAGGATGAGACAGTTTGCATTCTGAAGCTGCATACGGGCAATCATGCAACGCATCTTCTCACCACCAGAGAGCACATTCACCTTCTTCTCTACCTCTTCCTGTTTGAAGAGCATACGTCCGAGGAAGCCTTTCATTGCAACCTCATTGCCAGGACCATACTGTGAAAGCCATTCCACGAGGTTCTTGTCTGTCTGGAAGAACTCGGTGTTGTCGAGTGGCAAATAAGCGGTTGTGATGGTAATACCCCACTTGTATGTACCGCCGTCAGCCTCACGGTTGCCGTTGATAATCTCGAAGAGGGCTGTCATAGCCTTTGGATTATGTGAGAGGAATACAGTCTTCTGTCCCTTTTCTATGTTGAATGAAACATTGTCGAAGAGAACGGTTCCATCGGCATCAACAGCCTTGAGGTTCTCTACCTCGAGAATCTGATTACCCGGCTCACGCTCCATAGTGAAGATAATGCCTGGGTACTTACGTGTAGAAGGAGTGATTTCATCAACATTAAGCTTTTCAAGCATCTTCTTACGTGATGTTGTCTGCTTTGACTTAGCCACGTTGGCAGAGAAACGACGGATGAACTCCTCAAGTTCCTTACGCTTCTCCTCAGCCTTAGCCTTCTGGTTCTGTGCCTGCTTAAGAGCAAGCTGTGAAGACTGATACCAGAATGAATAGTTACCGGCAAATACCGTTACCTTACCGAAGTCGATATCAACGGTTTGTGTAGATACAGCATCAAGGAAGTGACGGTCGTGGCTGACAACAAGTACTGTCTGCTCAACGTTAGAGAGGTATTCCTCAAGCCACTGTACGGTGTCAAGGTCAAGGTCGTTGGTAGGCTCGTCAAGGAGGAGGTTATCAGGATTTCCGAAGAGAGCCTTAGCCATCATCACACGAACCTTCTCATTGTTAGAGAGCTCAGACATTAACTTATAATGAGAATCTTCCTTGATGCCAAGACCGGAAAGAAGCTGTGCAGCATCGCTCTCTGCGTTCCAACCGTCCATTTCAGCGAAAGCCTCCTCAAGTTCTGCAGCGCGGTTGCCGTCCTCCTCAGTCATCTCTGCCTTTGAATAGAGAGCGTCACGCTCCTGCATATTCTGCCAAAGTGGCTGGTGACCCATAAGTACGGTGTTGATTACCGTGTAGTTGTCGTACTTGAAGTGATCCTGTTCAAGTACGGATAGACGCTCACCTGCGCCGAGCTCTACTGTACCTTTGTTAGGCTCGAGTTCGCCGCTGATAGCGCGAAGGAGAGTTGATTTTCCGGCACCGTTAGCACCGATGACACCATAGATGTTTCCTGCTGTAAACTTAAGATTTACGTCCTTATAGAGGACGCGCTTGCCAAACTGAATGGCGAGATTGGTAACTGTTATCATTTTTATTCTTTATACGAAGTACTCTGAAGTACATTTTCCTGAATTCGGTTGCAAAGTTACTAATTTTTTTTCAATTCCACAACTCTACAGAGCCTAATTCCAATCTGAGACGGGTGTTTTTCCATATATTTCTGTAAAACCATAGGTTCTATAACCACTTTTTTATGAATAGACGATGCATTCATGAGATGAAGACCGTCTTTTTGCCATACGGCAATACCGATATGCGAAGTGTCGAGTCCCTTCTTCTTGGTGAGAATGGCAATGATGTCACCGTCCTTGATTGTCTGACGGAGAATATTAGAGTTATTGATGTTCTTCTTAGGAATATAGCGGAAATAATTACCTGTGATGACACTTTCCATTTCCTTTATACCTTCCAGCCATTCTGGATGAGCGGCAAGCATGGCATAATCCTTTACATGCTTTGTCATATAGTCAACCTTCACATGCTGAACTGCCGTGAAAGGCATATATTGGCTCTCCACCTTGGTTACGAATCCCATGCGGACGTTATCTTCTATCCAAAAAGTGAAATAGTGAAGACGACGTGTGTATTCCACCTTACCATTGCGGTAGCGGATCTGCTGGAGCTGATTTTCAAAGTCTGTGAATTTCGTCTCGCCACGCTGAGCACATAGTGTAAGCGCAAGCACATTCTCAACGAATGTAGTACAATCGAGTTCACGGGTATTGACAACGAGTTTCTCCTCTTCCGTGTTGCGGTCAAGGGTGTGCGCAACGTAAGGAACGTTAAGAAACTGTTTTCCGAAATGAAGCATAAGGTTGGAATCCTTAGGCAGTTTAGCCGCATCGGAAAGCAATCGCTCAATGCACACCATATCCTTCCTTGGTTGATAGGCAGATGCTGCCATTGAGAACATCATGCAAAACAGCAGAATAACAATTGATCTTATCTTCATAATTCGCGTTATTTTGATTAGTATTTATTTTTTTCTCCAGAAGTTATAGCCCACATAGATATTGAGCTGTCCGAATATATTATCAGCACGGAGCTTGTCCTGATGATAGTGGTAGGTATGGTAAATGGCACTTGCTCCGGCAAACCATTTTGCATTGTTCCATACCAGTCCGAGGCGTACCGTACCATCAAAGGTGAAGTTATTGATTTTGAAATCCTTAACCATATTCTCAAGCGATGGATTGTATGTATCTCCTTGTGACCACATATAAGACAAAGAACCTAACATCTGGGCTCCGAAGAGCCAGTTCTTGGCAAACACCCAGTTGTATCCGTATCCTACTGACAGAGGCACGCTTCGATAACTCATCTTATTGAACACCAAGGCTGAGTCATTGATCATATATCGCTCATCGCCCTTGACCCTTTTCTTCACCTGCTTCTTAAAAGCCGCCCAATCCATAGATACGCTGCATCGGTTGTAGCCTGTTCCGAATATCCAAGAGCCAGCATTCTTAAGCTGTCGGTTGGTTTGGTTGAAGGCTGCCTGATGCGAGTATTTTCGTTTGTTCAGGACATAATACGCATTGACTGACCTGATGTTGATATCGAGACCATCTATCTCCATGCCTTCCAGCATATCGGTGGCATCATGTTCGCCATTCTGCATTGACCGTAGCGTATAACCGTCGCCGAGCTTTCGGTAAACGAGGTCAACGGCTATTGCAGGCGTATATAACGTTGTATTAATATCAATATGCTTAGAGCTCAGATTAATAGTATTCACATTGAATACATATCCAAAGAAAAGCCATCTCCAACCCAGAAAAGGTCCCAGTTTCAGTTTTCTGGAAGGAGCAAACGAAACCACATGTTCATCCTCACCTTCTATAGTGAAATAGTCATCGGTAAGGGTTGTCTGCGCCATAACAGTGAAGTTATATAGTTGTGGCTCGATATACATTGTGTCCGGCTCTGCAGTAAAGAAACCGAAAACGTTTTTGCAAGCCCTGCCAAACCAACATCCTTTCTTCTTCTCTGGTTGTAAGGCATCCGATACCGCTGCATCAGCAACGATTTCATCGGAACCTGGGGTGTCATAAACAGAAACGCTGTCTGTCTGTGCATAAACACCAAGTGTCATACACATTAATATATATATAGCAAACCCGCGTCTCTTCATTTATATATAAAACACAATCTCTTTTTAGAATTTCCCAAGAATCCTATCCATAACCCAATTGGTCGGCGTTGCAGATACGCTTGTACACTTACAATGAGCTGTACCTTGCAAAGTCTCTACAACATTCTGGATGAGTGGCAGCTGCACACACTTAGGATTGGGAACTGTTATCTTCTGATTACCACTTGATGTGATAAGCTCTATCGGCTGATAGTCGAATATGGAGAATGACACCATACCTTTATCACCGATGACCTCTATTCGGTCTTCTCTTGCAGATTCGTGTCCTACGAAGCACCACGAACCACTACCAGGAAGTCCACTTTCAAAACGGAAGCAGGCACTTACCGTATCTTCTGCCGTATAGAGTTTTCCCCTGTTGGCAGAATACCCTTCCGCATGGGTAATGACACCGAACATATACTGGAGCATATCCAACTGATGAGGCGCAAGATCATAGAAATAGCCACCTCCTGCAATATCCGGCTGTAATCGCCAAGGGCGCTTTTCCTTTGAATCATAGTCAAGTTCGCGTGGCGGGACGGAGAATCGTATCTGCACATTGATAACCTCTCCTATCCTACCCGACTCCACCATGTTCTTCACCTCAAGGAAATAAGGGAGGTATCGACGATAGTATGCCACGAAGCATGGAACACCTGTAATCTGGCTCACATGATTCACACGGGCACAATCATCATAGGAAGCCGCAAGCGGTTTCTCCACATAGACAGGCTTGCCCGCGTGCATTGCCATGATGGCATAGGTAGCATGGGATGATGGAGGCGTTGCGATATAGACGGCATTCACATTGGGATCATCAACAAGAGCCTGGGCATCTGTGTACCACTTGGCAATGTCGTGACGCTCTGCATAGGAGCGTGCCTTCTGCGCATTACGGCTCATCACCGCTACTACACGCGAGCCCGGCACTTCGTTGAATGCCGGGCCACTTTTTATCTCTGTCACCTCACCGCAACCGATGAAGCCCCAGTTTATCTGTTTCATTACTTTTTCTTCTCGTCCTTAGAAGATGCCTTTGAAAGGTCAGTCTTCTTGTAAGCCTTGTTAAGACCTGCAACCACCTGAGTAGTGATGTCAAGAGCCTTATCACCGTATAGGATGTTGTCACCCTGCTTTGTTAGAATGAGAGAGTACTTCTTGTCCTTGTTATATACAGCGAGGAAATGCTGGATAGAGTCGCGGAGAGCCTTGTTGAACTTCTCTGTCTCGCCCTGGAACTCAGCACCGAGACGCTGCTGAAGACCTTCAAGGTCTGCCTGCTGCTTCTGAAGACCTGCCTGAATCTGGCGAGCCTGCTGCTCTGTATAGGCATTCTGCTGAAGCTTCTGCTGGAAATTAGCAGCCGCATTCTGAAGAGCGTTTCCCTTCTGCTGAAGTGTTGACTGGATATTCTGACTCTTCTTCTCGAGGATGAGAGTATAGTCCTTGCAGAACTGGTACTGGCTCATAATAGAGTCAACCTCAACAAAACCGATTTTAAGTTCTACAGGAGCTGTCTGTGAAGAGGCTGCTGCCTCTGGCTGCTGGTTAGACTTATCGCATGATGTGAATGATACGGCGAGAGCTGCTACAGCCATAGCCGATGTGAAAACCTTCTTATTCATTTCTTTTTTATATCTGTTTTTGTTCTGATTGCATTAATTTTAGGTAAAAAATGAGGTGATTTGGAAATATTTCAGTACTTTTGCATGCTGATATTCCATTTCAGGTGCTTCTTCGCACCAGAAAACAAGAGTGTGTAGCTCGAAGAACTGCGCCCGTTTCATGTTTTCGGGTGCAAAGATAAGAAAAATATTCGTAAATCATACATAATTATTATTAATAATGAATAAAAATAAATTAAATCCTGCATGTGTGTTTGAGCAATTTGCAAAAATCAACACTATTCCCCGCCCTTCAAAGCATGAGGAGAAGATGATTGCATTTCTGAAAGAATTCGGTGAGAGCCGTGGTCTTGAGACTATCGTTGACGAAACTGGCAACGTACTTATCCGCAAAAATGCGACTCCTGGCTATGAGAACAGGGAGACTATCATCCTTCAGAGCCACATGGATATGGTATGTGAAAAACTGCCAGAATGCACTATTGATTTCAACAACGATCCTATAGAGACATATATTGATGGAGAATGGCTCCGTGCAAAGGGCACCACACTTGGTGCTGACGATGGTATCGGTATTGCCATGGAACTTGCCCTACTCGACTCAAACGACATAGAGCATGGCCCAATCGAATGCGTGTTCACTCGTGACGAAGAGACAGGTCTGACAGGTGCCGAGGGCATGAAGGCTGGTTTTATGACAGGTTCTATGCTTATCAATCTCGACTCTGAGGATGAGGGACAGATATTCGTTTCATGTGCTGGAGGCAAGCGAACTCAGGCTATTTTCAGACCGAAATACGAGGAGAATGTGAATGGTGTCTTCTACATGAAGATTGGCGTGAACTCACTCACAGGCGGTCATTCTGGCGATGACATCAACAAAAAACGCGCAAATGCCGTTAAGTTGCTTGTACGCTTCATATATCAGGAAATGGAGAATGGAACGGTTCGTCTTGGCACACTCAAGGCAGGCGGTCTTCATAATGCCATTCCCCGTGACGGCGAGATGACTATTGCTGTTCCTTTTGCCCAGAAAGAGCAGATACGTGCAGATTTCAACATTTTCGTATCTGACGTTGAAGAGGAATTCCATGTTACAGAGCCAAGTATCAATATGTATATGGAATCAACTGAGGCAGAGCCTCTTATGACTGAAGATGACAGCCGTAGAATCATCCTTGCACTTCAAGGCGTTGATAATGGAATTATGTCAATGTGTCAGGATCAGGCTATCGAATGGCTTGTAGAGACCTCAAGCAACCTTGCAAGTGCGAAGACACAGGAAGACGGTTCTGTCATCGTTACCACTTCACAGCGCTCAAACGTGATGTCTGCTTTGGATAACATGTGTGCTACGGTTCGTGCCGTATTCCAATTAGCAGGTGCAGAGGTAGATACAGGCGAGGGCTATCCTGCATGGAAGATGAATCCTAACAGTCGTTTGACAAAGATTGTCGTTGATACCTACAAAGAACTTTTCGATAAGGAGCCAAAGGTTCTCGGAATTCATGCAGGACTGGAATGCGGTCTCTTTGCCGAGCGATATCCGAACCTCGACATGGTGAGCATGGGTCCAACGCTTCGCGGAGTACATTCACCTGACGAGCGTCTGCTCATCCTAACCGTAGATATGGTTTGGCGACATCTGCTTGAGATACTAAAGAAAGCGTAGAGGGTGATTCCGTTGCAGGTCCGTTACAAGTCCGTTGTAAATCCGTTATAAGTCCAATAATCCTCTGCTATTCCTCTGCTACTATAGCGGAGAAATAGCAGACAACAAACAGAGGCATAGCAGAGGATTAACGGCAGATTCGCGACAAATCATTGATGATTGTTGATTATTTCGAAGAAAAAACAACATTTTTCAATTCGAAACTTTCTTTTCTCAATAATTATTCATACCTTTGCATCCGAATATATGAAAAAGTGCATTAGTTTTTTGGCTGATTTTGCACAAAGAAATTAGACACAAAGGATGAAACTGGTCATATTAACCCAACCCAAATTCTTTGTTGAGGAGGACAAGATAATAACTGCCCTTTTCGATGAAGGTATGGATATACTTCACCTACAAAAGCCGGATTCTGAACCGGTTTACTGCGAGCGACTGCTTTCCCTATTGCCAAACGACTGCTATTCCAAGATACGTGTGCATGAACATTACTATCTCAAGCAGGAATTTGACCTTAAAGGTATTCATATCGACAATCCTGACACACCGACACCAGAAGCTTTCAAGCGACATGTAACACGCAGCACATATCGCATCAGCGACCTGAAAGAGATGAAGAAAACGTGTGACTATGTTTGTCTTCACTCGCTGTTCGACAGCCTCCATAACGATGTCAAGGCTTCTCTCAGCATTCAGGAGATGGAATTGGCTCGCGATAAAGGTCTTATAGACAAGCACGTATACGCCTTGGGCGGAATGAGCATCGACAATATCAAGATGGCCAAGGAACTAGGTTTCGGCGGTGTTTGTATATGCGGAGACCTTTGGAATCGTTTCAGCATTCAGCATGAACTGAACTTCAAGGAACTGATTGAGCATTTCCGCAAACTGCGCAAAGCGGTAAACTGATTAGACAGTAAAGATTAAAGAAACTATAATTATAAATCATAAAATCTCAATGACAGACAAAGATTCCTTTATGGTATTTTCAGGCACAGCTACTCGCTACCTCGCAGAGAAGATTTGTGCCAGTCTTGGTTGCAAACTCGGCAATCTACAGATAACGAAGTTCTCTGACGGTGAGTTTGCTGTTTCATACGAGGAGAGCATCCGTGGCCGCGATGTGTTCCTCGTACAGAGCACATTCCCAAGCTCTGACAATCTCATGGAGCTTCTGCTTATGATTGATGCAGCAAAGCGTGCCTCTGCCCGTCAGATTATCGCCGTAATGCCTTATTTCGGCTGGGCCCGTCAGGATCGTAAGGACAAACCACGTGTCAGCATCGGTGCAAAGCTCGTGGCAGATCTTCTGAGCGTAGCAGGCATTGACCGTCTTATCACCATGGATCTTCATGCTGACCAGATTCAGGGTTTCTTCGATGTACCTGTTGACCATCTCTATGGTTCTGGTGTTATTCTCCCTTACATTGAGAACCTGAAGCTCGAGAACCTTGTAATTGCAAGTCCTGACGTTGGTGGTGCCAAGCGTGCAAAGTCATTTGCCAAGTATCTTGACTGCCCTCTCGTGCTCTGCAACAAGACACGTGCACGTGCCAATGTTATCGAGAGCATGCAGATTATCGGTGATGTAAAGGGCAAGGATGTTGTCATCGTTGACGATATGGTAGATACAGCCGGCACAATCACTAAGGCAGCCGACATAATGATGGAAGCAGGTGCCCGCACAGTACGTGCATGCGCAAGCCATTGTGTAATGTCAGGTCCTGCAAGTGAGCGTGTACAGGAATCTGCCCTTGAGGAGATTGTATTTACTGATTCTATCCCTTACGCTAATCGTTGCGCAAAGGTTAAGCAGCTCAGCGTTGCCGATATGTTTGCCGAGACTATCCGTCGCGTCATCAACAACGAAAGCATAAGCAACCAGTACCTCATATAATTAAGTGAAAAGTTAAAAGTTAAGAGTGAAGAATTTGAATTACATTGATTGCGAAAAGACGATTGACGGCCTTTAACTGCAAGACAAACTCAAATTCTTCACTCTTCACTTTTCACTTCCCTGATATGCTAAAGGAAAAAGAGAAGTTTATTGAGATTAAGGGCGCTCGCGTCAACAACCTCAAGAATATAAGTCTAAATATCCCACGCAACTGCTTGGTAGCCATTTCTGGCGTAAGCGGTTCTGGTAAGTCCTCCCTGGCCTTCGACACATTGTATGCCGAAGGTCAGCGCCGCTATGTAGAGAGCCTTTCATCATACGCCCGTCAGTTCCTTGGCCGTATGAGTAAGCCTGAGTGCGATTTCATCAAAGGCCTGCCACCTGCCATTGCCATTGAGCAGAAAGTGGTGAGCCGAAACCCTCGCTCTACCGTAGGCACATCGACAGAGATATACGAGTATCTCCGACTTCTCTTTGCCCGTGCCGGACATATCTTCTCTCCTATCAGCAACGAGGAGGTGAAGAAACACACGCCTGAGGATGTCGTAGCAAAGATGCTGGAGTTCACTCCAGGCACTCGTTTCATGGTACTTGCACCATTGCAGATACCTAAAGGCAGAACACTCAAGCGTCAGCTCGAAATGGAGCAGCAACAGGGATATTCTCGTCTATTCGTCAATAATGAAGTTATTAATATTGACGACTATTTAGAGACCATTGCCATTGACACGACTGAAGCGAAAGGCATATATATCGTAATCGACCGTATGTCATGTGATAACTCGCAGGACACTATATCACGCCTTACGGATTCAGCAGAGACAGCCTTCTATGAGGGTGGCGGTTCATGCTGCCTTTATTTCCTTCCTGCCGGACTCATATACGAGTTCTCTACCCGTCTTGAGGCTGACGGAATGACTTTTGAGGAGAAATCCGACCAGCTCTTCGCCTTCAACTCTCCAGTAGGCGTATGTCCTACCTGTCAGGGATTCGGAAGCATAATAGGCATTGACGAGCATCTTGTCATTCCTGATTCATCTCTCAGCGTATATGACGGCTGTGTGAAATGCTGGCACGGCGACAAGATGGGAGAATGGCGCACGGAGTTTATTCGTCATGCCGAGAGGAATAACTTCCCTATCTTCACCCCATACTTCGAACTGTCACAGAAACATAAGGACTGGCTTTGGCATGGCCTTCCTTCCGACCGCGGAGAATGGCGTCCATGCATCGATACTTTCTTCCAGATGGTAAAGGAGAATCAGTATAAGATTCAATACCGCGTCATGCTGTCAAGATTCCGTGGTAAGACCGTCTGTCCTGAGTGCCACGGAGCACGTCTTCGTAAGGAAGCCAACTATGTAAAAGTAGGAGGAAAGACCATCACAGATTTGGTTACAATGCCAATATCAAGATTAAAGGAATGGTTTGACCATCTTGAGTTAAACTCCCATGACACAGAGGTTTCCAAACGATTGCTTACAGAGATAAATTCACGTCTCGGATTCCTTCTCGACGTAGGATTAGGCTATCTCACTCTCAACCGTCCAAGCAACTCCCTCTCAGGTGGTGAGAGCCAGCGTATCAACCTCACAACATCCCTCGGCTCTTCGCTTGTAGGCTCTCTCTACATTCTCGACGAGCCTTCTATCGGAATGCACTCAAGAGACACCGAGCGACTTATCTCCGTACTGAAAAAGCTTCGTGATATAGGCAATACAGTTGTTGTCGTTGAGCATGACGAGGACATCCTTCGCGCAGCCGACTATCTGATAGACATAGGTCCTGATGCCGGAACTCATGGCGGTAATGTTGTATTCCAAGGGCGAGTAGGACAAGACAAAGGTTCTTGCTATACCCTCGACTACCTCAACGGTACAAGGAAGATTGACGTACCGACATCACGTCGCTCTTGGAATCGCAAGATTAGCATCATAGGTGCCCGTATGAACAATCTCAAAGGCATTGACGTGGATTTCCCTCTCAACTGCATGACCGTTGTTACCGGCGTCAGCGGTTCGGGTAAGTCTTCGTTGGTGAAAGGCATCCTCTACCCTACTCTCAAGCGCCATCTTGACGAGGTTTGCGATGCTCCTGGCGAGTTCAAGGCTCTTGAAGGCGATTGGAAGGACATTCACCATGTGGAGATGGTTGACCAGAACCCTATCGGAAAATCAACGCGAAGCAATCCTGCAACCTATATCAAGGCCTACGACTACATCCGCCAACTCTTTGCCGACCAGCCACTTGCAAAGCAGATGGGCATCACGGCTCAGCATTTCTCATTCAATACCGACGGTGGACGATGTGAGGAATGTAAAGGAGCGGGGGTCGTTACTGTTGAGATGCAGTTCATGGCAGATCTTGTACTTACCTGCGAGTCATGCCACGGCGAACGTTTCAAACGCGAGGTGCTCGATGTGAGATACGAGGGCAAGAACATAAACGATATCCTTGCCATGACCGTTGACGAGGCTATTGAATTCTTTGAGGAAAAATATGCTTGGAAAGACTCTAATCGCAATAACCTCAAGGCTATCATCGCTCGTCTAAAGCCTTTACAGGAAGTGGGACTTGGATATGTTCAGCTCGGACAGGCATCGTCAACCCTTTCGGGAGGTGAGAATCAGCGTGTCAAGCTCGCCTATTACATCTCTCAGGAGAAACAGGACGCAACGTTGTTTATATTCGACGAGCCAACCACAGGACTTCATTTCCACGACATCAAGCGTCTGCTACATGCCTTTGATGCCCTTATCGAACGCGGTCATTCCGTTCTTATTGTTGAGCATAACATGGATGTCATCAAATGTGCCGACCATATCATCGACATTGGTCCTGAAGGAGGTGAGGAAGGCGGTCGTATTGTCTGCACCGGCACACCAGAGGAAATCATCAAGTGCGAGGCATCTCACACCGCACGTTTTCTGAAAGAGAAACTATAGCTCACTTCGTCATCCAATCATTTGCCCATTCAGGAATGGGATTTGCAACGGACTTACAACGGACTTACAACGGATTTACAACGGATTTATATTATCTATGGCCCTTTATACGATGCAAAGTTACAACATTTTCAGGAAAAGCCGACACAAAACATGAAAAAAAGCGTGATTGCTTTCAAGAAAAAGCATTTCGTTTCTATAACGTGTCATTAGTCATTAGTCATTTTCGTCATTAAGCGAGTTGATGACGGGCGGAAATCGGCTATATAGTAAAATATATTTATATATTTTACTATATAGAGGCAAAAATCCCCCCACTCACTTTCCTTAATGACGAAAATGACTAATGACTAATGACGGACTTAATGACGGGACTTAATGACAAGCACAAATACGCTTCCGAAATTATTCTCCTGTATATCAGCATGTTATAACGACTATTTTGATCTTCTTGTAAAAATACGTATCTTTTTCCATATTTCTTTGCAGAATCAAGAAAATTTGTTGTACCTTTGCAATCAGAATCAGTAACGCAACGGTCAAATACATCCTCAAACAGTATTATCTATGAAACCTAACGAATTTGAAAACGAATCAGGACTATGCCCTTATTGCGGTAGCGAGGACATACAGGTGCTTTGCGACGGTACTTACAGATGCCTTGAATGCGGAATGATGTGGAGATAGCCGATAAAGACTAAAGCCTTACCAGCTACCGCCGCCACCGCCGCCTCCGCCGCCACCGGAGAAGCCACCGCCACTATGCCCTCCTCCATGGGAAGAGCTATGAGAACATGACGAAACGTGACTGCGGACAGTATCATTCACGCTGCTAACCAAGTGATTGGTAAAGTTTGTTCCGTTATATATTCCGGCGGTAGTGTACCAATCAGGCTTCTCTACGGTAATGGTCTTGAACTTCCTTGCCCACGTATTTGCAAGTCCGAAGACCATAGCGTAAGGCAGGACGCGATAGAAATACTTCGCATCCTCCATCTGCAAACGCTCAAGGTTATCCTTCTCTGCCGTCTCAATAAACTCCTTGAAACCAAGCAGACGTCCCATCATGTCAATACGATAGTCTGTATTCAGTTTGAACCGTCCGCCAAGCTCCACGGTAAGGAAATTGGCAAGGAAGAACAGGAATATCTCCCAATCAGCCATTGGAGAACCGTAATCCGTACATTGGCTATACAGCAAGGCCACCATAGCCATTATGGTGAACTTCATGAGAAAGATTATAATACGCTTAAAGGCTGAGGAATAGAGGTCGGAATCACTTCCCGACAGACGCAATGACAACCCCAACCATGCAGGTAAAAGCCATTCCGTACCAGCCACAAATAACTCATCAAACGTAAAGTACTGAACGATATTCGTAGCAATAGTGAGCGTACCGAACAATAGCAACGGAATGTACATATACACCCAAGAATCTGTCTTGATGAGGTTCTTCCTACCATTCTCGCTAAACACTTTCTTTAGTGCCGACTTCACCCCATTCATTTCAGAGGATTTATCGCCCAACTGACTGAGCCTCACCGTAGTCTTGCCTTTGGGGAAGAACAGCTCCATTAATTTTTTCTGGTACGTCGGAGCATCCTCGGGCAGATTCTTAAGCTTCGTAAGCACTATCTTCTTGTTCTTATTCTCGTCAATCTTCAGATAGCCCTGCTCGGCAAGCCATGGGATAAGCGATGAAATATCACCTTCATCAGCACTATTGTCAATAATGACACCAACCTCCGCACTTGAAATACCCTCTGGAGGATAGAACTCAATCGTCTTTACCACGTTACGGCCTCTGTCTATCGTCAATGCCCGGAAGACGATGACGAGAATACACACTACGGTCAAAGCAAGCCATAGGTAATGCCAGAAATACTGCACCTTCTCAACGCCCTCGTAATATCCTTCCGGAAGTTCCATATAGGCTGTAATAGCATGATTCGGCTGTATAGAGTCGCACATACCCGCTATGTATGTTGCAGTTGCCTCATATTCAATAGGTATGATATTGCTCTCACTTCCATAGTTTCCGCTATACCACTTTAGATTATCCACCGCCTTTTGAGGCAATGGTTTCTCAAACTCAATTCGGAAGTCGAAATGCCTTATTTCCTCCTTGAAATCAGCTCCGAGAATGGTGTGAAACAGGATGTCTTTGGTCAGTAAACGGTCATCAGGATACTTGAACTTATAGCTTATCACATAGGTATTTATGCCCTTAACCATTCTATCGGCATCACCTATCTGAATGATATAATTGTCCATTTCCTCTTTCTGCTCATGAACAGGGCCGCCTGTCACCTCCACATCGTCAACATCCACGATGTAAGGGAACTCCTCCCTACTCTTCTCCCCCGAAGAATTCGTCACATCATGCCAGAGACTGAACTTCATAGGTATGAAACGGTAGAAGCCATGACGGGGTTCAAGGAAGTTGATGACAAATGTCTCCTTCACATCCCACACGTTATTCCTATGAACGTAAGTCTCATACTTTACATTCTCATAGTAGAAACCGCCCAAGTCGGCAAATGCACAGGCACTCACCAACAGCAAGGCAAAGGAGAACAGCAATCTATGTAGCCTATGCATTTGGCACCTCCCTCTCCGCAACATTCTGAATCTCATACATCTTCTTTGACTTGAATCCGAAGATATTGGCAATGATGTTATAAGGAAACATCTGGCACTTGTCATTATACATCCTCACGCTACCGTTATAGTAACGTCGAGCAAACGCAATATCATCCTCAACCTTCACAATACGTTTATGCAGATCAAGGAAATTCTCACTTGCCTTGAGTTCTGGGTATTTCTCCGCCACAACAAGAATACGGCTCAAAGCCTCGCCAATGCGCATCTCACCTTCAATTTGGCCGTCGATATCACTTGTAGCCACACCTGCACGACGCTTGGTAAGTTCCTCGAGCGTGTCAGCCTCATGTTTGGCATACGCCTTGACAGTATCCACGAGATTCGGGATAAGGTCAAAACGCTGTTTGAGATACACGTCCATTGTTGAAAAAGCCTCCTTCACCTTGTTTGAAAGCTGAACAAGACTGTTATAAACGAAGATACAAAAAACGACAATCAGCGCTACTGCAACAATAAATATAATGTTTGTCATAATGATATTTTTTCTATGTTGTATTTTTTATCTTTGTCCTCTTGTATAAAAACCTACAGATTAACGGAAAAGACAGTAAATTCCAATGCAAATTTACATTATTTCTTTTATATCTGCAAATTTTGAGCAAGAAATAACAGAATCTGATCAACTGGAATCCGATGCAACAACGCTATAACTCCGTAGATCTGCCACTTTGCCATTGCAGTATTCTAGGCTTATTCTCCGTTCCAGAATCGAAGGAAGAGCGAAGGAACAACGAAGGAAGAGCAACGAAAGAATGTAGGAACGGTTAGAATTCTATGCGGATATACGTTCTGTCATCGAAAGACTTATAGCCTTGCATAACTCCTTTCGTTGCCTTATAAAGGTCGATACAAAGAGGATCATTAGTGATTATATGCTCTAATTCTCTCTCACTTTCGGTTAAAGTTCCTTTCAAAACAGGATAGCCGTCAGATGCAAGGACAACCTCCTTGGCATCAGCAACGGGAACAACGTGAATGAGACTTTCGGGAATATCCATTCCATTAATCACGGCATAGTCACGATTCTGTCTCTCACAACAGCTTCGCAACTCGTTTTTGATACAATCACGGCCAATATCTTTGATACGTAATTCATCAATTGTAGCCCTACCCTCTTCAAGCAACTTGTGAATATATTTTGAACGCTTTTCCGCATTCACTTCTTCCTCTGGCTTGGGATATTCATAGAGTACACCATCAATAAGACACAGGCAGTCACCAACAAACCACACTTCTTGTTTCTTTACGTTCAGCACCACGGCACTTGCAGCCATAAGGTTATTGTCTGCCTTCACAGGCTTCTGTGAATAATAGGCAGAAACGGCCTCTGCTGTCAATCGGCAGAAGTCTGTAATCGTAGAGTCTGGAGTTAGGTTTTCTGATATTACGCGAGACACGATTTGCATGCACAACCTGCCATTGCTTACATCAGGGGAATATCTGACATCTGCCTTAGAGGTACTACCGTCAATAACAGCTATGAAATCATCTGTCACGACGATTCCGTCCTCGCACGTCTCCTGATTTCGCTTTCCTATTATCTGGCTTTCTACGATTCTCATTCTGGAAATTTGGATTGTATGATTTTGGTTTGTTCCGCTCAGGCTTTCTATTATCTCGTGGATAATCACGAGAAGAGTTTCTCGCGTTATCACGACTATGCTCACGTCTATCAGGAACAGGTACCTGACCAAGAAGTTCCTTTATCAAATCCGCTCTTCCGATACGGCGTAGCGACTGCTCTATATTACGTCTTTCCTCTGGTTTGTACCAGAAGAAGAACTGCCTTTGGGCAAGTTTGTCCTTTGGCGTTTTGGCAGAAAAGACCGGCTCAAGAGTGTAAGGATCATATCCGCTATACCACGTCTCTGTGCTCACGGTCATTGGCGTAGGGGTAAAGTCCTGAACCTGTTCAAGTTGGAAGTCCAGTCGCTTAGTCTTGATTGCTAGATCAGCCATATCTTCCTCATGACATCCTGGATGTGAGGAAATGAAATACGGAATGAGCTGTTGTCGCAAGCCCTCCTCACGGTTTATCTTATCAAATACACGCTTGAACTCTTCAAATAACTTGAAAGAAGGCTTTCTCATAAGTTTCAGCACAGCATCGGATGTGTGTTCTGGAGCAACCTTCAATCTGCCACTCACATGATTGCAGATAAGCTCACGAGTATATTCCCTTGCTGCCTGATTGGATTTCTCGTCCTTACTGTGATGAAGCAGGAGGTCATATCTCACACCAGAGCCAATGAAGCTCTTCTTCACCTCTGGCAAGGCATCCACAGAACGGTAGATATCAAGCAGAGCAGAATGGTCGGTATCAAGATTCGGACAAATCTCAGGATTGACGCACGAAGGACGCTTGCACTTGGCACAAGCCTTCAGGTTACGTCCGTGCATTCCGTACATATTGGCAGAAGGACCGCCAAGATCAGAGAGATATCCCTTGAAATCAGGAAGTTTTACCACCTCCTTGACCTCTTTCATGATACTTTCCTTTGAACGGCAAGCTATGAATTTTCCCTGATGGGCAGAGATAGTACAGAAAGCACAACCTCCAAAACATCCTCTGTGCATGTTTACCGAAAACTTGATCATATCATATGCAGGAATCCTCTTGCCCTTGTATTTCGGATGCGGTACACGCATATAAGGCAGATCAAAAGAAGCATCTATCTCCTCGGTAGTCATTGGAGGATAAGGAGGATTAACCACCACATAACGACCATCCACGCCTTGGATAAGTCGCTGAGCATGAACCTTATTACTCTCTTCCTCTATATGACGGAAATTATCAGCCTCTGCCCTCTTGTCACGAAGACATTCCTCATGGCTATGAAGCACAATATCATCCTCGGTAATGCCACCGGGAATTTCTTCTTTTCTGCATAGGAAAACAGTCTGGGGAAGTTCGGTAATTTCACTTATTTTCCTTCCTCTGTCCAACTGCTCAGCAATGGCAAGAATGGTCTTCTCGCCCATTCCATATGAAATGATATCTCCGGCACTATCACAAAGAATACACTTACGCAGACGGTCTTCCCAATAGTCATAATGGGTAAGTCTTCTAAGAGAAGCCTCAATACCGCCCAATACAATCGGGACTTCTGGAAACAACTGACGGAGAATCTTGGAATAAACGATTGTAGGATACTCTGGACGACAGTCATGTCGGCCGTCAGGTGAATAGGCATCCTCAGAGCGTAGACGCTTGTTGGCTGTATATTTATTGACCATAGAGTCCATACAGCCAGGGGAAATGCCGAAGAAAAGCCTTGGCCGTCCCAGTTTCTTGAAGTCACGGAAATCCCCGTGCCAGTCAGGTTGTGGCACGATTGCCACGCGATAACCGGCAGCCTCAAGGGTACGACCTATCACGGCAGCACCAAATGATGGATGATCCACATAGGCGTCGCCGGAGAAGAGTATTACATCAAGTTCATCCCACCCTCTTAACTCACACTCTTTTTTTGTTGTTGGCAGAAAATCTGTCAGTTGCATTTACTTAAAGTTTAAAGTGTAAAGTATAAAGCGTAATGTGGATAGTTTCCTTTCCTCTTCTGCTTTATACCTTCTACTTTTTTATACATTTGCCTCCTCCGTTGGCGCATCAAACTTTGTGTCAGCGTAGAGTAAAATGAGATTATGAAGACCGAGTGCCTTCATATCCTTATGATATATTACATCAAAACAGAGGTTAAGAAGAGCCTTATCTGATGTACCTACAGAATCAAGAAGCGAACGGATGTTCAGTTTCAGTTTGTCGAGAACCTGCTCATCCACAATACCATTACTATCAATCAATCCACTAAGGAGAGAATACTTATGTAAAGTCTCAAGATGCTCTTTCGAAACCTCGATAGAGCGTGTACCTGATGCATTTGCCTGTATTTTCATATCTATAAAATTTAACAGCCCCTCACCTACCCTACGGGCATCCTCTCCCCAAGGGGCGAGGGGGAAATTAGTATTTCTAATAATATTCTTTTAAGCGAACTAAGGTTACTTTTCCCTCGCCCCTTGGGGAGAGGGTGTCCGAAGGACGGGTGAAGAACCTTCTACTCCAGCAGGAACTTCAGTACACTTCGCATACACAGTCCTCTCTGTTCCTCTGTTCTGATACACTCCAGAGGGAATCCCATAACGAAGCTTCGACGTTCCTTACATGCTATTGCAGCCGTACTGCCATCAGCATAGAGCATAGCGGGGAAAGCTGTTCCGAGAGGTTGTAGCACGTCAGAAGAGGTTGAGGCATAGTGATCCGCATTCAATGCCCTATAGACATCAAAGTCCACTCCCATGCCAGTAACAACCTGTGCGCTATCCGACTGGTCTTTGTACTTACGCACATAGTCGGTATAGAGAACTTCTGCCAAGAAGGTAGAATCGGCAGGCGCCTGATTGTCAGATCCCACATAAGAGCCACTCACAAGAAGCGCACCATTGAAATATCTCAGTTCCGACCTCATCATAGGAGAAATAGAAGGATATCTTTTCAATGAGTAGCCGTCATTACGCTCATTACCGAGAATCAAATCTAGAAGCCTGTATTTAGACAATATAACATCGCCCATACCTATACACTCAGATGAACAACTCGCCACGCTGAACTTCTTCATTGTAGCTATAGCACGAACATGCTCTGTGGTATAATTGAAGTCGTTACCTGCAAGGAAAGGCAGTTGACCGGTCCAACATGCCGTTCTGCCGTATGACAAGCCTGGGTCTTCTGCCATATCAAACCCAGTAGCCAGTCCCATGTCATTATACTTAACAGCAGGTCCTGCAAGCCTATGGAAACCGTTAACGACAAGCAACTGTCTGCCTCCAGGATGCCATACACAGGCAAGTTCCTCGGATGGCAAGCTCTGTCCGCCACTATTGGCAGCTGCTACCTTGAAACGAAACACCTTATCTGCCACTAAATTCACGGTAGTCTTTCTTTCCCTTACAACAGTTCCATTGTCAAAATCACCATCGCCTGATGCTGTATATACTATATATGAGTCGGGCTTTGCCGAGGTTTCAAGAGAATCCACGGTCTCTTCCCAAGAAAGAACTGCCCTGCCGTATGAATCTACAAGAACCCTAAAACGATGCGGAGCAAGCGGTTGGATGACTGCCTTTCTATTATGTTTAGCAGCCAGATATCTCACCACACTCTTATATACAGAACGTGAGAGCGTAAACTTGAAATTAGGATCATGTCCCAACAGCATATCTGCCAAATTCTCATGCGAGAACATCTCAAGGATTGCAGCAGGGATTCCCGGAATACGGGTTTCCGCATAGTTCTTGTCCCAAATGCCTCTCGTATTCCATCGACCATACTTATACGTAATATCCTTATTAATCTGGGAAAGCATTTGTTCTACGAAATCATACGATATCATTCTGGACTCTCCGTCAGACAAACGGCAGTCGTTGAAATCCGTAGTGCAGATGCCCAAAGTACCAACAATACTCCTGTCCATGTGATAGCCGGCATCACTATGTACGGCAAGGCTCATTTCCAATGGAACTCCCTTACCTTCCTTTTCCGGAGCAAACATAGAACCTCCCGCTAACCAGTTTGTCATCATCGGACGGACATTGATATCGTCAGCATAGTCATCTGTTCCCTGTCGTGAACTATAAACATTATAAGGTGCTCCAGACCATTGAGCATTATATCTCGCACCCTCAAGACAACGAGGCAAACCGCTTACAGAGCCTCCACGCTCTACATTTCCCATACCACCGCCAAAGCGAACGGCATCTGTGGTAACAACGCCCTTCATACTCGAAACATTGTCAACAGTAACGTAATTGTCATCATCACAGCCGAAATCAAAAGTTCCAAGATATACCCAGGTACTGCCACCCATTGTCTGGTTGACTGTGAAATGCGTTTTCACTCCTTTGTGAACTACGGTATAATGAGCATCAGGGATGCTATTCTGCAATGTTTGGTAAGAGACATATACGGCATATCTGCCCGGCATAGGCAGATAAGGTGAATATGTTGCTATTGAAGAAGCCTTTTTCCTCCTTACCTTCGACCATCGGGCAGTTCCTTTTATGAAAGGCGCATCACTTTCCTGTATCACATCGGCTGGCATACCGAAGCCCGGTTCAGAAGATTTCATCCACTTACCCTGCTCCTTATATCCAGGCAACGTCTGGTCATTATCCACAACAGTCTCTATATTCTGCCAGTCACGCTCACGAGGTGTCCACACCACGGCACCGGCATTCTCAAGCATAGGAATGATATACGGAATTACGAAAGTCTGGGAAAAAAGATCCTCGTTAGTACCGAAAAGATTCACTCTCTGCCATTTCCAGTTTCCCTGTGCAGGATTGTAAACTCTTCCATGACTTGCCCATATAGACAAATGCCGTCCATCAAGACCGTTATCTATTCTGTTTGGCCTTGAGACATTCTTCACCCATGGCAATCCGTAATAATCAGAATCATCAAAGTAACTCTGAGCATTCGCATTGCTATATGCAAAAAACGTCAACAGTCCACAGACTATTGGCATGACATGTTTACTATTCCAATATTTCCTGTTGAGAAATCCCACAATCTATAATACAAACTGTTCCGGCTTCTTGCCTTTGAAATCCTTAAAATATGATTTTATTTCCTGCATATCCGTCTCTATATTCCCCGAAGGAATGAACGAGCGGGTGCAACGTATAAGTTTCCTTTCATAATCCAGTCCATAGAGCAGCACAGGGATTTGCGCATTCAAGGCAATGTAGTAGAATCCTTTCTTCCATTCAGAATTTGCCTTTCGAGTACCTTCCGGAGTAATAGCCAGATGAAACGTCTTTTCTTTCTTTGCTATCTCTGCAAGAGACTCTGTCATGGACATTTTTTCCTGTCGGAAAACAGGAATTCCTCCCATTTTGCGGAATATAGAACCAAGTGGCCAGAAGAACCATTCCTTCTTCATTAGGAAATTAGAAGAAAGTCCCTCGGCCTGGTTATACAGTTGTCCATAGAAAAAATCCCAATTGCTCGTATGGGGTGCTAGACATATAATATATTTGTCAGGATGCTCAACCGTAACTTCCTTCTTCCATCCAAGACGACGGTATAGCAGCCAACCAAAGAATTTCTTAAGCATTTATCTTTTATTAGAGCATATTTCCAATCTCATCAACTACATTGTTAATATCCTTATTGAAGGAATCAACAAGAACACGGTAGTATTTCTTTGCATTCATACCTGGCTCTGGGTGAGAGACACGCATTATGTAATCCGAGTGCAACCTAAGTATGCTTTTCAGAAGTGCATTCACATTGTCCCCTGAATCAGGACGCTTGGTATAGGTAGAAACAGCTATGCATTCAGCGAACAACTCGCTACATACAAAATTTATTTCTTTTTTAAGGTTTCTCTTGTTTGCCATAATTATATAAGATTAAGGATTTGATGTTCAAAGGTAACAAATTTATGCGAAAAACAAGAAAAACGCCAAAGAAAATAAAAAAAAAATCGAAAAAAGATGGAATTATTAGCATTTTTCGCTAAAAATTAGTATTTTTGCACTAATTTTTATAGTATAGTATCGATATTTTTCAACCAAAATTATATCATTCAAAGAAAATTATGGAAAAAAGTGCATTACAGATTGCACGTGCAGCCTACCAGCCAAAGCTTCCTAAGGCTTTGCGTGGCGCACTCAAGGTAGTAGAGGGTGAACCTACTCAGTCAGTTGCAGATCAGGAAGAAGTACAGAATCTCTTCCCTAACACTTACGGTATGCCATACATCAAATTCGAGCCTACAGAAGGCAAGATGGCTACTGCTGCAATAAACGTAGGTGTAATCCTTTCAGGCGGTCAGGCTCCTGGCGGTCACAACGTGATCTCTGGTCTTTTCGACGGTATCAAGAAGCTCAACCCAGCAAACAAGCTCTATGGCTTCATCCTCGGTCCTGGTGGTCTCGTTGACCACAACTATATGGAACTTACTTCTGATATTATCGACGAGTACCGCAACACTGGTGGTTTTGACATCATCGGTTCTGGCCGTACAAAACTCGAGAAGAAGGAGCAGTTCGACAAGGGTCTTGAGATTCTTCAGGCTCTCGATATCAAGGCACTCGTAATCATCGGTGGTGATGACTCTAACACCAACGCTTGCGTACTCGCAGAGTACTATGCAGCTATCAAGGCTGGCGTACAGGTAATCGGTTGTCCTAAGACTATCGACGGTGACCTTAAGAACGAGGCTATCGAGGCTTCATTCGGTTTCGACACAGCTACAAAGGTTTACTCAGAGGTTATCGGCAACATCATGCGCGACTGTAACTCTGCTAAGAAGTACTGGCACTTCATCAAGCTGATGGGCCGTTCTGCTTCTCACGTAACTCTCGAGTGCGCTCTTCAGACTCATCCAAACATCACCCTTATTGGTGAGGAGGTTGAGGCAAAGAACCAGACTCTCGACGATATCGTAACATACATTGCAGAGGTTGTAACCGATCGTGCCAACCTCGGTCTCAACTATGGTGTTGTTCTCGTACCAGAAGGTCTTATCGAGTTCATCCCAGCAATCAAGAAGCTTATTGCAGAGCTCAACGATATGCTCGCTGCAAATCAGGCAGACTTCGACATGGTTGCTGACGACAAGAAGATTGACTACGTTCTCAAGCACCTTTCTGACGAGAATGCCGCTATCTTCAAGTCACTTCCTCTCTCTGTTTCTCGTCAGCTTGCTCTTGAGCGTGACCCACACGGAAACGTACAGGTATCTCTCATTGAGACAGAGCAGCTCCTCGCAGAGATGGTTTCTAAGAAGCTCGCAGAGTGGAAGAAGGATGGTATCTTCACAGGTAAGTTCGCTACACAGCACCACTTCTTCGGTTACGAGGGACGTTGTGCAGCTCCATCTAACTGGGATGCAGACTACTGCTACTCACTCGGTTTCAACGCTTCTATGCTGATTGCAGCTGGTAAGACAGGTTACATGTCTTCTATCAAGAACACATTCAAGCCTGCTGACAAGTGGATTGCAGGTGGTATTCCTATCACAGCAATGATGAACATGGAGAAGCGCTCTGGCGAGATGAAGCCAGTTATCAAGAAGGCTCTCGTTGAGCTCTCTGGCAAGCCTTACAAGTACTTCGTACGTCATCGTACAGAGTGGGCTCGCAACACCAGCTTCGTTTACCCTGGTCCTATCCAGTACTTCGGCCCAGCAGAGGTTTGTGACCGTCCTACATTGACTCTCACACTCGAGCAGGAATAATCCGAAATAATTTGAATTGAGTGAAAAGTGAAGAGTTCGAGAGTGCTGCAATGGTTTTCTCGCTCTACACTTTTCACTTTTTCTTTTTATAATTACCAGAGATACTAGTAATACTAGAGTCACTAGTACAACTAGAACACTAACAGAATGGCAAGAAAACACTCCAAGAAGGCTCCAAGAAAGGCTCTCCCATGCAAGTTGTGGTGGGGAATCGGTTCTGTAGTCACTCTTGTATATATTGCCATTTTCTACTATTTCTTCGTAGGTCCTACAGGTTTCCGATGGCGTGCCCTCTATGGCGATGCACAATATCCTGAAGGCTACGAGATACAAGGAATAGACATCTCCCACTATCAAGGCGACATTGACTGGGCAAAACTTCAGAAAGCAATAATCAATAAATGTCCTGTGCGTTTCGTGATAGTGAAGTCAACAGAAGGCCGTTCGATAGTTGACGAGAACTTCGCCTATAACTTTAATCAGGCACGCGAATACGGTTTCATACGCGGTGCCTATCATTTCTGGAGCATAAGGTCAAATGCCCGCGATCAGGCTTATTTCTTCCTTAACAAAGTAAAACTGCAGCCAGGTGACCTCCCACCTGTCTTAGACGTGGAGTTAAAACGTAAGGACCAGTCCGTAGAAGACTTCCAACGCGACATACTTACATGGCTTCATATCGTGGAAGACCATTACCACGTAAAACCAATCATATACACGAGCTATAAGTTCAAGATGACCAATCTCGCAGACAAGAGATTCGACAACTACCCATACTGGATTTCCCACTATTACGTTGACAAGATGCAGTATAAAGGCGAATGGAAATTCTGGCAGTACACAGACGTGGGTTCGCTTCCCGGTATTGACGGATACGTAGATCTAAACATCTACAATGGCTCTTTCTACGACTTAAAACAACTGTGCATTCAAGAAGAATAGCACACAGACGACCCAAAACAAGGTCGTTATAATCGCAAATATTTCGTTCATGACAGAACGAAGCTATAACACGAAATGAGATGGGGTGACGAAATGCCACCCCATCTCATTATATATTATACACTTTATACTTTACACTTTACACTTTATACTTTACACTTTACTCTTTACATCCCTCCCAATTACTGATGCTGTTCACGCAACAGGTCATTCACGGTCTTTACAGGATTGAAAGTGCCGAGAGGAACTTCTACGAATACGGTATTCCAGTCGCTCATAGCACCATTCCAGAGACCAGGGAGCTCAAGAGCCTTGAGTTCCTTACCGTTCTTAGACTTGCTTGAAATGAAACCTGTGGTTCTATCAACATAGTCAGGGAGGTTGAAGGCATTACCTTTATAGTCCTTAACTGCACAGACGAGGTCAACAGGATTGAAATGTGTGCCCTCTGTGAAGTATTTCATGTAAGTTGCGTTGTTCTTGTCAATCTGTGAAGACTCAAGAATCTGCAAAGAATAAGTACCATCCTGATTATATGCAAGGAACGGACCACCACCAGGCTCTCCTACATTCTTCACAACGCCAGCTACACGCATTGGGCGGTTCAGTTTCTTCTTCAAATAGATAACAAGTTCTGCATCCTCAAGATCTTTCAAATCTGACTTTACGCAACAAAGCTCACGCTTAACGAAACGAGCAATATCAACAAGCTGTTCGTGAGTATATTTGCCAGAATCGAGAAGTTCAAGATATTCAAATACCTTCTTCTGCAAAGAGATGAGCACACCAGCGATAACCTGCTTCCACTCAACGGTTTCAGGTTTCAGGCGGTCAGGCACCACATTATCAATATTCTTGACGAAAATGATATCAGCAGATATTTCGTTAAGGTTTTCAATCAAAGCACCATGACCACCAGGACGGAATAGCAGACTTCCATCCGAATTACGGAATGGAGTATTATCAGGATTAGCCGCAACTGTATCTGTGCTTGGCTTCTGCTCAGAGAAAGAAATGTCGAATTTCACACCGAACTTCTTCTCGTAGCCTTCTGCCTTCTCAGCCACCTTCTGCTTGAAGAAGCCCATGTGCTCATGAGAAACGGTGAAATGAACGTTTGCCTTTCCTGCAGAAGCCGCATACATAGCACCCTCTACGAGATGCTCCTCCATAGGAGTACGTGAACCATCGGCATACTTATGGAACAATAGCATGCCCTTTGGTAACTGACCATAGTTCAAGCCGTCAGCATCAAGCATACCTTTTGCCACAGCTTTGTAATCACCATCGGCAATAAGTTCCTTAACGCCCTTACCCCTTTTCTGTCGGAGAAGAGCGTCAAGCGAATCGTAAAATGCAAACTTCTCGATATTATCGAAATATTTCTTCTCGAAATCAGTTGTAGGAACATCATAGTCAGCATCGACAAATGCAAAGACATCCTTAAACATACGTGATGCAGCACCAGAGGCTGGCACGAACTTTACAATCTTACGTCCCTCAGCCTTGTAGTCGTTCCATATCTGAACATATTTCTTTACCTCCTCGGTTGTAGGAGCTAAAATACCTTTACCAATAGCAGCCGGACCTTCAAGTTTAAGAAATGGAAAACCGGTTTTGAACTCATTAAGCTGTTGTTCGAGTTTTTCTGCAGTGATGCCCTTGGCAGCCAACTGCTTCAGATCTTTTTCTGTCAACATAGATATATCTTAGGTTTTGTATTATACAGGATATTATCGCCACAAAGGTAATGTTTTTATTTGTTTTTTGCAAGATTATCTTCCAACTTTTTTATCAAACAGTTAAATAAAGTTAATATCACAATAAATAGCGAAATGTTTGATTTGTATTTGGACAAAAAAATGTAACTTTGTCAACAAATAACATTAAGACGTTAGGCTTATGACTAAAAATATAATCTCCATAGCGTTTGCAGCACTTGCAATATTCGGCTCTGCTACTACAGCGGATGCAGCTCCTCTTATGGAACTTATTGAGGTTGAACAGCAGAACGCACAGATTACGTTGTCAGATAACGTTCTCCACATCACAGGTGGAGCTGGTCAGGTACTTGAGATCTACAACGTAGCAGGTGTAAGACTTTCAACCACGAAGATTGACAGTCAGGAAAAGCGCGTAGAGCTTAATCTCACAAAAGGCTGCTATATAGTCAAAGTGGGAAAAACCGTACGTAAAATTTCATTGAGATAATCTATCAAATTGACAAGATAAAAGTCCTATGACCAGTGGTATCAGGAAATGGTGCTATCTGGTCATTTTTTTGAAACGTCAGAATAACAGAGCTTTATCGTATTAGAACAAATGAGGAAACACTTAACAATGCTTTATTCTCTCAGCCTAATGTTCATGATTCTGTCATGTGCAAAGGAAAAGGTCGTAGAGCATCCGTATGCAGGACTTTCCTCTGAATACTATGAATCCTTCTCCGACAGGACCATGAAGGCCAACCAGCAGGAGATAATGGACTACATTCTGACTATTGTAGGAGCAGACCATGAAAGCCTGAAAGCTGACCGCTATACGCGAGCCCACTACAAATTCTTCTCCACATCACCATCCGCTTTCCTTTGGATTAACCGACAAGGCATCTCTCCACAGGCAGACACACTTCTTGCCTGTCTTGATTCATGCGAGCGCGACGGATTTGAGAAACGTCAGTTCGGCGTAGAATATATACGCAATGATATTGAGACATTAAAGAAGCTGTCATTTGAAGCAGGAGGAAAGAACAGCGTCAACAGAGTGTTAGCCCGACTGGAATACAACCTGACCAAGGCATTCCTACGCTATGCCGTCGGCCAAAGATATGGTTTTACTGACCCATACGACCTGTTTAACCGTCTGGATGTGCACGATTCAACTCCAAAACGAGTAACATACCGTCAGCTCTTCGACGACTCTACACACGTATGCGGACGACAGACTTTCTATGGCGCTATAAACGCGATAAAGCACGACAGCGTAGGTATATATCTCGCCAAGGCTATGGATCATTCGCCTATCTACAACAAGATTAAGGCATGTCTGAAGAATGATTCCATCAAGCGCGAGTTGATTCTCGTAAACCTTGAGCGTGCCCGTTGGAAATCCACTGATGCACCTTATCTTCATGATGAATATCTGATAATAGACATCCCAGCCTTCCACCTTTGGGCGATGCGCGACAACCGTCTTGCCATTGACATGAAGATAGGATGCGGTCAGAGGAAGACAAAGACCCCTCTGCTTCACAGCAAGATAAAGCGCATGGAACTCAATCCACAATGGACAATTCCATGGAGCATCCGAAAGAAGGAAATCAACGGACAAGGTGGAAATGCGGACTATTTCAATCGCAATAAATACTTCGCCCGAAACAAGAAGACGGGAGAAAAGCTTAGAGGTGCAGACATAACCAACCGTATTATAATGTCCCCCGACTGGTCGATAGTACAGGAGGGAGGAGAAGGCAACTCGCTCGGACGTATCATCTTCCGTTTCGACAATAATTTCTCCATCTTCGTACACGACACATCGTCACGTGGAGTCTTCAACCGACAGACACGAAGCGTGTCACACGGATGCATAAGAGTAGAAAAGCCATACGAGCTTGCCTGCTATATGCTTCGCGACAAAGACCCCGAAATGGCTGAGAAGATACAATACTCCATGGAGGTTGACATGTCAGACCCCAAACGTGACAGAAGGAAACTTGTAGGGTACAAGAATGTTGACCCGCAAGTACCTATATTCATCGTTTATTACACACTGTTCCCCGTACCTGAAGGAGACATCAAGAGTTTTCCTGACATTTACGGATATGACAGTATTATAGCTAAAGCCCTCAGATCTATATGACAGAGAAAGAAGTCAGATTCTCCAAGATAGTGAACCAGTATAGTGAACAGCTATACTGGAAGGCGCGTCAAATTGTAATCCGACACGAGGATGCAGACGATGTAGTGCAAAATGCATTCCTCAAGGCATGGTCACGCTTCGATGATTTTCGAGGTGATGCCAATATATATACATGGATATACCGAATTACCGTCAATGAAGCCATAGATTTCCTCAGAAGAAAGCACGAACAAGTGTCGCCCGACGGTGAGATGAGGATTGCCGACAATCAGTTTGCAGATGACTATTTCGATGGAAACGAGACACAGAAACTGCTTTACGAGGCAATGGAAACTCTTCCCGAAGCACAACGCGCAACATTCTCTTTGCGCTATTTCGATGATATGCCCTACTCTGAGATTTCAAAGATACTAGGAACGACAGAAGGCGGTCTTAAAGCGAATTATCACCTCGCAGTAAAGAAAATAAAAGAATTTTTTCAACGAAAGAATTAAACTTTTGCAATTATCATTCGTCAAAGCATTAGAAAGGAAAAAATATTATGAATAACGACTTTAACGACATATTCGACAAGGAGCAACTAAAGCAGAATCCGTTCAAGGTTCCTGAAGGATATTTTGATACGCTTAACACGCGCATCATGGAAAACGTTGCAAGGCAGGCATCAGCCCAGAAGAGCGAAAAGCCAGCCCAGGCAAAGAATGTCCGCATGCATGTGCTACGTTGGGCTGCTGCATGTGCTTGTGTGCTCGTAATTGGAGTAAGTGCCGTATTATTCACATTCAAGGATACAGACACTTTAGAAGCGCCTGCAACCGCACAACAAAGTTCTTTCACAAGTGATGATGCTTTCAATCAGGCAGCAGACTATACAATGCTCGATAATCACGACATGTATCAGATGCTGGCAGAAGAATAAGACAATCACCCCCTTAAATCATAAGAAATGAAATATATAATTACACTTTTCTTAGCTCTTGTGATGGTTCTTCCATTGCCCGCACAGAATAATGATTCGAGGCAAGATGAACGCACAGAAGGTCGCAGGGATGAGCAAAAGAAATTTGACCCAGAACGCTATCAACGTGAACTCGAGGCTTGCATCATCCGCGAGGCTGGTCTCACGAAGCAAGAGGCTCAGAGATTCTTTCCACTCTACCGTGAGATGCTTAAGAAGCAGCGTGCTATATATATGAAGAAGAACGTATTCGACAAAGCTGCATACAACGACAACAAGGCTGCGGAAGCTGTCATCCTCGCATACGATGAGCGTGAATTGTCAATAAAAAAACTTCAGTTACAATATCACAAGCAGTTCATCAAAGTGATGCCTGCAACAAAGGTTCTCAAATTCATCCGCGCAGAAGAACGCTTCAATCGCAATATGATGCGTAACTTCTCAAGACCAAGACCACCACAGCCACAACCACATCATCCAAGAAACAAATAACGAAAGCTCGGCATCTCGCCGGGCTTTATTCTTTTCCCAACTTTCGCAAGTTGAAGTTTTCATAAGCCCTCTACTTACTTATACTCCAAAATCGAAAAAAAACAAGGGGAAATGGCAACTTTTTTTTCATTTTTTTTCTGAAGGCCTAAAATTCAATAACGCACACTCATTCTCACCCTTCCCTCCCAGATATCTGTACCTGATATTAGCATTTGTTGTCACCTCAAAGCATGCCCAAAATCAATTGAAATATTTGTAATAATTGAAATGCAGTAGATGGTGTCCTGACGATGTACAATTAGTGGGAAATTACAATTATTTCAATTATTTCAATAAAAAATATGCACGCACATCTCACCGTTTGCGATAACCTGTACATGAATTTAATATTTATATATATATAAATATTATAGTTATAGTCACTCTTACAGCGTGTGTCCAAATTCAATTGAAATAATTGAAATAATTGAAATGCCATAGAGCAGAATGCAATGTATCTATCTGATTTTATGCGCGTTACGAAAAATCTGCGATTATTACAATAATTTCAATAATTTCAATTAAAATATGCACACATATCCAGCCCTCACACCAAGAACTGCACACAGAAATAATACCTATATAAATAACGTGAGTTCGACGAAAATTTTCTATACTTTGATAACATTAATTGGGACATTAATAAACATTAATTCAAGTTTATTCGCTATGCTCATAAGCAAGACAGTCGCAAACTCTGAACTGTCTGGAAGACAGAACTATGAGTAACCGAGGTGCATACTCGACGAAGGAGAGGATGCCCTCGGACAGCAAGCAACAACTACATTTCCAGCCTGGAAGGCTGTACCTGATTACCTATGTACTGCCCTCCAGGCAGTAGGATGGGATTGGCACTATATCCCCCGCACATCCTCGTTTCACTCGTATGTACGGGGTTACTCATGGTACTGTCTTCCAGACAGTTCAGAGCTTGAGTAAACATTAATTATAACATTAATGATCCTTACGGCTTAAATATTCGTTAATATTTATGTCCAAATTAATGTCTTAATTAACGTCGTAATTAATGTTTCAAAGCAAAGCGAGCCCATATTTATTTTCGTCGAACTTACGTTAAATATTAAAGGCAAATCACAAAACTGCGTGTGTCCAAATCAATTGAAATAATTAAAATTCGCTTTCTCGGAGGGATGAAAAAAATGGCTTTTTGCCCTTGTTTTTTTTCGATTTTTGAGTATAAGTAAGTAGAGGGGTATGTTTATTGTTCATCCGTTGCAAATCCGCATCAAATCCGTATCAAATCCCATTCGCGATAGGACTTACATAGGAGACAGATGGGAAAAGCAAGGATGAAGCAAAGACATTAATTCAACACCTCAAACCTGAGAATCCTCACATCAATCAAAGGACGGCTAAATCCGTCGGTTTCCGACTGCAGAATCTTTTCAACCACATCAAGCCCGCTTACTACCTGACCGAAAACGGTATAGCCGCCATCCAGCCACGGAGTGCCACTTTGCTGATAGCCCTCGTAATAGCCAAGACACTCCTTGTAAGGGTTCTTACCCTTCTGCACCGGCCACTTGCCCCAAGTGATGTAGAACTGAGAAGAAGAACTCTTGAACTGCGGGTTCTTGTCATCTCCATCGCGTGCCGCACAAAGAGCACCGCGCTTATGGAAGAACTGAGGATATAATATTTCAGCATCAATATGCTCCTCGCCATTCTCTGTAGGAACGACCGAATTGCCTAGTGGTGTAGGATCATCCTTAGACGTATATGTAGCCGTCTTTGAGTCAGGATCACCACCCTGTATCATGAAGTCCTTTATAACGCGATGGAAGAGCGTGGAATCAAGTGCGCCAGTCTTTGCCAGACGTAGGAAGTTGTCACGATGCTTTGGTGTCTCGTTATACAGTTCGATGACAATATCACCCTCTGTGGTATGGAGTTTTACGAGCTTGCGGTCATACGATGCAGCCATATCCATTTTGCCCTCGCGCACCTGTTCATCAAGCAAAGCCCTCATTATGGTCGTAGGCTTTCCTTCCTCGGAGAATGCGCCAAGATTATACTGTGACGGACGACATTCAGGTTCCCAATAGAACACGCCCTTGCAGCGCCCTTTAGTATCGTTCTTCATCCTGCGGATAAGCTCTGCATACTGCTCCCTACCCTGCTCCATCACCCATGGCTTCTGCTCGTCAACCTCATAGCCAGTCTCGACGATCATAACGTCAGTAGCGTATTTCTCGCTCACGCGACGGATATTCTTCAGACAATCGTGTATCGTCATAAAGGCATTAGACTCTTTTCCTGACTTCATCGCCCAATAAGGATAGAGAGACATTCCGATGATATCCCACTTTGCACCATTATCCTTCAGCGCATCGAGGTTACGGTTATAAAGACTGCTGTCAAAACCATTGTCAAGGTGAACTATCACCTTTGCATCAGGGAATACCGCCTTTACTGCATCATATCCCGCAGCAATGAAACCAGCATATTGCTTCGGGTTCTGGTCAAACTTGCCCAATGGCCATAGCATGCCGTTGCTTGTCTCATTGCCCACCTGCACCCATTTAGGTGTGATGCCGTTATCTTTCAGAAGAGTAAGCACCTCGTTGGTATGAGCAGCCAATGCAGCACACATCTTCTTATACGAGAGTTTCTCCCATGCCTTCGGGATGTTCTGCTTGCCCGGGTCAGCCCACCAGTCACTATAATGGAAATCCACCATAACCTCCATACCAAGTTCCTTGGCACGCTTTGCCTTCGTCAACAGGTCTTCCTTGTTGCACCAGTTTTCATGCTCCGAAGGATCAACCCACACACGCAAGCGAACGGCATTCATGCCCATCTCCTTCATCAGGGCAGTACACTCACGCTCCTCGCCTTTCCAGTTGTATAGTTTCTGTCCTTTGCTCTCCATTTCAGTTTCCCAACTGATGTCCGCGCCAAGATAGAAATCCTGTGCGAAGCCTGTAAGAGCCATAAAAGCAAGAGATATAACAGCTAATGTTCTTTTCATATTCTTTACACTTTCTACTTTACACTTTCCTCTAATTTCTCTTTTCGTATGCTGAACTCGCAACCGCAGTATAGCTGATTGTAGAAACCGTTTTCCTTCAACAGTTCATTACGACGCTGCTGCAAGCCTCCCTTTCGCCAGTTACGGTCATCGAAGGTCACGCCTCCAACCTGTTCTGCAGCCCAAGCACCTGCCTCGTTTATCTGGTCGAGAGACTTCCAACGGCTTGATGCAAGCGTGGTGGTAAACTCTGCAATACCCAGTTCCTTGCATTTCTCAGCAGTCCTGAGCAAGCGAATCTTGAAGCACTCAAGGCAACGCTTACCGCGTTCTGGCTCATTCTCCATTCCCTTGATTTTGCAAAGCCATGCCTCGTGATTGTAGTCATCATCAATAATGGTGATACCAAGCTTTTCCGCATAGCGCGTTATCTCGTTCTTCCTTATGAGATATTCCTCCTCGGGGAAGATATTCGGATTGCAGTAGAACAGCGTAGGGCGCACATCATTGGCAAGCATCCACTCAAGAATGGCACTTGAACAAGGGGCACAGCAGCAATGTAGTAAAACTTCTTTCATCTTTTTCTCCTTAATTATATTGAACCATGTATGGCTCAATATATAAAACGCTGGCAAGAATGGAAAATTGCCGCCTGCTCATAAAAACCTGAACAGACGGCAAACTTTATACTTTATTCTTTATACTTTCTACTTTACACTCAACTCACTATTCCTCTTCCTCAGCCTCATGCTCAGCAATGAGCTTCTGCTGGATGTCGTTAGGAACAAGCTCGTAAGAAGCGAACTTTGTGGTGAATGATGCACGACCACCGGTGAGAGAACTCAAAGCGATAGAATAGCTTGACAACTCCTTCAACGGAATCTTTGCCTGAAGCTTCTGATAGCCATTCTCTGAGTCCATACCCATGATGAGGGCACGACGACCCTGAAGGTCAGACATCACATCACCCATGCAGTCAGCAGGAACATACACCTCGAGGTCATAGATAGGCTCAAGAATCTTAGGACCTGCATTCTTGAATGCCTCAGAGAACGCATTACGTGCAGCAAGCATGAATGAGAGTTCGTTAGAGTCAACTGGGTGCATCTTACCATCATATACGATCACACGTACATCACGAGCGTAAGAGCCTGTCAGCGGACCGCGTTCCATCTTCTCCATCACGCCCTTGAGGATTGCAGGCATGAAGCGCATATCAATAGCACCACCTACAACCGTATTGATGAATACGAGCTTACCGCCCCACTCCAACGGAACCTCTTCACGAGACTTCACGTTGATCTTAACCTCCTGACCATTGAGCTTATATGTGGTTGGATCAGGCATACCGTCAGCGTATGGCTCAACGATGAGATGAACCTCACCAAACTGACCGGCACCACCCGACTGTTTCTTATGGCGATACTCAGCCTGAGCACTCTTGGTGATAGTCTCACGATATGGAATCTTAGGCTCGATGAATTCGACCATAATCTTCTCATTGTTCTCCAAGCGCCACTTCAATGTGCGAAGGTGGAACTCACCCTGTCCATGAACTATGACCTGACGAAGCTCCTTACTCTGCTCCACAACCCATGTTGGGTCTTCCTGACGCATTCTTGTCAGGGCAGACATAAGTTTCTCTGTCTCAGCCTCATTCTTTGCCTTAATAGCACGAGAGAACTTTGGATTAGGATACTTGATGAAATCAAATCTGTTCTCGCAGTCCTTACCATTGAGGGTATTGCCAGTCTTGACATCCTTCAACTTAACGGCACAACCGATATCACCAGCCTTGAGCTCATCAACAGGTACACGGTTGGCACCTGCACATACATATATCTGACCGATACGCTCCTTTGAGCCACGATCCGCATTACTCAAATCGTCACCAGGCTTGATGCAACCGCTCATAACCTTGAAGTACTGCACCTCACCGATATGTGGCTCAACGCCTGTCTTGAAGAAATAAACAGACTCTGGTCCGTTAGCATCAATAGGCACTTCCTCACCACGTGTATTGTGCACCTTCGGCATCTCGTCAACGAAAGGAACGACGTTGCCAAGGAACTCCATCAGACGACGGACACCCATACTCTTAACTGCGCAAACGCAGAATACAGGGAAGATAGAGCGGGTAACAAGTCCCTTGCGGATACCCTCACGCATCTCGTCCTCTGTCAGAGTCTCTGTCTCGAAGAACTTATCCATAAGTCCCTCGTCATTCTCAGCAGCAGCCTCCACGAGAGCCTTGTGCATCTCCATTGCCTTATCCATCTCCTCTGCAGGAATCTCCTCGATTGTAGGAGCACCACCCTCAGGACCCCATGAGTACTTCTTCATCAGCAGAACGTCGATGAGAGCGTTGAAATCAGGACCTTCATTAAGCGGATACTGGATAGGAACAACCTTGCTGCCATAGATTTCCTTCAGACGATCCAAGCTATTGTTGAAATCGCATTTCTCGGCATCAAGCTGGTTAACAAGGAAGATAACAGGCTTCTTTAGCTTTTCAGTGTAACGGAAATGGTTCTGCGTACCTACCTCAGGACCATACTGACCATTAATAAGGAGTACGGCTGTATCGGTTACGTTAAGGGCAGTAAGAGCTGCACCCACGAAATCATCAGAACCTGGACAGTCAATAATGTTGAGCTTCTTATTATTCCATTCTACGTTATATACGGTTGAGAACACTGAGTAGCCATATTCCTGCTCAACTGGGAAATAGTCAGAAACAGTGTTCTTTTGCGTTATACGACCGCGACGCTGGATGACACCAGCCTCATAAAGGAGCGACTCCGTAAGAGTGGTCTTACCAGAGCCGTCATTGCCGAGAAGGGCAATGTTCTTAATCTCATTTGTCTGATATACCTTCATAGATTTTGTTGTTAAGGTGTTATAATAATTCAGGTTTTTAATTTCTCATGGCTCGGGAGAGGTTATTTCCCGAACCCGACTTCAAAAGTAATAAATGCAATCGTCATCACAAAACTTTTTGTCGAAAAAGTAATTTATTTTATATTTTTTTGACATTTTCTTTCGCTTTTGACGGAAAATATGTATATTTGCATTTTTATAATCACGAATTATCAATGTCCGGTATTTACGCTCACATACCGTTTTGCAAGAGCCGCTGCATCTACTGCGGTTTCTATTCCACCACATTATTATCCTTGCAGGATGATTATGTGGATGCAATGCTGCGTGAACTGGACAACCGCAGGGATTATCTTCCCGACGAGCCTGTCACAACATATATAGGAGGAGGAACGCCCTCTATGCTTTCCTCACACAATCTCTCACGCCTATGCCGTCAACTGAAAGAATTTACCGGTAGCAGTCTTCAGGAGTTTACCGTGGAATGTAATCCCGACGATATCACGCCACAGCTTGCCTCTCTGCTATATACCCTTGGAGTAAACAGAGTTAGCATGGGGGCACAGACTTTCTCCGATGAACGCCTTGCCTTCATCCACCGTCGTCACAAAGCCCATCAGGTGAAAGAATCCATAGAAAACCTGAGAAATGCAGGAATAACGAACATAAGCATCGACCTTATGTTCGGTTTCCCCGATGAAACCGTAGAAAACTGGAAATGCGATATTGAGCAAGCACTAAGCCTTGGCGTTCAGCATATCTCTGCCTATTCCCTAATGTACGAGGAAGGCACTCCATTATACAGATTGCTTGAAAACGGAAAGGTAAAAGAGATAAATGAAGAGGTGAGTCTTGAGATGTACGACACGCTTATCAACCTTCTCTCAGATGCAGGATATGAGCATTACGAGATATCAAATTTCGCTCTCCCAGGCTATCGTTCAAAGCACAACAGTAGTTATTGGAAACGCATTCCATACCTCGGCATAGGAGCTGCAGCCCACTCATATAATCTCACCTCAAGGCAATGGAACGTATCTGATGTAAAACTTTACATCAAAGGAGGTAACACAATAGAAGACTGCGAGTTACTTGATAGCATTGAGCAGTACAACGACCTCATCACCACTGCACTTCGCACTCGCGAGGGCATAGATTTAGGTACGCTCTCAGAAACTGACAGACAGTTCCTTGTAAAGGCTGCAAGCAAGAGCATAGAGCAAGGAAATCTCATAACAGAAAACAATCATCTCCACCTTACACGCAAAGGCTTATTCATCAGCGATGCTGTTATGGTGGAACTAATAAGATAATATGCGCAGAAAAGAATATTTCGAGTTTAAGCAATTCACCGTTCATCAGGAAAATGCAGCTATGAAAGTGGGCACAGACGGTGCTCTTCTTGGTTCGCTTGCCGCCACAGGCAAACGGATTCTCGACATCGGCACAGGCACAGGACTCCTCTCGCTGATGATGGCTCAGCGTTGTCCAGATGCCCATATTACGGCTATTGACGTCGATGAAAACGCCATTATAGATGCACAGAGGAACTTTTCGGACTCCCCTTTCGGCGAAAGGATAACGCTCAGACAAGTACCTTTTCAGGAATTTGCCAAGCAGGAACAGGAGAAATATGACTGCATAATCTGTAACCCGCCCTATTTTGACGAGAGTTTGGAGAGTAAGGACGAGAGTCGCACACGCGCTCGTCACACGTCAAGTCTGCCATTCCGAGATCTCATAGGCGGAGCTTACGAACTCCTTGAGGATGAAGGCGTTTTCTCTGTCTGTATCCCTCCCGAGGTATTGAGCAAGTTCTCTGTAGAATGTCTAATAAAGGGATTCTGCCTTATGACTGCATATAAAATCAAATCTGTACCTCGCAAGCAAGAGCCCAAGCGTTTTATACTTGTCTATAAAAAAGGTCGGATAGTAGAGCCACAGGAATACACCTTCTGCATGCAGAATCCTGACGGCACACGATCAGAATGGTATCAGGAGATAATGAAGGATTTCTATTTATAATAAAAGCCTTGCCTCCATATAATTAAATACAGACCTTTACAACAGCATTAAACTCTCCAACACACACATGTGTACGTACACATTACTTGACAAAAATCAAGTAAACAAAGAAAAAACAACAATTGCTTGAAAATTGTTTGCGCACACAGAAAAATAGCAGTACCTTTGCATCAGAAATCAGAGATGATTGCTCGTCGAAAGGAATAATGGATAGTCGTATCCTGGTACACTTCCTCCGACGATGTCTTAATATTGATTGTTTAGGTTAGTAGAATAATAGTTTTAGGTTTTAGTTATTAATTTAGGTAAAAGATTAATGCTTAGCCCATTAGGATAACACAAAAAAAAGCGAATAGCTTCCTTCTACAGAAGGTTTATGGGTTAAACATAAAAATGCTCCACTGTCGTGATGACAGTAGGAGCATTTTTGTTTTCCAGAGGAAGAGTTTGACAAAATTACAATATATTTCATATAATCACGTTATACATAATGGTATATAATTTAAAAACTAAAGTGAACACAAATGATTAAAAGAACTATTGCCTACATCTTGGCTATGCTATGCATGCAGACTCCTCTTTCTGCACAAAGCATTTATGACATCAAAGTAAATAACGATGAAGGAGAGAGCGTTTCGCTTGCTGACTATAAAGACAAGGTATTACTTATAGTAAACACGGCAACACGATGCGGATTCACTCCACAATACAAAGAATTGGAGGCACTCTACCAAAAGTATAAAGGACAGGGATTCGAGATTCTTGATTTCCCATGTAATCAATTCGGTCAGCAGGCTCCTGGTACAATTCAGGAAATACACCAGTTCTGCACGCTTAACTACGACATACACTTCCCACAATTCGACAAGATTGACGTGAACGGGGCTCAAGAGTCTCCTCTCTACACTTGGCTAAAAGCACAAGGCGGTGGAGGTGACATCAAATGGAACTTTACGAAATTCCTTATCGGTAGAGATGGTAAGGTAATAAAGCGCTATGAATCACGCGATCAGGTTGCCACAATTGAGACAGATATGCAGATGGAGGTAAATCCGGTACTCAGCAGTATGATGGCACGCCGTTCTATCAGGAAGTATCTTGATAAACCTGTAGAGCATGAGAAGCTTGAAATGATTGTACGTGCGGGAATAAACGCGCCAAGCGGTTCTAACCGTCAGCCTTGGATTGTGCGTGTGGTAGAAGACCAGAAGCTCATATCTGATGTAACCGAAGTATATAAACAGGAAAACGCAGAACAGGTAAAGCGAGACAAAGACTTCAAGAATATGTTCCGCAACGCTCCAAATATCATCTGCGTATGCACACCAGCCAAAGGCGGAGGCGAACTTGATGCCGGACTATTGGGCGAGAACATAATGCTCGCAGCGCAATCCATGGGACTTGGTACATGCTGTTTGGGTGGTCCGGTACGTTTCCTTACATCCAACGATAAATGCAAGTTCTTCATTGAACGCCTTGACATTCCTGCAGACTATAAGCTAAACTACATCATAGCTATTGGCTATCCTGACGAAAGTCCGAATGCTAAGCCTCGTGATAACTCAAAGGTGAAGTTTATCATTAGCGGTAAAGAGTAAAGGGTAAAGGGTAAAGAGTAAAGAGTAAAGAATAAAGAGTAAAGAGTTAAGGGTAAAGAGTTAAGGGTAAAGAAAAATGAAAAAAATACTGTTCCTGCATGGATTCTTTGCCAGCGGAAGTTGTATTCCTGCAATTGCATTACATGAGGCATTTGAAGGAAGAATACGTGTGATAACTCCCGATCTGCCTATTCATCCAAAAGAAGCCTTGATGTTCATTCATCAGCTTTGCAACGAGGAAAAGCCAGACTTACTGGTAGGCAACAGCAACGGCTCGTTTCTTGCCCAGATTATAGCCCCTATTGTTGGAATACCGGCCTTGCTTGGCAATCCGCATCTGGAAATGACGGAATTCCTCAAACCACGTATAGGAGGACATCAGTACAAGTCTCCACGCATGGATGGCAAACAGGATTTCGTTATTGATGAAGCTCTGATAAGCGAATTCGAGGAATTGCAAAAAGATCAGTTCAAAAACGTTAGTCCATACTGGAAGGATAAAATCTGGGGAATTTTCGGCGAACAAGACACTTTGGCTCACTATAAACCTCTGTTTTTGAAGTACTACACAAATGCCTATAGTTTCCCGGGAGGTCACACTCCAACGGCAGAAGAGGTTAAGACGTGGTATGTACCTTTGATAGAGAAGATGCTAATGGTAGGAGTAAAGGGTAAAGAGTAAAGAGTAAAGGGTAAAGAAGAAAGAAAATGACAATATACATAGTACGACATGGTGAGACGGAAGAAAACCTTCAGTCAACCCTTCAAGGTCACATGCCTGGAACACTTACCGAGAAGGGAAAAGCTCAGGTTCGCGCTACAGCCCAACAACTTGCAAAAGAGGGCGTGAGATTCACAAGGATTGTGACGAGCGACCTTAAACGTGCTATGGACTCAGCTCAGTTTATTGCCGACGAACTGCATATCCCCATCATTCCTATGGAGATTCTTAGGGAGCGCGATTGGGGCAAGTTTACGGGAATGACAATCGCAGAAGCGAGTAAGAGTTATCGTATTAATGGGAAATGGGTATTTCCTGAGGGTATGGCAGAAACTGAGGAAGGGATATATGAACGTGCAAACAAGGCTCTGGAAGAATTGCAGGAGCTATATGCCGACGAGACCTTCATTGTAGTCACTCATGGACAATTCGCTAGAAATCTCATAGCTGCATATTCCAAATGCAACTACCATGATGTTCCTGCATTCAGGAATGCAGAAATAAGAGTACTCAACATATCTCTGTAACTCTACCCATAACTTAGGCATAGTTTTGAAGATAAAGGATGAATAAGGACAATACCACTCAATCGGATAAGGCAGGACCTATCAGGAAACGAATAAAAAGGTTAGACGCCCTACGCGGTTTTGCGCTATTGGGGGTATGTATGGCAAACTATAAGGAACTGACGCTTTACGCTTTTTATGACGTAGGACACACAGTAAACGTAGAAGCAGACAGGAGCGATACTATTGCAAATTTCCTACTGTACCTTCTTGTTGACGGCAAATTCTACACCATATTCTCCGTCCTTTTCGGAATTGGTTTCAGCATAATCATTGGCAATGCCATGCAGCGCGGAGCAAATGGCATGCGCATATTCTATCGGAGGATGCTATTGCTGCTCGGATTCGGCTTTTCTCACCTGATGCTGCTATGGAGCGGCGATATCTTAATGCTCTATGCGGCTATGGGTATGCTCCTACCCTTCTTCTGGAATTGTTCAGACAAGACGATACTGCGTTGGGCAGCATTTTTCCTATGCCTCCCAATAGTTTCATCAACAATAGTATATGTCTTTAACCTAAATCCATGTTCATGGTTTTTCAGGCAAATGGACTACTGGCAGAATCGCTTTGGAATTGGCGACTGGGGAGAATGGCTACATGACAGACAGTCATATACCGATTTACTCAAATTCCTGATTATGGGAGCATTTGAGCGCATGACTGAGTTTATCTCCAGCGACCGATATTTTAAGGTTCTAGGCCTATTTCTTGTAGGTTTATGGATTGGTAAGAAACGTATCTATGCAGACATAACAGCACATAGAAGGCTGCTTACGAATATGATGAAGATTGGCTTTGCCATAGGCACTCCCTTCGCTATACTGCATGCCTATGATGCTATTACCGGCTTTCATATAATCCCACCAATACACACAATCGTAGAGACATTCAGCATATATCCTCTTGGCTGGGCATATATGGCTACTTTTGCCCTTTATAGCAGTCGTGTGGAAGGCCTTTTCTCCCACCCAGGAAAGATGGCTCTAACATGCTATATATCACAGTCTGCAATCGCTGTCCAACTATTCTACGGTGTCGGTTTTGGATGGGGAATGCAAATGTCTTTACCACAAGTGATACTCACATCTGTAGGAATATTCCTATTTCAAGCGGTCTGTGCACGTCTATGGCTAAAAATATTCACCTACGGTCCTTTGGAATGGATATGGCGTATGCTGACCTATGGAGCGTGGCTACCACTTAGAAAAGAAAAGATGGAATGAAATCAGAACTTCTTACCGAATACTATGCTGATGAACGTCAGCCATAAAGTCTTGATATCAAACCAGAAAGAACGGTGTTCAAGATAATACAGGTCATAATTGAGACGACGGAGCATTTTCTCCATAGTATCAGTATAGCCGTTATACAGAGTTGCATAGCTCGTAACTCCAGGACGTATCTGATAAAGGAATGAATAGCGCGGATCATGCTCCATTATCTGGTCAATAAAGAATTTACGCTCCGGGCGATAGCCTATGAATGCCATATCGCCACAGAACACATTCCAGAGCTGAGGAAGTTCATCAAGATGGTGAGCACGCAAGAACTTGCCAACCTTTGTAAGACGTGGGTCATCATCTCCACCGGAATGACTTAGCGCTGGACCGAATTTCTCCGCATCAAGACGCATAGAACGGAACTTGTAAATATTGAAAGGACGACCGAATCTGCCAAGTCTCTCCTGACGGTATATTGCAGGACCACCATCATCCATCTTGATGAGTATATAAGACAACAAAAACAAAGGAGAGGTCAATATGAGCATTATACCTGCTAATGTCATGTCACAAAGTCGCTTTATATTACGTTCCACAGAGTTCATTCCATCAGGAATAAAATCAGTTTCCTCTCCAAGTATCACATGTTTAGGAAGTCCTAACGTTCCAAACACCTGCTGCTTACGTCTGATAACATCTACCGGAACATTAGCTTCCCATGCATCACGTCCGTATGCCATATTCCAATGCTTGAAATTCTGCTCCTTCGCACGTATGTTTATTGCAGAGCTGATAATAAACTGAAGAGCAGCCCATAGAGCAAGATCTAGAGCGACAAGTATAGTGAGGTCGAATCCCTGTAATACCCATATTGTGTTAACCAACGCAAAGGCAATAACAATAAAGATAATACATATCGGTGTAAACGAGCTTCTGATACCTGCACGGAACAATCTGTGCTGCATCTGGTTACGGTCAGGAGTAAGCATTGCCCTACCCTCACGTACACGGTTCCTTAGAATTCGGATAACATCAACAAATGGGATGAATGTTATACCTACAACAATCATAAGCATACCCTCGGGCATGAATTTTCCACTCTGTTGAATTAGTGACAAGGTGAGATAGCTTACGAAATATCCGAGTGTATATGAACCTGCATTTCCTAGAAGTGTCTTCTGCCATTTCTTGAAAAAGAGTTTGAGCACAGAATATGGAACTGCAACTCCAAGAAGGGCTGACGAAACAAGTGCTCCGAGTGTAAAATTAAAGGCTATACAGAATCCTAGGAATATAGTGCCTATTATCGCTACATATCCGGCACCTATGCCGTCAATGTCATCAAGAATGACTATTGCCTCTGTGATATACATTACGAGGCATACGGTAAGCGGCATACCAATCCATTCTGGCAACTCATGAATACCGAAAAGCCCCTGTAAATCCATTATCCATAAATGGGACATGGGGAATAGGCAGGCTGTGACAAACAACAGAAGTAACTTAACCTTTATAGCTGTGCCGTGAAGATCGTTCTTTAGTCCGACAATATACAGCAGGGCACATCCGGAGATAACCTGCATTATCCTCAACCCTGATTTCTCAACCTCTACAGCAGAGGCAACATCATAGCCCAACCATTTAGGAAGGCCAAGAGAAGCGCATAAGCATGTAAGCAATATCGGGAATAAAGCGATGCCTCCAATCTCTACTAAGGAGTCACCGTTACCCTCGTCCACATCATCCACACTGCGAAAGAATCTACCGCTTGAGCCGTACAACTTCATTCGCGTGAGAATGACAGATGATAGGAATATTCCTATCAGGAATGGAATTATGTCCAGATATTGTTCAATCATATTATTTAATTTCCCCCAGTCTGTCCCTATGGACTTGTTTTTTTAATTCCTTTAATCACCTAAATCTCTATTTAAGAACAATTTAGGAAGATGATATACATATTTTTTTTAATTGTTAGCCTATTTCTCATGCAAAATTATATAAAAAAAAGCGAAAATCATAGAAAACAAAAAAAAAAATCTCTTAAACGGCTAAATATGTATTACTCTGCAATAATTCTTTTGTTATAGCGTTTTAATAAAAATTTACTTTCTTGGAATAGAAATATTAATTGATAAGATGAAAATCCTTCAAATCGGAAAATTCTATCCCATTATAGGCGGAGTGGAAAAAGTAATGTTCGACCTGACAAGCGGTTTTGCTGCTATCGGTGTTGAATGTGACATGCTGTGCGCAAATTATGATACAACAGAGAAAAAGCTGGTCATAAAGGAACTCACGCCCAACAACAGGATTATTATATGTCCGACGATGAAAAAACTATTTGCAACTATGATTTCTCCAGCAATGATTAGAGAGTTAAAGCGTAGATGCAATAATTATAATATTATCCACATTCATCATCCTGACCCAATGGCAGCCCTTGCCCTTTATATGTCAAACTATAAGGGAAAAGTCGTTCTGCATTGGCATAGCGATATTCTGAAGCAGGCAAATCTACTTAAACTATATCGTCCTTTGCAGAACTGGCTAATAAACAAAGCCTCAGTTATTGTCGGCACCACCCCAATCTATATAAAGGAATCTCCATACCTGAAATCCGTACAAGAAAAATGTACCTATCTGCCAATAGGCATAGACGACATAAAATGGGATGCTCATGCCGTTGAACAGATTCGTAGTCAGTATCCTGGAAAGAAAATCATATTCTCATTAGGAAGACTGGTGGAGTATAAAGGGTATGAATACCTGATTGATTCGGCCAAAAATCTAAGCGATGACTATATCATACTTATAGGCGGCTCCGGTCCTCTCAGAGACAACCTTCAGACACAAATAGAAGACAATAACCTGCAATCAAAGGTTAAACTTCTTGGAAGAATAAGCGAAGAGGATTTGCCTAACTACTATCAAGCCATAGACCTGTATTGCCTAAGTTCTACTATGAAAACGGAAGCATTTGCCATAGTACAGGTAGAAGCAATGGCATCACGAAAGCCCGTAGTATCAACAAAAATTCCCGGATCAGGTGTTGCATGGGTGAATGCGGATCAGGAATCAGGCATTACGGTTGCCCCACACAGCGCAAAAGCGCTCTGCGATGCATTCAGAAAGATTCTAGAAGACAAAGATCTTTATAATAGATTGGCACAAGGCGCAAGAAATCGCTATGAGACTGTATTCAGGAAAGAAAAAATGATAGAAAAATGCTTAAACATTTATAGATCTCTCAATGATTGAAAGTATGTCTTTTGCCGTTGCAGCATAGTTATACATCTTGTCAATTTTCTCACTGACATCCAAAGGTTTACTTACAAAGCCACGAAGTTTAAGATATAGATCTTGTACATCTCCAGTTCTGAAAAAAGTGACAGGTAAATCCTTATACACTTCCTTATACACTGGGATATCAGAAATAATAACAGGGGTACCAAGATACATTGCCTCAAGCGGTGGGATTCCAAAACCTTCATAGAAAGAAGGGGATATTAATACAGCTGAGCGCGAAAGCACATCATAAAGAGTCTTGTCATCAACAGCACCAAGGAAATTCACACAATCCTTATTCTTATTGATAACGTCTAGAATTTCTTTATCCTTGGTACGGAAATCCACATGGCCAATAACAGTCAAGGTTGGGCAATCCCTACCCTCTACTCGCAGTTTATTATACGCCTCCAACAGCACGTGAAGTCCCTTATGTTTCTTGATACTTCCAAGAAAGACTATCCCTTTTTTTTCTCCATTATATCCATGTATTCTTTTATATTCCCTCAGATGGGCACTGATTCCATTATGTACAACCTGTATATTCACTGGCGAATGGAAATATTCTCTAATTCTCTCTCTTGAAAATTCTGACACGGTAAATACGGTATGTGAGACCTTTAATGCACGTTTCACATACCATTTCAAAGCCATCATATGTATTCCGGAAGCGAAATTCTCTGTCTCGAAAAACAGAATATCGTGAATGGTAGAAAATACTGGTACTTTTACACCAAGAGGAAGATTAAAGTTGGGTGTATAAAATGCATCACATGCATTAACTTCACGTATAGGGAAACATAATAATTCCGCAGGAGTGAAACTGCGAAATGAACATTTCACGACCATGCAATTGGTTTGTTGCTGATACCTTGCCAGTTTATCAGCATTCCCAATCAGCACATACTCATTTTCCGTATGTAGCACAATATTGTTCAGCACATTCTCTATGAATGTGCCTATGCCTGTTTCACCGATTAATCTACAATCAATTGCAAGTCGCATTTTTTACAGCTTTAAGATATTCATACGAGTCTATAGTATCAGGCTCAAGGTATGCGCCTTCACTCCATTCATTCCAAGCAGTAAGTAGAATATAAGGCTTATTCTGGGAAGCAACTATTCGCATGAGCTCATTAAGATATATTCCGAATTTTTCGGGTGTCTGCCCTTTGATAATTGTTCCGTATTTCCCTCTACGCGGGGTATCATCATATCCTACAAATGCACTCGGTATAAATGTTTTCTCTGGATGAGAAGCCATGGTATCAAGTAGTTTTTTCCACACCTTATCATATTGGAAAGTCTTTGGCCCATACTTAATTCCCAGCTGCTTCAATACACGACGGTAAATCTTTTTAGGCAACAGATCCCATGAAGAGGCACTCGGCTCATAGAGGAATATATTTTGCCCTTTGGTTATACGAGGATTCACCCCCTTACGGAATACCACATAAATACCAGGAAATCCGTTTTGCTCTGCCAAATAATCAAAATATTGACACATTGCTAAGATTTCCTTTGAGCAATGGTAAATAACAAACATAGGCTTGCCATCAACCTTTATGTATCTTTCATCACGAAAATGTGGCAATAACCATTCAAAATGCTTTTTCCACGACTCCTCAGCACCAAGCCTATACTCTATAAGCATACCTGTTTCATTGCTAGAAGAATTATCCACAGAATTATTCTTATCCGCAGCTGGTGACCAGTCATTACCGGAAACATTGCTCCAGCTTCGTTTCCAACTGATATTGTCCCATGCAAAAAAATAATGTGTATCAATATCCTTGTTTTCCAGAATGATATCGGCAGGCTTTGTCAGCAGATTCTTCTCGTCATTGAACCAATAATGATAAATTCCGAATCCATAGACTCCATATTCTTTTGCAAGTTCTGCCTGATGAACAATATTTTCCCTTAGCGAAAGATCATAATAATTATCATCAACCGGAATTCTCGGCTGATTATGCCCTTCAAATAAAGGTTGAGCTTCCTTAACTGTCACCCAATCAGTGAAACCCTTCCCCCAAAAAGCATCATTCTCTGGTATCTGATGATACTGCGGAAGATACATCGCTATAATTTTCGGATTCATACCCTCTATTAGTACTTTACGTGATAATATATGAAGTTATAGAATTTATTGAAGATATACTTCAGAAAAGAGCCATAGCCTGCACTTCTTAATGTCTTATAGTTTTCTATGTTTTCCTTAAGAAGCATCCACACATGCGAAACATAAAATGCATTAGTCTTTGTATTGCAGCACGCCTCAGCCCCAAGTGTGTTATCACCATGCTGGCGGTAATCAATCAATGACTCACAAACTGGTACAACCACCCCGCCATTAGCACAGGCACATACAGTTATCCACTCATCATGTAAAGGTGCTCCATATGGCGTACGACCTATAGCACATTGTTTCGTAAGATTGTCAAAAAGCATAGTACATCCTGTTACAATATTAGTTATACGACTACCTTTCCTATTAAACATCTCAGGATGAATGCCTGCCATTTGCCAGAATGAGGGATTTATTACATGCAAATTCTCATCAACGACACATAGGTCACTATGAACTATAATAGGGCGTTCTGTTGTTAATATTTTCTGACGGTTATATGCTTCATAGCTTTTTGCGACCTTATCATTATGCCAAACATCATCATGGTCGGAAAACATATACAATGGAGCTTCAACTCTTGATAGCAGACTCATGAAATTAGCATAGGCATTGCCCTGGGGTAAATAATCCAATATTGTTATCTTACTTGGATTAGCTTTTACATACTGCGACAATATCTCTTGGGTATTGTCTGTTGATCCATCATCATGAATATACAGATGCCAATTTTGATATGTTTGGGAAAATATAGAATCCAATTGTTCCGATATATATCGGTCACTATTGTATGTTGCCATCAATATGGCTATGTCTTTGCATCTCTCCATAGATCACAACTATTTGATTTTCAACTTACCAAGAGTATATACCATTTTTGTTTTTACATACAGGTAGAATATATGAGGAATGGTATCTATACCATAGATGACCTTGGCTGCCCATGATTGAATTAAGCACCATAGATTATCAGACACCCCTCCTGCTTTTACATCTGCAATATGACCTTTCAACTTCAGATACTGAGATTCTGGTATTGCTAAGAAGAAAAGAAGATCACTGACAATATATGGATGTGTAATAATATAGTATCCGAATGTCAGATGAAGGTTCCTTCGGTAAATTAAATTCTGATGATGTATCTCACCCTTATTTCTATCGGTAGTTCTTTCTAGTCTTCGTCCATCTGGATATACAAGATAGAAATCACTATAAAGAACTGTTTTTTCCTGTGGAATTTTCTTTCCTAATATTTCTTCCAAGACACTATCTGACGAAAAAACGTCTCCCGCATTCAAACATATAATCCACTCTCCTGAAGCATTTTTAACCCCTTTGTTAAGTGCATCATATATACCATCATCAGGTTCACTGATACATATGTCTATAGCATCTTTATACTTATTTAGAACCTCTCCAGTACCATCTGAGCTACCACCATCAACAATGATATATTCCTTATAAATGTAGGATTGAGATATCACGCTTTGAATCGTTTTCTCCAAATCATCCTTGCAATTATAAGATATTGTAACAATTGATATGTTGTTATTCCCTATATTCTCCATATACCAGTGGCTTTATTATGCATTATTTTGCTAAATTGCAACATATTAACCAATATGCTTGGTGCTATACAAAAACCCATAACACCCATAAACCAAATAATGCTATGAGTAATGTAGCTTACCCCCCATGCTAATGGTATAAATACAATTGTCATCACAGTCATATACATCTGCAGACGTAGAGCACCTATGCCATTTAGGAAATATGAATATCTCATGCTGAGTATCAGAAGAAATATATAAAGTGCCATCATTATCGTCATTTTTAAAGGTACATGCGATTTATTGCCAATCCAAATATCATACACCCATGGAGAAACCAATATCATGACGAGCAAACCTAATGCTATAACAATAATCATTCTATTCATATGTTTATTTGCCGTCCTTATCCAATCCATATCACCACGAGTATATGCATCAGTCGTTGCATTCCAAAATGGCATACAAACAACAGAAAACACAACCATGGCAAGACTCATATAACGATAGCTTATCTGGTAAGGAGTTACCATTGCTGGAGTAAAGAATTTGGAGATAAGTATGTTCGCAGTCATAAACTGTATAACACCAGCTATCTGCAACCAGAAGAATTTCAGGCCGACATTACCCAGTTGAAATGCTATCTTTATATTTACACTATCAAGAGAAGGTCGTAGTTCCGAATATTTGATATAGAATGTATATGGATATGCCAATAGATAAACAATCAATGGAGATATCACATTGACTATGACAACACTGAGGAAACCAACATTGCCTGTCTTCAATAAAAGCCAAGTCCCAAACAGTGCTAAAGTCTGCCCCAATGTTATGATTAGGTTACTTACTGCAGGCAACTGCATTCCCATATACACATTACCAATAAATTTTAGTACAAATGTAATGCAAACCAATATCACAGAGATAAAAAGCGCAATCCGCAGATCAGGAATCACAGTCTCATCAACATTCAAAAAAGAGAAAACATCAGTGTACCAGATTGCAATGCACAACACAACCATAACAGGTATTACGATGCAACACAACATGGCAAGTGTAGAACTGACAACTTGACGAGCCTCCTCAACTTTTCCTTTAGCAATAAGAGTAGCAAGACTGTTTCTCAATCCATTACCTAACCCGATGTCCATTTGGTCAATCCAAACAAGCATACTGCTTATGGTAAGCCATACACCATTTTGATATTCACCAAGACAACACAGAGTTAATGGCACCATAAGCAAGACAACGACTGATGACCATCCTTTCACCAAAAAGGAGGCAACTATATTGTTCATAAGTCGTTTGGTACGAGATGGTGTACTATTCATAACTCTGTATTATTTGATTTCACAAATGACAGACGATACCTTCCGGTCAACATTATAACACAAACAACAAACTCGATGAAGAGTATGATGTTCTGCAATAAATTCTCATTATAGAATTGTATAAGGATGACTTCAACCAAATATGTGTATATACATATATATACAGGATTCCCTTCACGAGACCTACGATACACCCAACCAAACAGCGCACCATACATAATTCCAAAATATGGAATTCCGATAACGCCAAAATCATTATAAAACGGTTGCATTATGGTATATACATTAGTGATAACAGGAACAAACACAAATTCCTGAAGTCTGTCTGTATATTGAAGATTAAACCCAAGCATGTTCAGATATGGATATATGATATTGAATGTGTTCTCTCCAAAATTACCGGACAAATCAGGATGCAAATAGTCAAACGCGACAATAGGTGATGTAACGTATATTCCAAAGAAATCGACAAAAGATGTCACGTCTGTAGTATCCGACTTTTCCTTTGACATATTAAAGAAATAAAAAAGCACGATTGTTCCTAAAAGTGTGATAAATATGGAACGTACTTTTATTACTTTACGTATATACAGCACGTACAAGACTCCGAGTATCATAATCAAGATACCACTTTTCTCCATACGTGCAATCTCAAAAGCTATATTAAGAATAAAAATAAATGCAAGTTGATATTTGGAAATTTTAGGATATAACCATATTCCAACTATAAACAGAGCAAAGTTAAGTCCCTGTATATGGTACAATAATCCTATGGCAGAGTTATCATGAACAATATACGTTCGTATGTTATATAATAAGTCAACTGTATCAAACTGACTTACAATATCCCATACACGCTTAATATATAATACAGTAATTATTGTAGCAAAAACACAGCAAACATTAAACACAGTCTTTGATACATTTATCACATTATATTTATCCCACACTGGATTTTTCTCTTTCTCTGACAACCAATAACTAATAAGTGATGATGGAATTATGGTAATTATCCATAATATAAAACACTTTATAAACATTGGTCCCAAAGGATATAACTCTCCTTGAAGGAAATACAATATAATATCAGCCCCCCATATGAATATGGTCAAAGACCATGGAGAGAAGAAATCACCGAAATCGATAGAAATATTCTTTGTTCTATACAACACAAACGCCTTGGCAAAGAGAAGAGCCAAGGATAAGAATGCAAAAAATATAAGAGCAAAATTACGAGTGTCTTTAATTGGGACTGTGTTTGCCTTCACAACTGCAAAAGAACAATATGCTCTCTGTTTCAGATAGAGCTGACGAGTATATTGCCCAGTAACTTCTTGATAATGTTTATATGCCAAATCCACTTCATTTTGAAGTGATATCATATCCTGCCTATATTGCGACATTTCCAAATCCTGATGGGATTCAGCATAAGCATTATAGTTCTTCTCCGCCTCATGATACTTTGCAGCAGCTCTTTCACGTTCTCTTTCAGCATTCTGCATGGCTGCCTGAGCCATTTTATTTCGAGAAATTGTAATTATATCCTGAAGATGCGCGATACATGAATCCAGCATCTGATACGCAACAAGAGGGTCTCTATCTGTAAATTGTACCGTTAGAGTAGATTGCCTGCCATTAACATTGTATTCTATATTATCAGCAATCAGTTCTATAGTGTCATTTGATTGCCAGAAATGGCGGTTCTGCATTATCCAATCACCATATGTGATGTTTTTACATGGTATTTTCTTGTGTGATATTGCTCTTGCAAAATCTTCTGTACGAATAGCCTGGCTATATACATTCAAATCATTAATACCTTTATCGGCTGTACCTAAAGCATCATTTATTTTTGCAGAAATCCTAGTAAGACCGATAGCTAAGTCAACCTCCTTATACTCATCACTAACCTTTATAACCGCCGAATACTCTTTGGGCATAAAAAACCATACCACAAAGGCTAACAATGTGGATATAATTGATGCTGTTATGTATGGATGATTCTTCAAGAAGGAATTTAAGCATTAATAAAAGATTCTTTGTTCTTCCAGAAAAGGATAATAAACCTGAGCATAAAGCCTAGGAACAACCAAATTAAAAGTGTCACAATCTTCGGTCTGCTACTATGTTTTATCGGAACGGTAGCACTCTGAACAACCGTGAATGCAGGAGTTCTTTCCTGTACTTTAGCCCTTGCAAGCTGCAGTTGTTCTACAAGAGTAGTATATATATTATACTTCAGTTGCATCTCGTTCTCAAGATCATTTTCCTTACTTTTGAAAGACTGAAGATTAACATCCAAATTTGCATCGGCATAACTTGCATACAATCGTCGTGCTTGATCATATTGTTGCTTGGCTTCAGAAAACAGCTTTTGCATATACTGCAAATCTATGCGTGCTTTCTTTGTTCGATAGTCAGTTATTGCTGCCTGCAAATGTTGTTTAACAGAGTCAGCCATAGTTGCTGCTATAAATGGATCCTGGTCTTTAACAGTTATTGTAATCACATTTGTTTTCTTATCTACCGAGCAATCCACATCGTCAACGATGCCCTTTACTATTTCATCCTGTTCTTTGGTTAGCCAAATTGGACCACGTGCTTTTGAGGTTCCATTATGAATGGATTCCTCCTTCTTGAGTTTATTCACCAACCATGAAATAGCGAGCTTGGGATAATCCACCAAAGCTATTTTCTTATGTTTTGTAAGATATGTATAATAATCACATTTTACGGAACCGTCAATTGTAGAGACCTGAATAGGGAAAAGACCAATTATAAAATCTGTCGAAGAAACAAGATCCGGATATATCTCAGGATACAAAGCATCACCAGTCTGACCGATTTTCATGTTCATTCCGACCATAGAAGCCAGAGAAGATATACTACCGGAAAATCCCTGTCCTGATTCCTCAGGAGCAAGCATAACCGTACTCTTATAAGTCTTTGGAGTTGTAAAAGCAATAATAAGACCTATTACAATGGCGACACCACAATAATTTCTAAGTTGCTTCTTGTCTGCCTTGAGCATCTTTACAAGATCAACAACGTTTATATTTATGATTTTCTTTTCCGAACTCATTATCGTACGAATTAATATTTCTCAAAATGAAGTCGCAGTTCATTATCCTGCAAAATCATATTGCTATTACCTATACTCTTAATTATAAAGTTCTCGTTGAGACTATTTATACCAAAAGGACGCATTTGATCAAGAGTTTGGGAATTTATTATACTATCCCCATTTACTCTATCGTAATAGAACATGTCTTTAAATTCAAGTCTTCCCTCAGTATAAGTAAAATAACTCATATAATAATCTATATTATCTGCACAATTAAATTGAGCAAGAGTTCCTTGGAAAGACCAAAAGATTCGCTTGTTTCTATAATCAACAGAATGGTTGTTAGAGAGAGTATCAACCTGAGTCAAATACCACAAGCCATCCAACTCATCATTATCTGACGATGTTGTATCGCAAGCTGCGAAAAGAAGCCCTACAAATATAATTATAGATACTATTTTCTTCATTTAATTATGTATTTAACAGTCATCTGAACGCCAGTGTTATCACCAAGGATTTCACCAAAATCAGAACCATAAGCCAAAGAACATACGAACCTTGTTTTAGGAAATCTATACATAGCCTCAAACAAAATGCTCGTATTTTCCTTTGGATGGATATATGGATCATCATATGTACCCCACCCTTTTTCCCATGTAAGCATAGCACGATAATGAAGACCTTCTGCAGGATCACCAGCCAAAGCAAAGTGCCATGCCTTGAAACGGCTGTTTCTTACACCGATATATCCATCTTCATTATAGACAGGAGAAGTAAATAACGGGTTACCGATAACCTGTCCCCAATGCTGCCATCCAGGAAGGGATGCATGGTTATAATAGTTGTCGCGTCCAGATATGTGGGTTTGATATGTCCTATTATGGTCATGATATACCGGACCGCTCTGATAACGTGTATTGATATATTCCACTACCGCCTGATTGATATAGCGAAATTTCTTCAATTTCACATCTATGCCATATAAAGCATCCTTCATATCATAAAGGAAGTAGCTGTTATTTTTCTTAACATCCCACTCTTCTCCCTGACCATACCCATCATAGTCAAGGAAGAACATACCTGACTGATCCTCAAAGAAGTGGTCTATATACGCTCCTACTTCTATGTTCTCATCATTCCAGTTGAGTCTGGCAACCCAACTTCCGAGCTGATTTCCCTCTGCATTTGAATAGACATCCTCACCTGCGTCTGCACCAGTACCGGTAAACGCATGGAAATAGTCGGATAGTCCGCTCTTAAACTTCTTGGAACCACCTTTCCAGCCATTCTCATCAGTTCCGACCCAATTATAGACACTTCCACCAAACTGGGCAGCCATCTCAAGGCCGAGAGTCAAAGTGAGTGGGAATTTATCCTCATTACCAATGCGGAGATAGCCGGCTTTCTCATGATAGCGGGTATAGCGATTGTATTTATATTCGCTTCCCTTCGCATAGGATGTCTCCCAGGGAGCATCGGTCATAATACCGAATGCGATATGCGTCTTGATATTGAGCCAGTCCCTTGTATATGGAACCGGCCAATAGCGATTAAGTCCCAGACGTACCTGAGGGATAGGCCTTGCATTAATACCAAGAGTCTGCGAACCACTCGACAATTCGTTATTCTTCAATTCCATAGGCTGCTGCTTTGCACCTATTGTGAGAACACCGTATTTCCAATTTGTCTCAACAAATGCCTGCTGAATGATGACATTCTGCGTATAATGTGAATCGTATCCTTGAATCTTATATCCTATCGGAATAGCGATATCAGCACCAACCTTCAAATCAAGGTCTCCATTTAGGAAATCCTTGCCGTACGTGGCAATACCACGCACATAACCATTTGAAGCAGTAAGACTGCTGAGGCCGTATTTATTGGCATTAAGCCAAAGGGGAGTCCGTGAATTACTGTATGATCCCTGCATTTCCAACTCTATGGAAAGAGAGTCTCCAGAATTGCCCTGAGCAAATGCCGAAGTACAGCACAAACACAAAAGGGCAAAAACAGGTTTCTTCATTAAATAAGTGTTTATATTTTTATTTTACTAAATTGGCTATCATAACAAGCATTGTCGCTATAGATGCCGTTGATGAAGCTACAGCTAGCCACATCTGGAGCTTATTATACTCCGACTTCGGTTTTGTTGGCACTATGACCTCAGAACCAGGTGTAGGCTTTTCTCCTTTACCCATCTGGTTCACCGTACCGTTCATGTGAACGATATACGTACTACCCTTCTTGGCACGAGCTCCCCAACCACCAGCCTGATTGACATAGTAGCGGGCACCTTTGCCCTTCTTGTATGCGATAGTATTAGGATAGAGCACATTACCACTCACCTTAACAGTATTAGTATATTCAGGCACTATGATACGATCACCTTCACGAAGTGTAAGGTCGTAGTCTGAGCCTGGGCTTTCAATAGCCTTATCAAGCTGAATACCTACATAATAGGTATCACCAAGATCAAGCTGGTCGATATCTATAGTATCATTTGTAGCTGTCTGCGACTGAGCCATCTTCAGCACCTGTTCCATACGAGTACGTTCTTCAGGAGTAATGCGACGCTCAAGACGCGCGCCCTTGACATAAGCGAGTTTGTTGGTACCGCCCGATGCCCTCACAATATCAGACAAACGTGACTCCGATTTCGTAAGCGCGTATGTACCAGGGAAATTCACCTCGCCCTCAATACTTACATTCTGCTGAACCAAATAGCTTGGACTCTTTCTTACATATACCTCATCGTAAGGTTCCAAGGTAAATCCAGGCTGACCGTCAATTACAAACCCATCCTTCAAAGCAAAACTGTATGTCTTGGCAATAAGCGAGTCACGGGTCAGAGCTTTACGATTAGAAACTCTACGAGATACATCAACCTTCACCGTAGAAGCCGATTCCTTCAGGCCTCCTGCCTGAAGAACGAAATCCTCCAGTGTCTCATTATCAGCATATTTATATACACCAGGATAAAGTACTTCTCCATGAATGGTAATCGTGCGGTTCTCCTGACGTTCCGACTTTGAAGGAATAAAAAGCACATCCTCGTTCTTCAAAGTAATATCGGCTGTCTTTCCATCAAGAATGCCCTGAACATCAACACTTATCACTTTCAGCGTTCTGTCCTCCTTCATTCTATGAATCACACCACGATTAGTGAACGCATCCTCTGTCAGGCCATCAGCACTCTCGATGAGAGAACGAACGGTAGTGATATTACCACCCAACTGATACATACCAGGACGGAACACAGCACCTTTCACCTCTACCATATTCTCATATCGTGGAATGATGGAATCCACCGTTACAGAGTCACCATCAGCAAGATGGAATGAACCCATATCAAATTCCTGAACATTGAATACTCCATAGCGACTTCCGTTCTTACGGACAACGCGTACAGACTTCGTATATGCATCTCCGGCAAAGCTTCCGGCATATTTCAAGAGTGTCTGAACACTCTCGTTCTTCTTCATCTCATAGTACATCGGACGCTTCACCTTTCCGGCAATATCGACAATACATTCGTATGGACCAACCATAATGACATCATTATCCTGCAAACGTACATTGCCAGAAAGCTTACCATTGAGTATATAGTCATACACGTCAACCACACTTATCTCCTTGCCATTACGGAACACTTTGATACTACGCAAGGTACCGATACTACTCACACCACCTGCCATATAAAGGGCATGGAACACACTTGCAAAAGCCGAGAGCGAGTAGGTTCCCGGATTCTGCACCTCACCCATCACATTGACTGTTATAGTACGTGTCTGCCCTAGTGTAAGCTTTATTGAACTGCTGCTGTAACGTGAACCAAGAGTTGAACGTAGACGTGCATTTGCCTGTTTCACAGTGAGTCCGCTAAGGTTTATCGGTCCATAGCCATCAATAACAATATCACCATCAGGAGTTACTGTATAGGTAGATGATTTCTGAGATGCGCCATAGATATCAACCTTCACCTCATCACCAGGACCCACCACATAGCTCTGCGGAGTAGCGATATTCATTACAGGCTCGAAAGTAAGGTCTTCCTTATTGAAGATATCACGACCAAACACCTTACGACCACGATAGAGAGTAGGATCTTCATCTTCCATCATAAAATCCTCTGGAAGGAACTCGTCACTGAGCAGATCCCCCACCCCATTATTCATCTCATCAAAGAATTCATCGTCTTCATCCTCATATGTACCATTCGAAGTCTTTATCTTCTTTGACTTTACAGCTCCAACTCTCTGTGAACTCTTTTCGTTCACATCATTATCTGTTGACTTGCTGTTTTTCTTCTTGTACTTGTTATACTTATTATACTTACTATTCTTTCCTTTCAACTTGCTCTTGCTGCCCTTCATTGCCAGAGTCTCTCTTGTATCGCCGTTGTTCACGCGCATACCATCCTCGGTTTTACCTACGGTCTCATCCTTCACAAGTCCCAGACCTCCATCCTTGCTTTGACGCTCATACTTTGCCTTAATGCGACGTAACTGATTGATGTCAACGCCTTTCTGCATGAGTTTTGTGACAATCTGAGCCTGTGAAGTTCCAGCACTACGTTCTTTGAGCACGAACTGCATTACCTGATCATCCGTCATAGATGACTGAGCCGACACTGTAGAAAAACTGATTACTGCCAGAAGCAGCGCAAAAATATATCTTTTCATTTATATTTATGGTGAATAATCTTTTTACTTTACACTATAATAATATAACACAAATATACATTTTTTGTTGCTAACATAATCAAAAAAAGTATTTGCAGAGTGCAAAGTTAATAATTTTCTTTCAAAAAAACGCCCTTGTCACATATTTATTAACAAAAAAACAGGGCTTACTATCGATAATTTGAAAAAAAATGTGTAAGTTTGCACATTGAAAACAAATACAACAACTATTTCATGAAGATTAAATACTTGTTTTTTGCCACTTTCGCAGCATTTCTGACCATGATTTCCTGCGGAAAGAAAGAAGAGCCAACCGTAAACGTCGAGACACCTGTCGATGTATCAAAACAGATTGTCGGTGATTCCATGATCTATGGCCTTGCTTGTGAAGGAACATCCGATTCCAACATCGTCGTATATCCATTCAGCGGTGGTGATCCAATCAAATACTCATGTATAGATGCCCATAAGAACCATAGGATTATCGGTCATCCGGAAATAGGCGACTGGGTAGGTCTCGTACTCGACAAAGAGGACACTACAGTTGCCACAACGGTTGTAAACCTTGACCAGCTCAAAGGCACATGGACATATACTGTCATGCCGACCTTCAAGGACTTCAAACACCTTAGCAAGCGTATGCAAAAGAAGATGGAGAATAGTATCATGGAACAGATGCCCGACTCCGAGAAAGCACTATACATGGTACCTCGTGAATATGGATTCTCACTAAAGCGAAGCCATAATGCAGAGCCCGTAGGAAGGGTTAGACGTAGTGCTGGAGCTGACGATGACAGTCCTGTGGAATACCCAGAGGTAAAACACTATGTTCAATGGTTCTCATGGAACGGCAAGCTTATCCTTGTTTCTCAAAAGAGACAACCAAAAACGGAAGACCACAAAGATGCTCAACCTCCAAAGCCAACCTTCGATACTCTCGATTATGTGAAGATGACAAACGACACACTCATTCTCATGCATCATGGAGAAATACAAGGTTATCATCGCAAGAGTAGTGCCCGACAAGCTAATGAGCAGGCCAACAAGAAAGCGGCAGAAGCCGATAAAAAAGCTGCGGAGAATTTGAAGTAAACAAAACCCTCAAAAACGGAGGATAAGATATAGTAATGCCGCTCATAGGAAATCCATTTGGAAACCTATGAGCGGCAATTTTTTTAACGTTAGTTCGATGAACTTCTACGACTTGCTTCAGCTTGATGAGCCTAAGCAAATGATATTTTTCAATTGTAATACAAAAACACGGGAGATTATTTTGAGATGTAGAGAAATATCACTACCTTTGCAGATAGGAATAAATCTACACAATCTAAACAAGAAATAAGCAATGAGCAACAAGGCGACACAGGAGAAGATAAAGGCGTTCGTAGAACGCTGGACAGGCAAGGGATATGAGAAAGGCGAGAGTCAGATGTTCTGGATAGAACTTCTGACAGATGTTCTTGACGTTGAGACTCCCTCCGAGATTATCAGCTTCGAGGATCAGGTGAAACTCGACCATACATCATTCATCGATGCCTATATCAAAACTACTCATGTGATGATAGAGCAGAAGAGCATCGACAAGAACCTCAGAGCGCCTATCAAGCAGTCGGACGGCAAAAGCCTCACCTCTTTTGCCCAAGCCAAGCGCTATGCCGCCGAACTACCCTACTCCATGCGCCCACGATGGATTGTGACCTGCAACTTCAAGTCGTTCCTTATCTACGACATGGAGCAGCCACAGGGTGAGCCGTTTGAGATTCTACTTGAAAACCTGCCAAAAGAAGCCCACAAACTCCTGTTTCTCGTTGAGGATAAGGATGTGAATCTGAGGCACGAGATGGAGGTCAGCATGAAGGCTGGCGAGATTGTAGGCAAGCTCTACGATGCCTTTCTGGCTCAATATGAGGGTGAGACTACACAGGAAGACCTCCATGCCCTCAACGTGCTGTGCGTGCGCCTCGTGTTCTGCCTCTATGCCGAGGATGCAGATATATTCGCCAAAGACCAGTTTGCCGATTATCTGCAAAGCTACAAGCCTGAGAATCTGCGTGTTGCCCTAAAGGAACTGTTTGAAGTCCTCGACACGCCAATAGAGAAGCGTAGCCGTTTCCTAAGCGAAAACCTAAAGGCATTCCCATACGTCAACGGTTCGCTATTCTCACAGCAACCAGGCGAGGATATTCCGCAGATAACACAGGAAACAGCCGATTTGCTCATACGCCACGCCTCACAGGATTTCGACTGGAGCGACATCTCCCCTACTATCTTCGGAGCCGTGTTTGAGTCAACGCTCAACCCCGAGACGCGCCGTAAGGGTGGAATGCACTACACCTCGATAGAGAACATCCACAAGGTTATCGACCCGCTCTTCATGGACGACCTCAACGAAGAATTTGACGACATCAGAGTGCGCCCAAAGGGAAAGCCACGCACCCAGCGACTATATGCCTTACAGGACAAGCTTGCAAGCCTCGTAATCCTCGACCCTGCCTGTGGTTCTGGCAATTTCCTAACTGAGACCTACATCTCGCTCCGTCGATTGGAGAACAGAATCATTCAGGAACTATTCTCTATGGAGAAAGGCGTAGGCTTTGAGGAAATCAGTCCTATAAAGGTGCATATTCACCAGTTCTACGGCATAGAAATCAACGATTTTGCCGTTTCCGTAGCTAAAACAGCATTGTGGATTGCAGAGTCTCAGATGCTGAATGAGACAGAGCGCATCATCCAGTTCGATAACAACTATCTCCCTCTGAAATCCTACAATAACATCACGGAAGGCAATGCCCTACGTATCAACTGGGAGGAAGTTGCGCCAAAGGACAAACTCAGCTACATCATCGGAAATCCGCCATTTGTAGGAGCAAGAATGATGGAACAAGGTAGTCCTCAGAAAAAAGACATTGAAGATTTGTTTGGCAAGATTAAGGACGTGCAGGATTTGGATTATGTATCTGGTTGGTATAAAAAAGCAGCACAACTTATCCAAGGAACAAAAGTCGAAGCATCATTTGTTTCTACCAATTCCATCAGCCAAGGTGCACAAGTTCCTATTCTCTGGAATGTATTGCTTAATGATTACAAAGTAAAAATCAACATAGCATATCCAACATTCAAATGGGAGTCGGAAGCTAGCGAGAAAGCAGCAGTACATTGCGTAATTATAGGTTTTTCTCTATTTGACAGAAAGCGCAAATACATCATTACAAATGACACAAAACATGAAGTTAGACATATAAGTCCATATCTTCATGCAGGCGATGACACCTTTGTCGTAGCAAGTAAGACTCCATTATGTGATGTACCCCAAATGAACTTTGGAAACCAGCCTCGTGATGGAGGTAATTTCGTTATTTCACCAGAAGAGCGTGAGGAAATTCTGAAAAAAGCCGATGGCGCAGAAAAATATCTTCATCCGTATATTGGCGCAGAGGAATTTATCAAGGGAAAAGAACGTTGGTGTCTATGGTTGAAGAAATGCTCTCCAACAGATATCAAGAATAGCAAGACTCTATACAACAAGGTTTCTGCAGTTCGTGAAATGCGCCTTGCATCAAAAGCCAAGACGACGAATGGATATGCCAAAGTTCCACATCTGTTTGCTCAGATTACGCAGCCTGACGATGTTGATTATTTGATTATTCCTGGAGTTTCATCAGAAAAAAGAATATACGTGCCGATTGGCTTCCTCTCTTCTGATACAATTTCAAGTAATGCAGTACAAATAGTACCTAATGCAACAAAATATCACTTTGGAATACTCACATCAAATGTACACATGGCTTGGATGCGTGCTGTTTGTGGGCGATTAAAGAGCGATTATCGCTATTCAAAGGAAATTGTCTATAACACATTCCCTTGGCCTACTCCAACTTCTGAACAACAGGCAAGGATAGAAAAAACGGCACAGGCAATTCTTGATGCTCGTGCGCTATATCCCGACAGTTCTTTGGCTGACTTGTACGACCCTGTACTTATGCCTCCTGAACTGCTGAAAGCGCACCGAGAGAATGACAAAGCCGTGATGCAAGCATACGGTTTCCCAATAAAAGATTTCACAGAAAGCGACTGCGTTGCCGAACTATTCAAGATGTACAAGGCAATGACAGAGGGAAAAAATAAAATAACGTGAGTTCGACGAAATTGCTGATACAGCCTGCAAGGCTAACGAACTAATAGCCTAGGGCATCGCCCTAGGTACATTGAAGTTGGCAATTTCGCCCTGTAAGGGCAAAAGCATTATTTTATGTTAGAGCTTTTGCCCTTTCAGGGCGCAGCTTCCGTATTGAACCAATACCACAGGGCGTTGCCCTGGGCTAAGAGTAAACCTTGCCCTTTCAGGGCGCAATCCGACAAAAACAATTCGTCGAACTCACATTAAAATATATACCCAAAATATAAAGTAATCCCTCGTAACCTTTGCAGTTACTTCACCTTCGTTGTGCCTTCGTTCTCCCTTCGCTATGCCTTCGCTCTGGGTTCGCTTCCATCGATGGAGTATCTACGGACTTACAACGGACCTGAAACGGACCTACTGTGAAGGCAGAAAGAACGTAGGAAAGAGCGATGATTTG
>CACZCN010000015.1:672-94452 GCA_902779665.1 uncultured Prevotellaceae bacterium | reverse complement strand
AACGAGGAGATAGCTCGTTTTACAAAAGAGAAATGAACCTGTAAAAATCGGAATTTATGATTGTATCAAAGAAATCTATTGGATTGATTGTCCTATTTTAACGCCAGTTCGACGAAAAAGAAACGGATTTATCTGAAATAAATCGCGAAAATCTTACTGCGCCAGCTATTAGATGAATCAGACAAATCTGTTTCCCTTATTATTTTAGGGGCGTTCTCATATTGAGGGAGCTCCTTTTGCTGTTTTTTGACAGGCATAACACTCCCTTCGATTTTTTCGTGAGAGAATTTAAATAGGGGGGTGCACTTTTGCCTGTTTTACCCCTTTCCCCTACTGATTACCAGTGATTTACGTTGCGTGCACCCCCCCCTCCTAAAAACGTTCTTTTCATAGGTGCACTTCGGGGGGAGGTGCACGCTTTGTTATCTCTTGACAGTCAGAGCATTATACCTATAAATGGGCCAAAGTGTACCCCCCTCTACAAAAACTCTCGCGAAAAAAAATGCACTTGTAATCCGGGCATAGCAAAATCAGCCTTTGCCATGCCTCCACTATAGCTCCACTCTATCGCCCTTTCAGAGATGGGAGGTAAATGGGATTTACAACGGATTTACAACGGACCTGGAACGGACCTATAAGGGAAACAGGAAGTGAGGTCTTGCTTTTGCAAAAAATCTTGCTTTTACCGCTCAGCGCTTGCGATGCTTTTCAAAGGCTGTGAGTAAAAAACATCTCTGCGAACTGAGCGCTGTTAGAATGTTAAAAATAATAAGGGAAACAGATTTATCTGATTTTTCTGATAGCTGGCGCAGTAATATTTTCGCGATAAATTTCAGATAAACCAGATAAATCCGCTTCCTTTTTTCCATCGAACTCACATTACAATAGCTTCTCTTTGTAGGTTCGTGAGACTGGGATGGAGACACCATCGATATTGATACGGCTTGTATCCATACTCGTTATTCTCGTTTTGTTGACTATGAATGAGCGATGAACCTGACAAAACATATCTGAAGGCAGTTGTTCAAGAATACTATTGAGTGTAGTGCGAACCATTAGTGTGGTGTCATCGCGATGATGTATGTTGCAATAGTTCTGCTGTGCCTCAATATAGGTGATGTCACGGAACAGAATCTTATGTCTCTTTGTCTGAGTCACCTTGACCACTATATAATCTACACCTTCAGTTTCTAAATCTTTCTGGAGCAATTTCCTTGCCTTGACTATGGCCTTTGAGAAACGTGCGTAAGGAATCGGCTTGAGAAGATAGTCGACTACGTTGAAGTCATAGCTCCTGAGGGCGTACTGCTCGTATGCAGTGGTAAGGATGACGAGAGACGATGTATTGGCGGTGCTAAGCCAATCCATGCCTGATGCGTATGGCATCTCGATGTCTAAGAATATTATATCTGGCGACATCTCCTGCAGACGCATACGAAGCTCAATGATATTCTCACATTCTGCAAGAATCTTGATGTCGCCTTCGCGCGTGATATATTCTCTGAGTCCTTGACGGGCAATAGGCTCATCGTCAACTATAAAGCATGTTATCATAGAGTCAATGTCAATTTTGCTGAGTAAAAGTCGTTATTTCTCGTTAATTCAAGTGCGTGACGGTCAGGATATAACAGCGACAATCGTCGGCGCAGGTTGTCCAGTCCGGTTCCTGTCTTTGCCTTGAGAGGCATCTGGGCATCGATGGGCGGAACCGAGTTGATAATGGTGAAGGTAAGTTGATTTCCTGTCTTGAACATCTTGATGTCAATACTCAGTTCGTTGCCTCCTATATATTTGAATGCGTTCTCAACGAGGGGAGTGAACATAAGCGGATATATCATGTCGTTCTGATTGTCTTCCATCGTGCTGAAATCGACTTTGAGGCTAAGTCTGTCAGAGCATCTCAGTCTGCGGAAACTTATGTCCTTCTCCAGATATTCCATCTCCTTTTGCAGAGGAACTTTCTCACTGCCGCAGTTAACCTGATAACGCAGAATTTCGCTGAGAAGCTCGATGGTGTGGCGTGCAGTCTCATTCTCTGGTCCTATCTGGAAGTATATAGTGTTAAGCGCATTGAACAGGAAATGAGGGTGATACTGAGTTCTAAGCGCACGTAGTTCGGAGTTAAGTTGTTCATTCTTCAGTTCGGCTTGTTCTATCTGCAATCTTCTCCTTTCTTCCTCATCTATGCTATGACGCAGAATTCCGTAACAGATACAGCCAAAGAGCGACGAGACTACGAGAGGCACGCTCATTTCTTTCATGGAGTAGAATGCGTGATACTGCAGGTAAGCCCTTACTGCCGCATCGCAACCAATAACAGCAAAGGAAATGGCAACGGTTACGCCATACCCTTTCCACAGACTTGACTGATGCTTCTGAGTATATGTTGTCCACCATCCAAGAATATACAGGAACACATAGCATACGACAATCGTTGCTATCACGTCGAAGGCAATAAACCCAGGGCTCTTCACTTCCCAGTATTTCACATTACGATAGACATCGGTGCATATTCTCATACAGGGAAGAACCACGACACCTAGGAATGTGGCAACGTAGAGTTGTTTCAGTTGCAGTTTGATATTCTTTGCCATTATTGACCCATAAACAATCTCTGAAATACAAAATTACGGAATCGCCTTTAAACGACCAACTTTGAGTGATGAGTTGCACGAATAATGTGACGAACGACAAATATATGGAAATAGGGTTTGTCGCTCGCAGAGCGGTGCCCGTCTCTGATTTCCGAGTGCTTCCTCGCACGAAGGAAATAGGGATAGTCACTTGTAAAGTGGTGCCCGTCTCTGATTTTCGGGTGCTTCCTCGCACGAAGGAAATAGGGTTTGTCGCTCGCAGAGCGGTGCCCGTCTCTGATTTTCGAGTGCAAAGTTAATACATAAACATTATATCGCAAAGTTTTTTTACCCGAAAAAGCAATTCGTGTGATTTTTTCACATTTTCTCCTACCCGGGCATTTCCTTTGCCAATTATCGTGATTTCACGTTTTTTAGATTACTCCAAAGTTATTTTTCATCAATGACACATTAATATCGCAATCATTCTTTTCCGATATATCCGATACATCTGTTTTCCTTTTTGGGGATTAACCACAGCGAACACTTGCTTTTGCTTGATGAACCTAAGCGAGTTCCTTCCCTATGCTCCGTGGGTCTTCGAAAAACTCAAGATAATGATTTTAGCGGACAGCAATAAAAAACTCTCAGAGTGCATCATAACCGAGCCACCCTGAGAGCCTTGTAATATCCGTCTTTTACTTGTAGTTTATCCTTATTTCACCATACCTGATGCATTATTCGATGTCGTTGATAGCTGTGAGAGAAGAACCGTTAGCGTTCTTGTTTACTGTGATGTTCATGTTATCAAGAGAAGAACATCCGGCAAACATATCGCTGAAATTCGTCACGCTATGAATATCAAGATTCTGAACGAAGAAAGACTGCAATGACTTGCACCCCTCGAACATACTGGCCATGTTCGTTACGCTACCGGTAAGGAAATTGTCGCGAGATAACATATCGTCCTGTGCTGACGCTGCCATGTCGAACTCAATAACCTCAAGTGAAGTGCAGCCGGCAAACATGAAGCTCATATCTGTAACCTCGTTAGTATAGAAGTTGTCGAGATACACCGCATTCAGGTTTGAGCAACCCTTGAACATATATGCGCATGTCTTGGCATTGACTGGAGAAGAAAATACAACTGTGGTGATAGAATCCCTGTAGTTGCTCCAAGGAGCAGAATCACCTACCCATGTTCCGAGGTCAGCGATATCGTCACTTTCAGAAGAAATTGTCAGGTTACCATCGTTGTCAATAACCCAATTGCAGTCTCCAGATACACCTTCCGCAATGTTAGCAAGCGCTGACACTACAGTTAGCAAAGTCACCATTATGAATGAAATAATACGTTTCATATCTATTTCCTTTTAGAATGTGATTCCTTTTTTTATTATATTAAGCTGAGTTTTACCCCTGTTTTTATTAGTTGCATTTTTTTATGCTCTCATGGTTTTGTCTCAGCTATTAGCGTTTTTACATTGGCAAAATTATGTATTTTTGCTAATTCAACCAAATATTTTTCGAAAAAAAATAGACGATAATTGTAAACGAAACATTTTTTACAGAATCACAATACGGATTGCAATAAACGTAGGATTTTCTGTAGGATTTTACAAATGAAATTCGCTATGTCGCGAAGTTTTTTCCATCATGAATACGGACGCACCAAAGGCTCAACAGGCAAAAGCAAGTGGGTTGGCGTTAAAAAAACGGGGGGCATTCATATATATAATAATGTGTTGGTGGTTCTTTCGCGGATAATTATTGACCGACATCAAGAAAGTGTCATGTTTTGCTAAATAAGGTCATAACGTTTTGTGTAGATATGAGTAATTTTGTCCCCGAATTCAGGTGTCGGGTGTTAGGTGCTGGCGGTTTGTGCTTCCTTTCGACCTAAGACCTTTTGACATTTGACCTTTGACCTTAAACATTAAGATGTTAGATTTTTTTGTATGATGAAATCTTTACTTTTCGCAGCTTCTATGCTGTTGGCTTCTTCTGTGCAGGTGTTGGCTCAGGAATTTGAGACCGCTACTTCTGCCGTTAAGAATATGCGTGTCGGGTGGAATCTCGGCAATACCCTTGATGCCAATTCGGGTTCTACAACTAATATGTGGATTGAGAAGTATACGCAACGCAAGACTTCTGACTACGAGAAGGCATGGAAACAGCCAGTCACTACCGAGGCTTTGATCAAGATGTTCAAGGATGCGGGCTTCAACGCTATCCGTGTTCCCGTGACTTGGTATCCTCACATGGGTGTTAAGGTTAATGACCTCAACTGGGACCTTTCTGCATGGTCGCCTACTCAGGTGGATGCTGCGTGGATGGCTCGTGTGAAGGAGATTGTTGACTACGTGGTGAATAACGGTATGTATTGCATCATCAATGTGCATCACGATACTGGTGAGGCTACAACGGCATGGTTGCGTGCTTCTACCGCTAATTATAATAAGTATAAGGACACTTTCGAAGACCTCTGGAAGCAGATTGCCACGGAGTTTAAGGACTATGACGAGCATCTGCTGTTTGAGGGATATAATGAGATTCTCGATGATTACGGTTCATGGTGCTTTGCTTCATTTGCAGCTCCTGGAAAGTATAATGCCGATTCTGCGGCAGACTCATACAAGGCGGTTAACCTGTATGCGCAGTCGTTTGTTGATGCTGTTCGTGCCACGGGTGGTAATAACTCATATCGCAACCTCATTATAAACTCATACTGCGCAAGCAATGGCTCTGGCAACTGGAATGAGCATCTGCTTGAACCTTTGAAGAATCTTGAGTATCCTAAAGATGAGGCAAAGAATCATATTGCTTTCCAGGTTCATTACTATCCGAATATGAATAATCTCTCATGGACTATGACTGAGTGTGCCACGATGCTGAGTGATATCAAGAAGTATCTTCAGAACAGGGCTCCTGTGATCTTCGGTGAGTGGGGCACTACGAATGACCATGTGAAGGATGAGAATGGTGAGTATGTGGATGACTACTTTACATCGTACAAGCAGAACAAGGTGAATTTTGCGAAGTATTTCGTAGAGGAGTGCAAGAAGGCGGGTATAGCTACATTCTATTGGATGATGCTGTCGGACCGTGAGGATCGCCAGAATCTGAAATGGACTATGCCTGACCTGAAGGATGCCATTATAAAGGGTTACTACGGCAATGATGGCTATACTTCCATTGATGGTATTTCAGAAACCTCGTCTTCCAAGATATTGAAACCAAAGAAACTAATACATAAAGGCAAGGTGATCATTGCTAATGGTGATGCGAAGTACACCATAGCAGGTACAAAACTCAAGTGAACGTATATAACGTTCGGGCTCACCATTTTATAGTGGTGAGCTTTTTTTATGAAAAAAATTTCAAGTTCATGTAATAAATTGCTGTGACCGCGCGTCAAATGGTTAAAACAAGTACGACGATGAATAGTATCGAAAAGGAATTTGCGCAATTTGTTCGCGAGCAGAAAGGCACCATATATACTGTGTGCTATATGTTCTCTAATGATGAGGAAGAGGTTAACGACCTCTTTCAGGAGGCTCTTGTCAACCTGTGGAAAGGCTATGAGGCATTCCGGCATGAGAGTAAGATTGAGACATGGGTATATCGTGTGACGCTTAACTCCTGTATATCTGCTGAACGTAAGAAGAAACGCCGTGTGCAGGCAATCCCCCTCACAATGGATGTAAATCTGTATGAGGATAACGATGCCGACACTAAGCAGATACGACAACTTCATGAACGTATTCAGAAGCTTGGAATGGTGGACAGGGCCATTGTGCTGATGTGGCTGGAGAATATGTCGTATGACGAGATTGCTGCTGTCATTGGCATTACTCCACAGAATGTCGGTGTGAAGCTCTTCCGCATCAAGCAACAGTTAATTAACCAAAACAACAAGTAAGAACTATGGAAGAAATGAATTTAGAGGAGCTGCGCTCCCAGATAACCATTCTGAAGGAAAAGGTTGAAAATCAGACTATTGTCAATGACAAGCTCATACATAGTGTCATAAATGCCCATACTGGTGATATCAAGCGGAAGATGTTTACCGCTGTTGTGTGCGGACTCATAACGGTCTGTATCTCACCGTTGGCTTTCCACTATAATCTGGGACTGTCGTGGCTGTTTGTCATCGTAACGGATATCTTTATGATATACTGTATGTCGATGGAGGTATATTATAAGAGGATGATATCCGACAAGGCAATGATGAATGCGAGCATACTGGAGGTGGCTCAGCGAGTATCGCGTTTCAAGAGTAGTTATAAGCGCTATACCCTTATAAACTGCGTGGCGCTCTTGCCTATCTGGCTGATATGGCTGTTTGTTGAGACGTATTTCCGTTTCTCCGACAATATGGAGATGTTCTGGTCACTGGCTGCCGGTCTTGGCGTCGGAATAGTTGCTGGTGGAATTATAGGCCTGTGCCTGTTCTTCCGAATCATCGACAACGCGAATCAGATCATAAAAGAGATAAATGAATAGTCTAAGGTCAAAAGTCTAAGGTCAAAAGTCTAAAGGCAAAAGTCGAAGGACTAAGGCTATATCCCTTGGCTTTTGACTTTTGTCCTTTGTCTTTTGCCTTTTGACTAGAAAATCGCGTTTTTTCGCTCAAAAAACCGTCTTTATACTAAATAAAAGTGTGAAATAACACTAATTTGCAAAAGATTTATTGAAAACGTTTGCAATATTAAAAAAAAATGTTATCTTTGCACTCGTAATGGGGAAGTTTTAGTAGTTCGCCCATTATGATTGAATATTAGTTGCAATTGAAACGTTCACCGTGTTGTGAAACATGGTGAACGATTTTTTTGCTACGAAACGTCTGTGTTCTATGAATATTGCTGTCATTCATAGAATTCGTCGAACTCACGTTAAAATATGATTTAAAACAATATTATATGTCCTTCTTCATCCTAATGGTGGACCGCGGATTTTACAGTTAATTAATTCTTTCTATTTTTGTAATTGTTGTATGGTTCTCTATGTGATTAGAACCATCTTCTTCATAAATCTGTTGTTGCTCATGTTCTATTGAGTAGAAAGAACATAGCATGTTGTCTTTGCCTAATAATATTTTTACACTTCTGTCATCTGAGGAATTTTCAGCTTTGTTTTCTTCTGTGTATATTATTCCTTCATCTGTTATTTTGATATTTTTGCTTATGTCTTTTCTTGTCTTTTCGGGATATGAAGCGATATATCCAAACCAAAATACGTCGACCAATTCCTCAAACATACTCTCTGGGTTCATAAGATATGCTAAGCTGGCACGCAAAGCTCCATTGTCATTGTCAGATATAGAGATATCTGTATCAATTTTTCTTGACATGCTTGTAAGGGAATCAATTATTTCAACAGCAAGATTATGTCCAATAACCTTGCCACCATATATGCCGAGATATTTGCCTGTTTTTTTGTCGATTGCCACTTTATATTCTTGTGATGTCAATTTGTTCATACTTTTTTTCATGACGCCAGTCATAGGATTGTTTGAATCTTCAACATCCATTTTGCTATTTGTCGATTTCATGAAATAGAGTTTCATTACGATTGTGGTATCGTTGATTTCGCTGACGGTAAGATTGAAATTGCGAGCTATGGTGTCTGTTTTTTCATCGACAGTTGTGGCTTTCACATAACTATAATCAAAATTGTCACCAACACAGACCTTTGGCGTGAAATTTAGTTTGTTGGCATTATCAATGTCCTGTGCCATTATACATGTGCACAGAAGTAAAAATGCGAATAGATTGAAAAGTCTTTGTTTCATCTTTGATAAAGAATATTTTATTCAATTGCAAAAGTAAACAGAAAATCCAATACATCCAAGGAAATCGTAAAAAAGTAGTAAAAATCCCACTATGCAGGGAAGTCGGAGATTGAATATCTCCGAATATATGTCAGATTTAGAGGGCAATGTTGAGCCTTGCGAAAAAATCCCCACACCCTTTCGGATGTGAGGACTATTAACATAAACTTGATAGTAATACGAACTTATTACAGACGTGATTTCTCATCGTTACCTGCACCGGTACCTTTATATTTGCTCCTTGTAGCATTGAAGTTGTAAGTCAGGGTTATGCCTACTGCCTGAGTGTAGGTGTATATCTTATTGCTGGTGGTACCGATGCCGTAGTAGGTGATCATGTTGTTGCGTGCAGAGCGGAAGATGTCGTCGGCATACAGGGTGGCAATGAGGTTGCCCTTGAGGAATGTCTTCTGCACACGGGCGTTGACAGAGCAGCTGGTGCCGCGATACATCATTCCCCAGTGGTTGCTGCCAGTATAGTTGATGTCGAGCAATGCCTTGGCGGTGGTGCCGAGGATGAACCAGTTCTGTAGGCGTGCGGAGAACTCTGGCTTGTTCAGCTTCTTTGGAGCACCATACTTCTCGGAATCGAACATCTGCTGATAGTAGTGCAGGGTAGTGATAGGCTGCCAGATACCAATCTTTGGAGATGCTGTGAGGGTGGCATATACACGGTCTTGGTGGTCGAAGTTCTCGGGCGTAAGGATTATGATCTCGTTCTCCTCGTCGTATATCTTGCCAGTGTGGGTAAAGAAATCATTCTCGCGGGTGAAACCGGTTGCGAAGTTCAACCACGCATAGGTGAGGATGAAGTCGATGCCCTGACGGATGGAAGGGCGCAGCATAGGGTTGCCACCTTCGTAGAGCATACGGCTGTCATATACCACCATTGAGGTCAGTTGACTGTATTGCGGGCGTGTGATGCGCTTTGTGTAGCTTAGCTGAGCACCCCACTTACCCTTCTGCCAAGCGGCTGAGAGGGTAGGGAACAAGTCGTTGTAGGTGCGGCTTGGCTCTTCCTGCTTGACGCCGAATGAGGTGTAGTTGGTTGATACGTGCTCATAGCGCAGTCCGGCATTCATGTGCCATTGCCCCAGTTGCATCTGATATTCTGCAAAGCCGGCGATGTTCTTTTCTTCTCGCTCGGTATCGGATGCTGGAATGATGCCCTCCGCGTTGAGGTTGTTGCCGTGCCTCTGTGTGCTCGTAACCTCTGAACCGCCAGTTAGCTCACCTTTCCAAACAGGATATGTCAGCACGAGCTTGCCTGCTGCCATAGTGCTCTTGTCGTCGGTGGTGGTGGTGATAGGACGGCTACCGAGTTCCTCACTATGCTCGTATTGATAGTTAATGTTCTCTGAACAATTACGCAGAACGGTGGCATTGAAGTCGATACCTAACTTGCCCACCTTGCCTACATAGTAGGAGTTGAGTTCCCATATAGGTTTGTTCTTTTCACGAATATCAGTAAGCAGAAGCACATCGCCATGAAAAGCTCCGTTTTTCTGATAGTGCTGCTCCATATCGGTCTTGAAAATGCTGGAGAAGATATGTTGTGAAGAGATGCTGAAACCGATTGAGTGGTCAGTATTGAAGTCGTAGCTGAGACCTGCCTTGTAATAGAGCGTAGTCCATGTGCTTCTTACTGGAAGTATCGCTTTTGCATTAAACAGATCTTTGCTGATATGGATTTCCTGGTCAACATCTTGCTCTGTACTGTAGTTGCCGTTGTCGAGGGCTACGTTGGCGAAGGCCTCCAGTCCGTTGGTGCGGTATTTCAAGGTGAGGTCGTCATAGTTATACCACTTGTTGTTGAGGCGTGACTGGTTATAGAAAGAAAGACTGAAACCATCGCCCTGTGGCTTCAAGGTCTTGATACGGATTACCGCATTTACCTCTGCGTTATACTTGGCACCCGGAGCGGTGATAACCTCCACATTCTTGATGTCGGCGGATTTCAGCATCTTCAGTTCGTTTGCACCAGTCACCTTCTTGTTGTTGATGTAGATTTCAGGCTCACCCTTTGCGAGAACCTCGAACTTGCCATCGCGTTTCTGAACCATAGGAATCATAGATAGGAGGTCATCGGCTGTGCCTACGTCGTGAAGTACGGAGTGCTGCACATCGACAGCCATTCCGCCAGTCACCATCTTATACTGAGGAATCTCGCCCTTGATCTCCACGCCCTTGATGGTGTAGGTCTCAGGCTGGAGGGTGATAGTGCCCATCTTGCCTACGGCAGCATTGCGTATTACGGTCTTGTAGCCGATGGTGCTAATCTTGGCTATGATGTGCTTCATCTGGCAAGGAATGACGAAATCACCATTCTCGTTGCTCACGCCGCCAGTGATGAAAGAGGAGTCGGCAACAGACAGAAGTGATACGTTGGCAAATGGCATTGGAGCACCTTTTTCATCAACGATGTGACCGGAGAGCTTGGTACCCGACTTCTGTACGCACTCGATGTAGATATCCTTTCTTTCGAAGGTGGTGTGCATAGGATAGAAACCGATAACCTGTCTTACGGCATCTTCAACAGAGGCATTACGTATTGAGGTGGTAACGGTGAAGTCCTCCAGTTCATCGAATATGAAATGTATCTTGTAATTGCTCTGAGCATTATCAATCCAGATGAGCGCGTCGGAGAGAGACGTGTTGCGGAAGGTATGCGTCAGGCTTTGTGCCTTTGCTGCCGTTGAGGCGAAAAGGAGGAATAACAGGAATAAGCCCCCCAACCCCCCAAAGGGGAGTTTCTTGATTATATTTATTGTGAAAGACATATTGATTACGAATTTACGTTACTTATATCGTTAGCATCCTATCGATTGACTATGTTCACCTTCATTTCACGGACATGCTGGAAGAAGCGATCTATGACGGATACGCCCTTCATGTTTGGCACATTGATGAGTGATGCACCGTTGTTGAACTGCATCACGGTAGGTTTCTGCTCGTCGAACAAAGGCCAGGCAGGTAGTCCTTCACCGTTAGGATTGCCACCAGTCTTGGCGAAGTTCACCCAGTATTGCTGCATCAGGTCGCTAACCTTCTTCTCCTGCGGAAATCTGTCAGCCTTCTTGTCGAATGCGCCTTGCAGATACATGATGTCATCGGAATGAGCGGCACCACGGCGGTTGCCCTTGGCATAGATGGTAGTGTCAGACTTCTGGGCGAGGTAAGCCATATAGACAGGACTCTTTCCCGTTTTTTTCTGCAAGGTAGCCCAAGCGTATGCAGGCCATCCGAAATTAAGGTCGCGACCTATGTCGCGGAGGCTGTAAAGACGCTGCTCGGCAGTACTGCCAGGGTAATAGGCTTTCAGAGTGTCGCCCCAAGTGCCAGGCAACTGAGCGGCTTGCTGGTTATACATCTCTTCGCTAACGGAGTCAAATTCCGTGGCAGCCTCGTCGCTGTTGTGCATGATCAGTACAGGCACATCGTTGTATTTGCCCTGATTGTAGAGGTCGTAGATAGGCGCGGTCATAACGTAGCCGTCGATGATAGGGGTACAGCCCACGAAGTTCACGCCGTTGCCTGTGAGTGACCTGGCATCCATCTGGCGCATCTCCGCGATGCTCTTCTTCTGCAATTGGTTCATGAACATATTACCCAGCGTCTGAGCCGTTGGCTGGTCAACGTCGCCTGGCAACATGAAGGCTCCGCTCTGGCTGATGCACGCACGGAACAATCCCTTTGCCAGAGGTGATGCACAGAGGATATTGCAACACATGGCACCTGCTGACTCGCCAAAGATAGTTACCTTTGCAGGGTCGCCGCCAAAGTTGCTGATGTTACGCTGTACCCATTGCAGGGCAAAGATAAGGTCGAGTATGCCATAGTTTCCGGAATGTCCGTCTGGATTCTCCTTTGCCAGTTCCTCGTGTGCCATATAGCCAAGTGCACCGGCACGATAAGCCACAGACACGGTGACAACGCCACGACGGGCAAGACTCTGCCATAGTTCGCCGCCGTAATGTTCGCTACGGAATCCGCCACCATGAATCCATACCATCACGGGCAGAGCCTCGTTCTCCTTCTTGGCAGGAGTTACCACGCTGAGGTAGAGACAATCCTCGTCCATCATGTCGTATTTCACATAACTCTTTTCCGGCTGCGGAGGCCACTTGGCTGTCTCCTTTGCTTTGAGCACACCCTTCCATGACTTTGCAGGCTGGGGAGCCTTCCAACGCAAGTCGCCAACTGGAGGTGCTGCATAGGGAATGGCATAATAACACGCGAGGTCATTGCCTTCGAGTACACCCTCTACATCACCAGTTTCTACGTGAGTCTTCAACAGCGGTTGAGCCTGAACAGTAATCATAGCTAATAGTCCGCATATCACAAATAATAGTTTTTCTTTCATTTTCTTCATTAATTTATGTAGCCAAACGGATGTTGAAACCTATCGTCGGGCTGATGTTTATTACTTGCCATTCTCCTTTTTGGGACTTCGGAAGAGGCGTTTAATCTATAGTTATTGTTTCGTCGGAGAGAGTGAGGTGCACTTTCTCGAAGTGGTTGATACGGTTGATAATCTCCAGAATGGTGTCATCGGCTTCCCATGAGAGGTAGAGGCGTATGGTGCGAGCCTTCTCGTTGGCGAAGATGACCTTTACGCCGAAGTCTTTAGAGATCTGGTTCATTATTTCAGCCAACTGCACGTTGTTGAAGTTCTGGGCAGTCCTTACGGTATCTTGACCCTCTATATCCCCCTTAAAGGGGGACTTTATAGTGCCTTCTGGCTCTCCCACTTTAAGGGGGAGCGGGGAGAGGGTCTCTTCTTTCTCTTTAAGTGCGAGATGATAGATAGCGGCGTATGAAATGCCTGAGAGTGCGGCAAGGATTACTAATGTGGCAGCCCATTGCATAGGCTTGCTTCTATGCTGCTTTGACTGTTTGGCCTGTGTCTTTGTCTTGAAACGTTGCCACTCCTTATCCACATTAGGGGTAGGGATGTGGGAATCTTCGAGCATCTTATCAAGTTGCTCTTCTGTATATTGCTCTGAATTTAGGAGCATTCTGATTTGTTCTTCTTTTTTCATGCTTCTTTGCGGTTAAAAGTTTGACGCAGTTTTTTCATTCCTTGCACTAAGTGCTTGTTTACGGCTGATAGACTTATGCCGAGCGAGTTGGATATCTCCTTATAGGATTTCCTGTCGTCGAAGTGCATGTGGATGATCTTACTTGTCTGTGGGGTGAGCCATCCGTCGATATAGTGGCGTATTATCTCGATAAGCTCATCGTCTGGTCTTCCCTGCCATGGTTCCGGGAATTCCAGTTCTTGCGTGTTTGCTATCTGAGTCTCAACCTTTCTGTGCCTCTCCCATTGCGCAATTATGTTGAGGCAACGGTTTCTGACACAAGTCAGAAGGAACGACCGTTGAGATTCTTCACGCAGCTCCACAGTACCATCCCACAGACTTGCAAAGACATCCTGTACGGCATCTTTGGCCTCGTCCTCATCGCCCAACAGGATATATGCCACTCGGTACATCCTATCGTATTCGGAATGGAAAAGTTGTTCAAACTGTTGTTCTTTTTCTTTCATCATTTTTTGTTGCTGTTTATCTTAAATACAACTGAACATGAAGAATCATTACCCCATAGATTCAAATTTTTTTGCAAAGAAATTAAAAATTTTTACTTTCGCCTACAAAAATACAATATTTTTTTCATATATGCAATATTCCTGCCATAGATTTTTGTAATAAGACCAACAGAAACAGCCACCGCGTTTTCACAACGTGGTGGCTGTAATATTCAAGTTTTGCAAGTTCTGAGTTGCCTGGAAGGCAATACTATGAGTAACCGAGGCGCATACTCAACGAAGGAGAGGATGCCCTCGGATAGAACATATCGCCATCCTTATCAGCCTGGAGGGCTGTACCTGATTGATGTTTATTTATAAACTTTCGCGATGTACTGTCCTCCAGACAGTGGAATGATTACAGGCTTAATCCCCGCACATCCTCGTTTCACTCGTATGTACGGGGTTACTAATGGTATTGTCTTCCAGACAATTCTTTCTTTATGAAAGTATAAATCCGATATATTGTTGTATTATATTGTAATGTGTATTTTACATTCTCTTGTATATCCAATAAGGAAGCATTTTTATTATGCTTGCAAGAATATGCCATCGTGTTGTGACGTATGCCTTGGATTTGTGTTTCTGTATAGCATGACATATTTGTTTGGCGACTTTTTCTACTGGCATTACCCAAAACAATCCGTCACCTTTTGCCATTGCCGTATCAACAAGTCCGGGACGAATATCTGTGACGAGGATATTCCCATTGTCTTTAAAAGCTTTCTTGCGTAGTGCTTCCATATAGTTTATTTGGTAGGCCTTTGAGGCGCTATAGGCTGGTGACATAGGTTCTCCCCGTAATCCTCCAACTGATGTGATGGCAATGAGATGCCCTTGCTTTTGATGTTCAAAAATGTTATAGAGCATGTCTATCACAAACGTCCACCCCATAACATTTGTTTCTATTGTTGGTTTTTCTACGGTATAATCGAGTAGAGGATTAATTTCCCCAACTCCAGAACATACAATTGCCATATCAATTTGCCTTAATTCTTGCAGAAGGGATTCTATTGTATGTCCTGTCTCTAATCGGTTTGTAACATCTGCGGTTGCTATTATTGTATTAGAAGGATGTTCTTTTTGAAGTTGTTCCAGAAGTTTTGTCCGTCTTCCGACAATAGCAACAATATTGTCTTTTGTAACGTAGTTTTCAAACAAGGCTTTGCCTATTCCTGAGGTTGCTCCAATGATGATAATATTCATAGCTTTTTTGTACAAAGTTATGAATAATCTTAACAATAATATTCGGAATTTATAGGAATGACAAGGAAGACTTACAAAGTCTCAAAACATTTTGAGACTTTCAACTTTCGAATGTGATTTCCCTACGGATATTGCTGATTGTAGTAGGCGTAACTCGTAAAAAAGATGCAATGTCCTTTAGGTTTATTTGCTGTACGATTTGCGGACAGCGATGAAGCAAATTGATATAACGCTCTCGAACAGTCATTCGATAAGTGTCAAGATATTGCGTGTAGATTTGATGAAATAGATGTTCATATATGTTAGAACGAGATTGATTATCAATAATGTCTTTCAATTCTGTTCCGTTAATGATATATACATCCGTATTTTCAAGGGCTACAATAGAAACAACGGCTGGCTGTTGGCTCATGCAATTCGGGAAGTCGCATACAAACTCATTTTCGAATGAAAATCCCGTTATGTAATCGTGGTTTTCCGTATTGTTGTGAACAATATATTTAAAACAACCTTTAGCGACATACCCTATTCTCTGAGACTTCAATCCCTCAATCTCAAACAGATCTCCACGAGAGAAATGTTTTATTTCTCCGTTATTAATACAATACTCTTTAATAGTTGAGAGGTTTAGATTGATTGTGTATGAATTGAAGGCTGACATAAACTATTCGTAAATGGGTCTTGTATGGAATTCAACTTATACTTGCAAAAATACAAATTTCCTTTTATATTAGCAAGTAAAATTTGTGGAATTTTCGTTTTAAGAGAGAGAAAAAAGCCCAAGTCCCATGCAAGGCCTATGTAATTCCCTTGCAAATCCCATTTTCCTCCCATTCTAAGGAACGGATTTAAAGCGGACTTGTAGCGAAGGAATAGCGAAGGTATATTATTGGGCGTAATGATGTGGAAATTTATATTTTATTATTTGTCAGAAAAACATTATCGAGTCTTGTCGTCTTGCTATTCATGCACACTACTCTTGTTGTGTGCGCAAAAAAATAGAATGTAAATGCAGTTCATCTTCAAAGAATGACATTTCGGATTTTTTCTTTGTCGTTTCTTTCTGCGAAAAGCCATTTGTATGTACTTTTGGGATGAAAATCAGGTAAATAGAACAAAAATGGAAGATAAGACATTTAGGCATCAAATGCCTGCACAATTAAGGTTTTCTGACGTTGACCGCTTTGGGCATGTCAATAACAACGTGTATTTTTCGCTCTTTGATATGAGCAAGTCCCAATATCTTTTTGATGTGGTGGGTAAGGATATCTATGAGCATCTTGCCATTGTCGTTGCTCATATAGAGTCAAATTTCATTACTCCTGTATATTATCCGGAGGAAATATATATTCGTACATCCATTACCCGCATGGGTAACAAGAGTTTCACGCTTCATCAGCAGGCGTTTAATAACAGGACAAAGGAGATAAAATGCGACTGCATTACAACAATGGTTTGCTTTGACACAAAGACCAATAAGTCAATCCCTATTCCTGACTATTTCAGATACGCTGTTGAGGAATATGAAGGTTACAGACAAAAGGTTCTTGTAAGCTAAACAGTCGTTCTTCTGATTTTCACTTTGGCGTTTCTTCCTTGCCTCTAAGTCCGATGTAAATCCGTTCTTCTAAGGAACCAAACTCGATGTAGGTCCGCTTTCCCTCTTATCCAGAATAAGGGCTTCACCGACTTTGCACCGACTTTGCACCGACTTTGGTACGGAGGATCAACGGAGGAAGAGCGAAGTTATAGCGATGCTAAAAACAAGGTATTGCCCGAATGTTTATTTCTTCAGAAATAGTATTTTCCAAAATTTTTTGAACTTCTTGAAGAAGAAGTAGAATAGGAATATATTGAGTGCGAGAACAGCAATTAAGAAATATTTCCTATATCTTATGTAATATTCATCGCAAGTATATACGTCATCTCTGTCTATGCCTCTCGTCTTTGTGTATTTATTCCAAAGAACATCGGTTGTTGAGGCCGAATCTATAACCGCATATTCAACCTTGTTCGCATTCAACTGAGTAAGGACATATTGATCATCTATTTTTGATGTAAATGCGATGGTATCGTCATGTTCCAATATTTCTTGTACATGGTTGAATGCCTTGACTTCACAAAGACCAGAGTAGGAATCATCTCTTGTGTCAATTCTCCAGTCGGGCATGTCTATCCAAAAGAGATGATATTTCTTGTTGATGTTTTCGCTTGCATAGTCGCCTATTCCTATGTCAGAATCCGTTATTATACCATAACACACACTTACAGCAAAGTTGATGCCTGCAAAAAAGAAAAGGAGTATTCCTGGAGCAAAGAACCATGTAATAAACCTTACTTTTACTTTTTTATGATGACTATATAACAGAGCAACAATAATGCCCAGTCCCCCGAGTATTAATGATATAAAGCATAATGCAAATGCCCAGAAGATAAGAACGAATAATAATCCCATAGTTTATCTTATACAAATAGTATTTCTTTAAATGTTTTATAAATCCTCAATTAATAGGCTCTTCCAGAATTCTTTGAATCTTCTGAAAATATAGATGAATAGGAAGATATTGAAAATGAGAGCACAAATACTGAAAACCTCACGGTATCTCCAATAGTATTTATTGCAGGTATATACTTTGTATTTGTCTATGCCTCGTGCCTTTGTGTATTTATCCCAAAGCGCATTAGTTGTTGAGGCTGAATCTATTACTGCATATTCTTCTTTGTCGTTATTTAATTGTGCGAGGATATAGTATCCATTTCTTTTTGCTGAAAATATGATAGTATCATTTTGGTTCAATATCTCCAATACATTTGTACAAAGATGTACAGGGGAATCTTTTGCGCCAATGCGCCAATCTGATACGTCTATACGGTAAAGTTCATACTTTTTGTTCAGGTTTATGTTTTTATAGTCGGTGGCGAAGGGTGATGATCCCATTATGAACCCCAAAAACATGTTTTCTATGAAAAACAGGGCTACGAAACTAAATATGAGAACTGAGGGAGCAAAGAACCATGCTGTATTCTTTACTTCCACGTTCTTGTGATTGCTGTAGAAATGTGCGATAATAATACCAATTAATCCAAGGGGCAATGATATGATGCAGAATAAAACTGCCCAAATGAAAAGTACGACTAATGGTCCCATAACTTTTTGTTTAAAATTGACACTTCTGTTCTATACGTTTTTGAATGCTTGCCAAAGAGCATCATCGGGTAATGGGGCGGTAACTCGTATCGTCTCTTTACTTACAGGATGAACGAACTCCATATATCTGGAAAGGAGGCAGATAGAACCGTCCTTGTTGCTGCGTGGTGAGCCGTATTTGAGATCGCCTTTGATAGGTAGTCCAATCTTTGCGAGCTGACAGCGAATCTGATGATGACGGCCTGTGTATAGCTGTACCTCTACGAGGCTATAGCGGTCAGAGTGGGCAAGAATCCTGTAGCTTAGCTGCGCCTTCTTTGAATCCTTCACCTCATGGTCATAGGCATACGACTTGTTCTGCTTCTCGTTGCGAACGAGCCAATGGGTGAGTGGGACCCACCCCTCGCCCTCCCCGGGGGAGGGAGTTTTTGATACACTAATTCTATCTGAAATCTCCCTCCCTTGGGGAGGGACGGGGTGGGTCGGAACAATAGCCCAATATGTCTTGTGAACATCTCCCACACGGAACATCTCGTTGAGACGGGCAAGGGCTTTGCTTGTGCGAGCAAACATCACCAATCCACTAACGGGACGGTCAAGACGATGCACAACACCAAGGAAAACATTCCCCGGCTTCTGATACTTAACCTTGATATAGTCCTTGACGGTCTCTGACAATGGAGTATCTCCAGTCTTGTCGCCCTGAACTATCTCGCCACTCTGTTTGCTGACGATAATGATATGGTTGTCTTCGTAAATTGGAGTCATATTAGCCTAACCAAGCCTTCCCAAAGGGAAGGATGTTTTATAGTATTTATCGCTTGTGGGGAGGCGATATTTGTTGGTGATTGTATCTTTTTGAATGTTATTTTTTTGCAAAGTTACTTGTTTTTGTCGGGATATCAAAGAAAAAAGATGTAAAAGTCTTTGCTGTGTGCAAATTTTGCATTATCTTTGTGGGCAAATCAAAGATTATTCTTATGAATAAATACTTGAAGTGGGCTCTCGGTGTAGTACTCACTCCCTTCATTTTAATCGTGCTTCTTGCCGTTGCACTCTATCTTCCACCTATTCAGAACTGGGCGGTAAAGACCGTTGCTGCCTATGCTTCTAAGGAGATGGGAATGGAGGTCAGCGTGGAGCGCGTTTGCCTTGTCTTCCCGCTCAATCTCGGGGTGGACGGTGTGAAGGTTATTCAGCAGAATGATTCTTTGCCTCAACGCAAGGATACTATAGCCGACTTGAAAAGGGCTGTGGTGGATGTGCAGTTGATGCCTCTTTTTGATAGTCAGGTGAATATCGACCAGCTTGATATCTATGAGCTGAAGATGAATACCGCCAACCTCGTGCATGAGGCGAGGGTGAAAGGTAGGGTAGGAGAATTGAGTCTGACCTACCCCGACCCTCCCCAAGGGAGGGAGAAGAAAAATAGTCCTGCGAATATAGACCTTGGGAAAGAGACGGTTGATCTTGCTAAGATTTATCTTGCTGATGCACATATAAACGTTGAGTTGAGCGATACTGTTCCGGAAGATACAACGAAGAGTGAGACGTTCTGGAAGATAAGTGCCGAGGAACTCGCCATAGAGAATTCGGATGCTACTATCCACATGCCGGGCGATACGCTTCAGTTTAAGGCTGTGCTTGGTAAGGTGAGCGCAAAGCAGGGGTTCTTCGATTTATTCAAGGGAGAGTATAGTCTTGCATCTTTGGATTGGCAGAAAGGCGCAATATATTATGACAACAACTTTGAGCCTCGCCTTAAAGGGCTGGATGCTAACCATATAGCACTCACGAATATCGGGTTGGGCATAGACTCCTTGCGCTTCCTTGCAGCCAAGGATTCTGTGAATGCTATGGAGGTGAGTTTGAGGATAAGGCAATGCCAGATGATGGAGAAATGCGGTATCGGAGTAAAATCCTTGACGGGAAATCTTGCTATGGATTCCCTGAAACTCACGACCGATTTCGACCTTGCCCTCAATCGTGATGTTAATGCCGATGTGGCAACCTCAACGCTGAAGGCAAATGCCATTGTTGACCTTAACGTGATGGATTCTATCAATCCCGGTAAGGTGTATGTGGATGCTGATGCCTCTCTCGGAAGTGAGGATATTCTGCTCGGAATGGGTATGGGCGATATGCCGAAATCGTTCATGGATCAATGGCCGAGGAAACCGCTTGCCATCAAGCTTACTGCCAATGGCAATATGAATCGTGTGGATATCAAGAGCGCATACGCTCAGCTTCCGGGGGCATTCCTCGTGAAAGCTGACGGATATGCGGAGAAGTTCATGGATATCAACAAACTCGTTTCGGATGTTCATCTTGATGCCCAGACCTATAACCTCGACTTTGTGAAGACCATGCTCGACAAGAGTACGGCGAAGATGATAGGCATACCAGCCGTTCATGCCGTGGCTGATGCGAAGATAAGAGGTCAGATATATGATGTTGATTTCCGTGCTACTGAGGGCAAGGGCTCTCTGAGCGGTAAGGCGAACTTCAACGCAAAGGCAATGGCTTACAAAGCCAATTTGAAGGCCGACGGATTACATTTGGGGCACTTTGTGAAGGGCATGGGGCTTGGCGGTTTCACAGGCAAGGCAGATGTTACGGGCGTGGGAACTGATGTATTCTCGCCTCGCACCAAGATAAATGCAAAGGCCTCCGTGACTAATTTTGCATATAGCAAGTGGAATCTCAACAATATGAAGCTTGATGCAGACCTTTCGGGCGGCAAGGCTCATGCAACGGTTGTTTCAAGGAATCCGCTTCTTGACGGAACTATCGGTTTCGATGCCCTTCTTAGCAAGAAGGTGGATGCTACGATAACCACGGAACTTAACAAGGCCGACCTGTATCGTCTCTATCTTGCTGAGGCTCCATTGACTATTGCCGGTTGTGCGCATCTTGATTTGGCCACCGATATGGACGAGTACTACAAGGTGGTGGGAAATCTGAGCGACCTTACAATCATAGACTCTGTGCAGGCATATCGCCCGGATGATATGACCATCGACCTCCTTACACGTACTGACACTACCCATGCCGTAGCAGATTGCGGAGACTTCCACCTGAAGGCCGACCTTAGCGGAGGATATAAGAAGCTGATGAAGGTCTCTGATGTCTTGATGGAAGAGGTGATGCGCCAATGGGAGAAGCGTATCATTAGTGAGAAGGATATCCGTAGTAAGTTGCCGCAGGGAAAGGTCTATCTGTCTCTTGGCAGGGATAATCCTGTGGCAGATGCCATGAAGCGCTTCGACATAGGTGTGAAGCAGATTCTTGCAGATTTCAATATCTCGCCAGTTACGGGAATAAATGGTGAGATGACTATTGATACTCTCAAAACAGAATCCTTGCAACTTGACAGGATAAAGGCTGTCCTGACATCTGATTCTGAACAGATACGATATAAGGTGGATGTGGAGAACGGCAAGGATAATCCGCAGTATGTGTTCACAGCTCAGGCAAAAGGCTCTCTCCTTCCGAACGGAACATCGGTTGACTTGATAATCGACGATGCCCGAAAGCAGAGAATCCTGGATTTGGGCGCTCTTGCCGTGATGGAAACACGAGGTATCCGAATCTCGCTTGACGACAGGAAACATGTGCTTGGATATAAGCCGTTCAGCGTAAATTCTGATAACTATATCCTTTTCTCTCCAAATATGCGACTCTCTGCCGACCTTAAACTGAAATCTGCCGACGGCATGGGTTTGCTGGTATATACCGACGATGATAATCTTGAGGCACTTCAGGACGTGACGCTTTCTTTGCACAGATTTAATCTTGCCGAGATTGTGTCTGTAATTCCTTACATGCCTCAGATGGGTGGTATTATGGATGGTGACTTCCACGTCATACAGACACCGAATGATCTCTCCGTTTCAAGTTCTGTGGAGTTCAAGGACCTTGTATATGAGAACTGCGGCATAGGTAATATATCTTCCGAGTTCGTGTATATGCCTATGGAAGACGGTACTCACCATATTGACGGAATCCTGCTGAAGGATGGCGTTGAGGTGGCTACCGTTGTTGGTGGCTATAATCCAGAGGAATATGTAGAGGAAGGTGGAGGTATTGACCTTGACGTGAATATGCAGCAACTGCCGTTGAATATAGCCAACGGTTTCGTGCCAGATCAGATCATAGGTCTTGAGGGAACAGGCGAAGGACAGCTCACGGTACGCGGTTCTGTTTCAAAGCCTGTGGTTAATGGTGATATCTACTTGCAGGGAGCTTCTCTCATTTCTGTTCCTTACGGCATAACGATGAAGTTTGATGACGACCCAGTTCGCATCACCAATTCAAAGCTCTTGCTTGAGAACTTCCAGATGTATGCCAATAACGATCAGCCACTCGTGATAATGGGTGATATCGACTTCTCCGACCTTGATCATATCAGCCTGAATATGCGTATGCGTGCGAGGGACTTCCTGCTTATTGATGCGAAGGAAAGCCGTCGCTCCGAGGCTTATGGTAAGGGCTACGTGAACTTCTTCGGAAGGATAAACGGCGAGCTTTCAGAATTGAAGGTAAGGGGTAATCTCACCGTACTCTCAAAGAGTGACCTTTATTATATCCTCCGTGATTCTCCTATCACAACCGATAACCGCCTGAAAGAACTCGTAACGTTTACCGATTTCTCTGGCGATGAGCCTTTGGTGGTGAACCGTCCGGAGGTGGATGGTATGTCTGTTGATTTGTCGGTTACTGTTCAGGAAGGTGCCCATGTGACTTGCTGGCTCAACACCAACCACACCAACTACCTCGACATCCTCGGAGGCGGAAGTCTTAGGATGAAATATATTGGTGGTGATATCTCAATGACAGGAAGATACACCATCTCATCAGGTGAGATGAAGTATTCTCTGCCTGTAATTCCTCTGAAGACATTTGAGATATCTCCTGACTCGTATATCGAGTTTACGGGCGATATTATGAATCCTCGTCTTAGCATCACGGCGAAAGAGAAGAACAAGGCTATGGTAGAGGAGAACGGCGTGAAGAAATCCGTACTCTTCGAGTGTGGTGTGGTACTCTCAAAGACTCTTCAAGATATGGGACTTGAGTTCGTCATTGAGGCTCCGGAAGATTCATACGTTAGTGATGAACTCAGTATGCTGACGCTTGAGGAACGAGGAAAACGTGCCGTGACGATGCTCACCACGGGTATGTATCTCACGGAGAACAACACCTCAAGTTTCACCATGAACTCGGCTCTCAGCTCATTCCTCCAACAGGAAATCAACCAGATAGCAGGTTCAGCTCTCCGCACTCTCGACCTCTCGGTTGGTATGGAGACAAGCTCTGACGAGACAGGTAGAATGCATACCGACTACTCATTCAAGTTCGCAAAGCGTTTCTGGAACAACCGCCTTTCTGTTTCTGTGGGTGGAAAGATATCCACAGGCTCTGATGTAAGCGGTCAGAACAACACGTTCTTTGATAACGTGGAACTCCAGTATCGCACCTCCGATATCTCCAACCAATACCTCCAGCTCTTCTACAAGCGTGCCGTTTATGATTTCCTCGAGGGCTATGTAGGTCAGTATGGCGCCGGTTATATGTGGAAACGTAAGTTGCAGAACTTCAGGGATATCTTCCAGTTTGGAGATAAGAATTTGGAGATGAGGAGGAGGCTAGGAAACGTGGCCTCTCCCCCCGCCCTCCCCCGTAGGGAGGGAGCCGGAGCGCGACAGGGAGAAGTGAATGGAGTTAAGTTTGGTGTTGATAGTGTAAAAGTAGATAGTGTAAAGGCTGAAGGAGTAAAATAGATAGTTGATTCAAATGAATAATATTTGGAAATATATAGAACGCGTTTTCGGGGTTCTTATTAACTTCCCCCTCCGCCTTCCGGCTCCCTCCCTACGGGGGAGGGCGGGGGGAGAGGCCGTTGTCCTCTTTCTCCTTCTTCTCGCCTCCTGCTCCACCCACCTTGAGCCGGGCGAACAGCTATTCACTGGCCTCAAGCCTATCGACTATCAGAATCACGATAACAGCGAGCATTTCATTGAGACACAGGCAGAGCTGGAGGCGGCTCTTGCAACCGCTCCTAACGGTGCCCTGTTCGGTTCCTCTTACTATCGCACCATCCCTTACGCCCTCTGGATTCATAATGCCTGCGAGGGAAAGAAGAGCGGATTTGCAAAGTGGATGGGCAAGACATTCGGTAAGGCACCTGTCCTTATGGGCAATGTGAACCCCGAGCTTCGTGTGTCAGTTGCAGAGAACGTACTTCAGAATCATGGCTATTTCCGTGGAAATGTGGATTATGACATAGTGTATGGCAAGGCAAAGACAACGAAAACCGATACTGTGGCTCGTCCGCGTACGGCGAAGGTAGCATATACCGTGGATATGGGACCGCTATACAAAATTGATACAATCAGCTATCATAACTTCCCGCAGGATGCCGTAAACCTCATCCTTGCCGACAAACCGAAGATACAGGCAGGCGATCCGTTTGATGTCGCTGCTCTTGATGCTGAGCGTTCACGCATAGCCTCTATCTTCCGAAATCATGGCTATTACTATTATAATCAGTCATATACCTCATATCTTGCCGATACCGTGAAAGTGCCCGAGAAGGTGCAGCTACAGGTTCACATGGTTGACTCCCTCCCCGATGAGGCTACCCAGAAATGGATGATAGGCAAGATTAATATTAATATCCGCCGACAGAACCAGGAACAGCTTACCGACTCCACCAGCCGTCGTCATGTCACCCTGCACTACAAGGGCAAGAAATCGCCTATCCGTGGTCGTGTGATATTCTCTGATATGAAGCTGCGCTCTGGCGAACTCTACTCGCAGGATCTCTACGAGGAGTCCCTTAACCGTTTCATCGGACAGGGCGTATATGCAAGCACGAGCATTGAGTTCAAGAAGAAGCTGCGCCCTGACGGAACGGTACTGACAGTACCCGACACCGTAAGGTCGCTAACCCGTGACGGACAGGAACGCCGAGGAGCGGGTATCCTCGACATGACGGTGAACTGTATCCTCGATAAGCCATACGATGTAACCCTTCAGGCAAACTATCTCGGAAAGACATCAGGCCGTATGGGACCTGGTGCAAGTATCGGCTTTGCCAAGCGAAACGCTTTCCGTGGCGGTGAGGTCCTAGGCTTCAATCTCGCAGGAAGCTATGAGTTCCAGACTGGCGGTACAGGTGGCAACGGTGCCAACTACGAGGTTTCGGGCGATATGACCCTTACCATGCCACGACTCCTTATGCCTACGTTCTTGAAGAAACATCGTCGCCGTTGGATGAACACCCCTTCCACTATGATCACCGTAGCTCGTGAGACCATCAACCGCAGCGGATTCTTCAGAAGACACATCCTCTCTGGCGAGCTTGCATACACCATACAGCCGGCATCGCAGTCCGTACATCAGTTCTCGCCTCTCATAGTTGAGTATGACCGACTGGCAGAGGTGTCAGAGGACTATAACGAGAAGGTGAAGAAATCGCCTGTGCTACTTGCGTCTATGAACGACTATTTCCTTATGAAGATGAAGTATAACTACAAATATACCTCACCTTCCAACTATCATAATCCGATCTATCTTTCAGCCACGATAACAGAGTCCTCCAACCTTATTGCACTTGGCTATGCCCTTCTGGGAAGAAGCTGGAACGAGAAGGACAAGACCTGTTTCAAGACTCCTTTCTCGCAGTTCCTGAAGTTCGATGTTGATTGGCGAAAGACGTGGATGCTCGACGAACATTCGTCTGTTGTGGCTCATGCTCAGCTTGGTGTGTTGAAATGCTATGGCAATTCTACCTTAGCGCCATATTCCGAGCGATACTATGTGGGTGGCGCAAACTCCATAAGGGCATTCTCTGCAAGATCCATAGGACCAGGAAGATCATCCTTGCCAGACTCTTTGAGAAACTATCAGTATGTATCAAACGTGGGTGACTTGAAATGCGTTCTAAATCTTGAATACCGCCCTCGTCTGTTCGGTTCTCTCTATGGTGCTCTCTTCGTGGATGCAGGAAATGTATGGACATTTAGCGATGCAAAGAAATCCCTAGAATATGATATTCTTGGCGATGGAGTAGGCAAGAAATTTGATGCAAGCAAGTTCCTTACCGACTTTGCCGTAGGCGCAGGTGTAGGTATCAGATACGACCTTGATTTCTTCGTCCTGCGAATTGACTGGGGCTTCGTCGTACACGACCCGCGCTATGACTCCAAGAGCGGATATTTCAACTTCTCTCGCTTCTCCAAAAGCCAGTGTCTGAACTTCGCCATAGGATATCCGTTCTAAGAAGCATTTCCCTCCGTAGTTCCTCCTATGATCCTTCGCTCTACCTCCGTACCAAAGTCGGTGCAAAGTCGGTGCAAAGTCGGTGAAGATACAATTTTAGAGCGGAGCTATAGCGAGTTTGGTTAGGAGGTACAAGGGGGAATCATTGGAAAATGAACAGCATTAAAAGCATAGAATGTTCCTTAATCTCTTAGTTCCTGTGCTTCGTAAAAGCATCGCAAGGGCTGAGAGAAAGAAATTAGAGGCTGAAAAAAGAAAAATCCCACACTCCATGCTCTTAGTGTGGGATACATTGTGTAAAATATATTCATATGCTGTCGCATTTGAATATAAGAGAATCTAATAATTCCTGAAAATTCACATTGCACTCATAATAGTATTTTTTGTCATTGATTTATTTAACTATATGGCCATAATCTATCAATTATTTTAAAGACATAGTTTGACTTAAGAAGCCAATCAACTTCTATTTCTTCATTATCAGATAGTTCACCACATTCACAAAGATGATATACATTCCTAATTTCAAATATTGTTTCTACTCTAAAATGAAGTTCATGTAATCCTCGATGCAATATATCTAGAGCGCCATATATATCTGGAGCTATTAATGCTATATAGGCAACAGCACCAATGATATTTTCTTTAGGCTCACCTTCTGAATCAATAAGGTCTGGAAAATTATAGCCTTCTTCTGCATTTATATTGACAAATGCAATCCATACGTTAAAGTATTTCTTCGATATTTTTTTCTTCATTCAGGATTCTTTTTACTAGAGTCGTTAAACTTTCTTCTGTATGATTGCTTGCAAAAGTAAACAAAAATCTCAAATCAGCCAAGGAAAACAGGGAAAAGTTTTTAACCTATATGGTAAGCCTTGTAAAGGCGAAATAGCATAGGCGTGGGTGTAACCCACGTAGCATAAGTTCCATTTTTTTAGAGAGCGCCGTAGGTGCGATATAATTTCCTATCATGTCGAGAAATATGAAATTATGTCGCCCATACAGGGCTCGTAAACAGCAATTCCAAACATGGTAGCGCTCCCGCACTACCCTATACTATACCGTCCTTTCAGGACTTGTACACATGATATGTAAATCTTCCAAAGATAGTATAGCTATTTACAGAAAGCAGTCACCACGATTTTGAAATTACGTTTACCTTTGTAAGAGAAAATGATTGAGGTGTGAGAAAATACAGTAATTGTCAAATATCATATTTGGATAGCTGCCATCCGAATATTTTATAAGCAGACATCTTTTCTTTGTTACATGACAAGCTGATTAATTGTACTCGCTCAATGCTGCTGATAAATCCTCTGAGAAACTATTGATTCCTACGACTTTCCCGATTTCTTCTGTTTGTGTAGGGAATACGTTTAGCAAATATCCATTTTCGCAGATTATATCAATAATACTTTCTTCGAAATTATCAAGAGAGATAGGAATACATCTATACTCTTTCATAAATGTTGAGCCAAATGTTATAGCAAATTCTTTTGAAGACCAAATCGGAAGTAAATAATCCTCTCCACTCTTTTGAATTGCAAATGTCTGATTATCCATACCTAACGTCCACATAGTTTCTGTATCTGCTATACGTTTAATAGTATATTGATATCTTACATCCAGATTGCAGGACATTAGAGCTTCAATCTCCTTTGGCGAAATTTTTAGTTCGTTAATTGGCGTTTTCTCTTTCATTATTATATGTTAATAAATTTATCCAAGTACTTTTGACGGTTTATTATGTCGCAAAGTATGATTTTTATTATCTTTGGAAAAGCATAACTTAATGTTCCCCAGATTAATATAAAATTACTTTCTAAATATGATAGCATCCAAAAACATAAAAGAACAATGGTAATGTCTCGTATGATTATTAACAGAATACGTGCTTCCTTTTTGAAATGAATAATCAAATCTGTTGTAAAGGTAGTAAAGAATATATCTGCTATAAGGAAAATAAAGGAAATGACAGGATATACAAAAGCCATAATAGCAGCCCCAGCTTCCAAGGCTCCTCCAAAAAGTAACATTGAGAATGCCAACATGATGACTAAGTGACATCCAAACATTATTATATGTACTTTCCTCATATCTTTGAATATTGTTCTTTTCTTGATTGCAAAAGTAAATAAAAAATCTAATATGCCAAAGGAAAACATGGAAAAGTTTTCAATCTGTACAAATTTCCATGACATCATTCCTGCATAGAAAAAATGAACAACGATTGAATGAAGGAATTGCATACGCAAGTCTAAAAGAAATAAGGAGAATTGTAATGTGTAGATTGCAATTTTGGTTTCAAAAAAAGAGTTTTGAAAAAAACTCGTCACTCATCACCCGTAACGCTGTAAGTTGTTGTCTCATTGAGGCTTACAGCGTTAATTTAACCTATATCACTCGTCACCCAACTCATCATCGAAATCCGCGCATCTTATTGATAATATGAATGTTATACGCACGATTTGCCCTCTTGCCACTCGTCACCTATTTTGGGGTGACGAGTGAATTGACTCTGCAAGTTGTTTTATATCAAATGGTTATGCTATGTGAGGGTGAAGAGTGGGTGACGAGTGAAACGAAATGAATCACCGCTGCAACTATCTGGCAGATACAGCATTACAACGCTGCGGGTGACGAGTTGCAGAGTGGTATTAAAATTCTTTTTTTCTTTCTGTAAAAGTAAGCGACAATTCAAAGGCAGTTATGTCTTCGTTGATCCTTCGTTGCAAGTCCGTAGTAAGTCCGTTGCAAATCCCAACCAAATCCCATTCAATGGAGCGGACCAAAAGCGGAGGAGAAGCGAAAGATAAGCGGACTTGAAGTAAATGAAAAATGAAAAGTGAAAAATAAAGACCTCAGAAAAAGTTTTTTGCGAAAATTTGTGTACTTGAAAAAAAAATAGTAATTTTGCATTCGTAAATTGGAAACGTGCGCCAGCCTTAAGGGCTGACATGCACTATTTACTTCGTGCGAAGAAGTCGCGAAAATAGAAAATAACAAAAACAAATATTTATGAAGCCAACACTTTTTCTCCTTGCTGCAGGTATGGGAAGCCGTTATGGTGGCTTGAAGCAGCTTGACGGTCTGGGTCCTAACGGCGAGACCATTATGGATTATAGTATATATGACGCAATAGAGGCCGGTTTCGGCAAGATTGTATGGGTTATCCGTAAGGATTTCGAGGAGCAGTTCCGTAAGCAGATCCTCTCAAAGTATGAGGGCAAGATCAAGTGCGAACTCTGTTTTCAGGGTATTGACGCTCTGCCAGAGGGATTCTCTGTACCAGAAGGTCGTGAGAAGCCTTGGGGAACAAATCATGCTGTTCTTATGGGTAAGGACGTTATCAAGGAGCCTTTCTGCGTAATCAACTGCGATGACTTCTACAACCGTGATGCTTTCAAGGTAATCGGCAAGTATCTTGCAGATCTCCCAGAAGGTGCTAAGGGACAATATGCTATGGTAGGTTTCCGTGTAGGCAACACATTGAGCGAGAACGGTACTGTTAGCCGTGGTGTTTGCTCAAAGGATGAGAAGGGCAACCTTACAACTTGCGTTGAGCGTACAAAGATTGCACGTCTTGAGGATGGTACAGTAGCTTATCGTGCTGACAACAAGGAGGATGGCGAGTGGGTTCGCGTGGATGAGAATGCTCCTGTTAGTATGAATATGTGGGGCTTCACTCCTGACTACTTCGAGTATTCAGAGGAATATTTCAAGGAGTTCCTTTCTGATGAGGCAAACATCAAGAATCTGAAGTCTGAGTTCTTTATTCCTCTGATGGTGAATAAGCTTATCAACGACGGCACAGCAACTTGCAAGGTGCTCGATACTACAAGTAAGTGGTTTGGCGTAACTTATTCAGAGGATCGTCCTGATACCGTAGCTCGTATTGCGAAGCTTGTTGAGGAGGGCGTGTATCCAAATAAACTTTTTTAAAAGGAAACTAACAGCCCCTCACCACGGCCCCTCACCCGTCCTGCGGACACCCTCTGGCACATACTCGGAGATACTCAATCTCCGACTTCCCCAAGGGGCGAGGGGGAAGTTACTAATGAAACTTTATGGGGATTACTCATAGCGAAAAAAGGTGACTCGGACCTCGCCCCTTGGGGAAGTCGGAGATTGAGTATCTCCGAGTATGTGCCAGAGGATGCCCGTAGGGCAGGTGAGGGGCTGTGGTGAAGGTGTGTGTTCTTTTTCTTTTTTATTTCTTTTTCATGAAATTAAATCTCGTTTCTGAGGCTGAAATATCTCAGCTTCGTGATATTGTGGCCGGGGCTGAGCGTGTGCTTGTCCTCGGCCACACTAACCCTGATGGTGATGCGATTGGTTCTACCTTGACATGGGCGGAATATATGCGTCAGCAGGGTAAGGAGGCCACGGTGGTGGTTCCTGATATGTTCCCTGACTTCCTTCATTGGCTGCCAGGGGCAGAGACCATAGTGCGCTATGACAAGCGTCCGGAGCAGGTGGAGAAACTGTTTGCTGAGTGCGATACCATCTTCTGCCTCGACTTCAATGTGCCTTCACGCATTACTGAGGCGTTGGGAGAGATTCTAGTGAAAGCACCGGGTAAGAAAGTACTTATTGACCATCATCTTGATCCAGATGTTCCTACGGTTCAGACAATCTCACGTCCGGAGATGAGTAGTACATCAGAAATGGTGTTCCGATTGATATATCAGTTGGGAGGCTATGAGAAGATGACGCATAAGATGGCGGTTACGGCTTATTGCGGTATGATGACTGACACGGGTGGCTTTACGTTCAATTCCAGCCGTCCGGAGATATTCTATATCATAAGTCTGCTTCTTGAGAAGGGTATTGACAAGGATAAGATATATCGTAATGTGTTCAATAACTTCAGCGACTATCGCCTGCGCCTTGTGGGATATGTGCTGTATGAGAAACTGAGAATACTCACTCCTCTCAGGGCATCATATTACATACTGACAAAGCAGGACTTGAAGCGTTTCCACTATCTGAAGGGAGATGCTGAGGGACTTGTGAACATGCCTCTGCAACTCAAGGGACATCGTCTGTCGATCTCGCTTCGTGAGGATACTGACAAGCAGAATACTATCTGGGTGAGTCTGAGGTCTGTGGATGATTTCCCATGCAACGAGATGGCTGCCCAGTTCTTTAACGGCGGTGGTCATAAGAATGCTTCGGGTGGCAGACTTTATTGCTCTGTGGAAGAGGCAGAGAAGATTGTGAAGAAGGCTGTAAAGGCATTTGCACATTTGCTGTAAAAAAGCCTAACCAAGCCTTCCTAGAGGGAATGATGTTTTATAGTATAATTCATTCTGTGAGGCTAAAGGTTTGTAAATTATTAATTATTAACTGTTATTTGTGATAATAGTTCGTGATTATTTATTAATTTTGCACTCGAAAATCGGAGACGTGCGCCAGCCTTGGGGCTGACACGCACTATTTTCTTTGTGCGAGGTGCTATGCACGTTGTCACTCGCAAATCATTCCATCGGCAGTAAATGCTTTTCACTTGATAACAAGAAACAAGAAGCCTGATGGCTTTTGGCATTTGGCTTTTGACATAAAATAAAGATTTGATGAAGAAAAAACTTTATATCGTAACTGTATTGCTTGCCATAGTATTTGTGGCAATGACTTCGTGCGATGACTATGCGTCATACGCAGAACAGCGTGACTATGAACTTTCTGCTCTCTCACGTTTTATCAACAACCCGAGTTTTGGCGAGATAAAGGGTAAGAAAATCAATGTTATTTCAGAAGAGGAATTCTTGAAAGACACGATTACCGATGTCTCAAAGAATGAGTTCGTGCGTTTTAATAATGGCATATATATGCAGATTGTAAGACGTGGTTGTGGAAACATAATGAAGGATGGAGAAAGTGCAACTGTGATTTCTCGTTTTAGGGAGTATAATATTAATGGTGACTCTTTGCAGCTGTGGAATGATGATGTGTATTATGGTCAACAGCTTTATGAGAAATTTGAAGTGCGTAGGGCTTCTGGTACATTTAACGGAATGTTTTGTACTGTAGAGGATAGTAATACAACGCTTCATGGACAGATGTACAGATATGGTGCCAGGACTTACGGCACTAATTCCATTTATCATAAAATTGTGCCGATGGGATTGCTTATGCCATTGTCTTACGTAAAGCTTGGCCGCCCTGCAAATGATGGCGATGAAATTGCAAAGGTGCGTCTTATTCTTCCTCATGATCAGGGACAGGCTGAGGCAGACAGATACGTATATGCATGTTATTATGAGATAACATACGAAAAAGGGATATAGTAAAGGGGAGAGAGTAAAGTAGAAAGTGTAAAAAGTAAAGAGGAAAGTGTAAAGTAGAAAATAAAATATAAGATATATGACACTGATAAAATCAATTTCTGGTATTCGTGGTACTATCGGCGGACCTGCTGGTGATACCCTTAATCCACTTGATATCGTAAAGTTTACATCGGCTTACGCTACATTCATACGTAAGAGTACAAAGAACCCGACAAACAAGATTGTAGTTGGTCGTGATGCCCGCATCTCAGGTGAGATGGTGAAGAACGTGGTTTGCGGTACATTGATGGGCATGGGCTATGATGTTATCAATATCGGCCTTGCATCTACTCCTACAACAGAGCTTGCCGTAACTATGGCAGGTGCTGATGGTGGTATCATTATCACAGCTTCACATAATCCACGTCATTGGAACGCTCTCAAGCTCCTGAATGCTCGTGGAGAGTTCCTTACAAAGGATGATGGCAACGAGGTTCTTGCTATTGCTGAGGCAGAGGCATTTGAGTATGCAGATGTTGACCATATGGGCAAGTATTCTGAGGAAAACTTTGATGGCCGTCATGTAGAGGCTGTTCTCAACCTTAAGCTTACTGATGTAGAGGCAATCAAGAAGGCTGGTTTCCGCGTTGTGGTTGACTCTATCAATTCTGTTGGCGGTATCATCCTTCCAAAGCTCCTTGATAAGCTTGGTGTGGAATATAAGTTCCTGAATGGTGAGCCTAATGGTGACTTCGCACATAATCCAGAGCCGCTTGAGAAGAATCTCACAGGTATCATGGATGAGCTCGCAAAGGGCGGATATGACCTCGGAATCGTTGTTGACCCAGATGTTGACCGTCTTGCTTTCATCTGTGAGGATGGAAAGATGTTCGGCGAGGAATATACCCTTGTAAGCGTTGCCGATTATGTTCTTGAACATACACCAGGTGCAACTGTAAGCAACCTCAGTTCTACACGTGCCCTTCGTGATGTAACGGAGAAGCATGGCGGCGTTTATAGTGCTGCTGCCGTAGGTGAGGTTAACGTAACCACAAAGATGCGTGAGGTAGGCGCAGTAATCGGTGGTGAAGGCAATGGTGGAGTAATCTATCCAGAGAGCCACTATGGTCGTGATGCCCTCGTAGGTATTGCCCTCTTCCTTTCTTCTCTTGCTCATAAGGGTGTGAAGGTTAGTGAGCTTCGTAAGACTTTCCCAGAGTATTTCATTGCAAAGAACCGCATAGACCTTACTCCAAGTACCGATGTGGATGCAATCCTCGCAAAGGTAAAGGAGATGTATTCTGCTCAGCCAGATGCACAGGTGAATGATATTGACGGCGTGAAGATTGATTTCCCTGATATGTGGGTACATCTCCGTAAGTCAAATACAGAGCCAATCATTCGTGTTTATTCTGAGGCACACTCAATGGAAGAGGCTGATGCCATTGGCAAGAAGATTATGGGAGTTGTTTACTCTTTTCAGTAAACGACTATAAATGATAATATAAAAGGGCAATGTCTTTCGTAGATATTGCCCTTTTCCTTTGCCGTTCTTAGGTAGTAAGTCCCTTGTGATTCCGTTGTTCCTCCTAACCAAACTCGGTGAAAGTCCGTTCCAGAAGCGAACATAGAACGGAGGTTCACCGAGTTTGGTTAGGAGGATGAGCGAAGGAATAGCGAAAGTGTAACGGAACAAGAACGGTCCGAATTATTAATTATCCATTATCCATTAACGCAAGAAGGGTATTCCGTGTGGAATACCCTTCTTGCGTTTGAGCCTCTTGTCGGATTCGAACCAACGACCCCGAGATTACAAATCACGTGCAGCTAAAGAGGCGGGTGGGCAGCTACTTACATCGCGCCGCTACAACCAACTACCTTTGCTACGTTCCCGTCCTGGAGGATTCGAAGGGAGCTGGCCGTGTAAGACTGCCCGTCTTGCGTTTTTTGCGGGTGCAAAGGTACAAAATAAAATTGAAAAAGGATAATTGATAATTGATAATTGGGAGGTTGTTAACTTTAATTAACAAGTAGAATAAAGGCACTTCTCCTTATAAATGCGTGTGCGCGAGTGAAAAAAATCAAAAAATAACCAAAAGTGAGAAAAATGTTATGATTTCATGTTGTGATGTACTGAAAAATGAGTAACTTTGTAGCCAATTAGTGCAAATAGGAAAATGATAACAGTAGAAGAATATAAACAGTTAAAGGCTTTTGCCCGTTTGGATGGGGCTGTGCTTGGCATGATAATGTGTGGCACGTTCTTTGCCCTTATTGCAAGTCTCACTAATACGGCATGGCAGATGGCATACATGATAGGCATAGTTGCTGTGCCTGTGTTCGTGGCTTACCGCGTAAGGAACTATCGTGACAACATTGTTCAGAAGCGCGTGAGTTTCCGCCGTGCTGCCGCATATAGTATGCATTGCTTTGGCTATTCGTCATTGATACTTGCCATCGTGATGTATATTTACTTCCAGTATTTCGACCATGGCACGATGCTTGCTAATCTGAGAAGCTTTATTGAAGCACCGGAGATGCAGGAGGCTATGAAAATATATGGCTTGGAGAAATCGTTGTTTGATGATCAGTTTGCGGTGATGTCATCGCTTCGTCCGATTGATGTTGCTTTCTCTATGATTTCAAACACTCTCTTTACCGGTCTTGGATGCAGTCTTTTGGTTGCCGTAATCTCAAGGCGTACTCCGCGTGCTATTCACAATTAAATTTGGTAATTAACAATTAACATGCCTTTCGCTTTTCTGATCTCTATACTTTGAAAAGTTCATTAGAGGCTGTTTTTCGATAGAAGAATGAATATATCAGTTATAGTACCCCTGTTCAACGAGGACGAGTCTCTGCCAGAGTTGTACGCTTGGATAGAGCGTGTGATGAAGGCGAATAACTTTACATACGAGGTGATTTTTGTGAACGATGGAAGTACCGACCGCTCATGGGATGTGATACGTGAACTCAGCGAGAAGTCGGAGAATGTCCGTGGCATCAAGTTCCGTCGCAATTATGGAAAGTCACCTGCTCTTTATTGTGGTTTCAATGAGGCGAAGGGTGATGTTGTCATCACTATGGATGCAGATCTTCAGGATTCGCCAGATGAGATACCGGAACTTTACCGTATGATAGTAGAGGATGGCTATGACCTCGTATCTGGTTATAAGCAGAACCGCAAGCAGGGTGACCCTCTTTCAAAGACAATCCCTACAAAACTCTTCAATGCTACGGCACGTAAGGTGAGTGGCATACATAATCTTCACGACTTCAACTGCGGACTCAAGGCTTATCGTAAGGAAGTTGTGAAGAATATCGAGGTGTATGGCGAGATGCATCGCTATATCCCATACCTTGCAAAGCAGGCAGGTTTTTCAAAGATTGGCGAGAAGCCGGTTCATCATCAGGCAAGAAAGTTCGGTAAATCAAAGTTCATGGGGTGGAACCGTTTTGTTAACGGATACCTTGACCTCTTGACACTTTGGTTCCTGAGTACTTTCGGCAGAAAGCCTATGCACGTGTTTGGATTCCTTGGAACACTGGTATTCCTTGTTGGATTCCTTTCTGCTTTCGGTATTGGTGCGGACAAACTATGGGCGTTGTATCACGGAATTCCACAGAGGCTTGTAACCGATAGCCCTTGGTTCTATATTGCTCTCACCATGATGATGATTGGTACTCAACTCTTCCTTGCAGGTTTCTTGGGCGATTTGATCAGTCGTTCTTCTCAAGGACGTAATGACTATCAGATTGAGGAGGGGATAAGATGCGCAAAGTAACGTTTGCCGTTCTTGCAATGGCTGCCTTGCTGGTTGGATGTACGTCTATTGAATGCTCGATGAATAATATTGTTGCAAGCCAATATTGTTTCATGGATCATGTAGAAAACGGTAAAGATACTGCGATAAACGTCACAGAGTATTATCTTACGGTTTCAACAAAGAAAACCGTGGAAATGGCGGATACGGTTTTGATAAACAAGAAGACCGATATTTCTACATTGCAACTGCCTGTGAGTTATAACCGGAAAGAGGACATTCTTTATTTTGACTTTCAGCGTCTTGATCAAGATACGATATTTGAAACTGTTGCGGTTGATACGGTATGTATCACCAAAACAAATGAAATGATCTTTGAAGGTGTGGAATGTAATCCGCGCTATCATCATAAGGCGCTTTCTGCTACAACGACGCATAATCTGATTGATTCAATCGTCATAAACAACAATTATATTGATAATGATCCGAATAAAGTTCACTTCTCTCTTTATCTGCATCCTTCTAAGTAGTCTGATGATTCCTTGTGGAACCCTTTCTGCCCAGAAGAGGATAGAGGCTGCGAAGGATACCACGGCCTTGTTTCAAGGAGTATTGGTGGGTGTTGACTTGTTCGGAGCGGTACAGAAGGCGGTAAAGATAAGCGATTACGGACAATACGAGGCGTTTCTTCGTCTGAATCTCAAGGGAAAGTATTTCCCGGTTTTAGAACTTGGTAAGGGAGATGCCAGCCATAAGAAGGATGAAATCACAGGAATCGATACCAAAACGTCTGGTCTCTATTGGCGTATCGGTTGTGACTTCAATGTGTTGAAGAACAAGCACGATGTGTATAAGGTGTTCGTTGGTTGCAGATTTGCCCATACGAAATTCGATTTTAATTTCGAGTATCCAGGCAACGAAGATCCTGTATGGGGTGGAAAACTCCCTTACTCTATTAAGGATAATAACTCGGTTTCTTGGGTAGAGGGTGTGTTCGGAGTTGATGCCAAGGTTGTAGGACCTGTTCATCTAGGTTGGACGGTGAGGTATCGCCGTCGTATAAATTCAACCGATTGTCAGATAGGCGATATGTGGTATGTTCCGGGATTCGGTCGTTATGATAAGACGAATATCGGTGGGACATTCAACCTGAGCATCGGAATTTAGTTGATTTTTAGTGATTAGAGATTAGCGTTTTGAATAAGAGAATAAAAATAATACTTCCGCTTGTGGTTCTTGCCATGATAGTTGCCATAGGCTTTATGCTGGGGCACAAGGATGTGCCATATCAGCATAATTCCGGCTATATCTTTGGCACGAGCTATAACATCACATACCAATGTGCAGAGGATCATAAGGCTGATATAGAGAAAGCACTTAATGAAGTTGATGCCTCGTTGTCGCCTTTTAATGATACATCCATCATCACCCACGTCAACAGAAATGAGGATGTGGTTCTTGATAAACTTTTTCTGGATGTATTCCGTCTGGCTCAGAAGATCAATGAGGATACGGAAGGAGCTTTTGATATCACCGTTGCCCCTATGGTAAATGCTTGGGGCTTTGGTTTCAAGAATGGTGTCAATCCTGATGAGAAGGTAATAGACAGCCTGCGTCAGGTGGTTGGTTTGCATAAAGTGCGTCTCGAAGGCGATAAGATAGTAAAGACAGATCCGCGCGTAATGCTCGACTGTTCCGCTATTGCGAAAGGCTATGGTGTGGATGTCGTGGCAAATCTTCTTCGAAAGTTCGGTATCAAGAACTTCATGGTGGAGATAGGTGGCGAGGTTGTTACGTCTGGCGTTAATAGGGAAAGAATGCCGTGGCGAATAGGAGTGACAAAGCCTACTGACGACTCTCTGAGTATAAACAATGAGTTGCAGACAGTAATCAATGTTACTGACAAGGCTATGGCTACGAGTGGTAACTACCGTAACTTCTACTATAAGGGTGGCAGGAAATATGCCCATACAATAGATCCTAAGACAGGATACCCGGTACAGCATAGTATTCTCTCTGCGACAGTCATTGCGGACGATTGTGCCACGGCTGATGCATACGCTACCTCGTTTATGGTCTTGGGACTGGATAAGTCGAAAAAAGTACTTGAGCGTCATCCTGAGATGATGGTGTATTTCATCTATAGCGATGAGAAAGGTCAGAATCAAGTATGGTTCTCGCCTGCATTGAAGGATAAGATAGCACAATAGGCCTATGGGTTACGATCTCCAGTCATTATTGCAACTGCCACTGTTCTTGGGAATGGGGCGTAGCGAGCTTGCGGATATAGAGCAGGATGTGCAGATAGGAGACACTCATGCGCGGCGCGGCACGATTCTTGCATCAGAGAATGAAGCGTGTACGGCCTTGGTTCTTGTAGCAAGGGGAACGGTAATGTCATCTACAAGAAGCGATGACCATTCTTATCAGATAGATGAAACCCTACAGGCACCGTTGCTTATTCAACCAGAGCATATCTTCGGTATCAAGCAACGTTATACGTCAACATTCTATGCCCAGACCTATTGCGAGGTGATAAGGATAGAAAAGGCGATGGTGCTGAAACTGATGGAACTGTCAATGACATTCCGCCTCAATCTGATGAATATCATTGCTACTCAGAGTCAGAGGAACTCACGCAGACTTTGGCATCAGATGAGTGAGGATATAGAGAAGAGGATTGTCCGATTCATAAAGGACCACTGCATGTATCCTGCCGGACAGAAACAACTTCGCACAAAGATGACAGTCTTGGCGAGGGAATTAGGCTGCTCCCGGCTAGAGGTGTCGGAAGCCCTTCACCGCCTTGAGGAAAAACAGCTGCTGATAGTCAGACGTACTATTATAGAAATACCGATGTTGCAGCTGTTGTGAACAAAATTGTAAATAGTAAATCGTAAAATAGTAATTATGGTTAATCCATTTTTTGAAAAATATACAACCCCACATCAGACTCCACCTTTCAACCTTATAAAGATGGAACATTACGAGGAAGCCTTCATGGAAGGTATCCGTCGTGATGATGAGCATATAGAGAAACTCATTAATAATCCAGAGCCTCCTACATTCGACAATACGATTATCGATACAGAGGATGATAATGGCTATTATGACCTGCTTGACAATGTTTCCACAGTCTTCTTCAATCTGCTTTCGGCAGAGACAAACGACGAGATGGATGCTCTTGCACAGAAACTTCAGCCAATCCTTACCAAACATGCAAATGATGTACGCCTTAATAAACAGCTGTTTGAACGTATTAAGGCGGTATATGATCTCTATAACAATCCGGTAGAAGGTGCACCTGCTCCACGTGAACTTACGGCAGAGGAACAGCGACTTTTAGAGAAGAGCTATGACGGCTTTGTACGTTCCGGTGCCTTGCTCGATGAGGCTGGAAAGGATAAGCTCCGTGCTATAAGCGAAGAAGCCAGTATGCTTGGATTGCAATTCTCGCAGAATCTCCTGAAAGAGAAGAAGGCATTTAAGCTCCATATTACAGATGAGGCTGACCTTGCCGGACTTCCTGACACTCAGATACAGGCAGCCGCTCTTGCTGCAAAGGAGAATAACCTTGAAGGATGGGTGTTTACGCTTGATTTCCCGAGCTATTCACCTTTCATGCAGTATTCGGAGAAACGTGAGCTTCGCAAGAAAATGTTCATGGCTTACAACACAATCTGCACCCATGATAATGAGCAGAACAACATTGAGATTTGTAAGCGACTTATCAATCTCCGTCGTGAACTTGCACAGCTTCTTGGATATGATACTTATGCTGACTACGTGCTCAAGCATCGTATGGCGGCAAATATACAGAATGTGTATAACCTCCTTGATCAGCTTGTGGAGGCATACAAACCGACTGCCTTGAAAGAAAAGGAGGAACTTCGCGATATGGCACGTCAGACTATGGGCGCTGACTTTGTGCTTGAGCCTTGGGATGCTCCTTTCTATTCACACAAGCTTCAACTGGAGAAGTATAATGTCGATTCTGAGATGGTTCGTCCATATCTCGAATTGAATAACGTCATCAAGGGAGTGTTCGGGCTTGCGACACGTCTTTATGGCATCACGTTCAAGGAGAACAAGGATATTCCAGTATATCATCCTGATGTGAAGGCATACGAGGTGTTCGATAAGGATGGTTCGTATCTTGCTGTCCTCTTTGCTGATTTCCATCCTCGCAAGGGAAAGCAGGGAGGTGCTTGGATGACGGAGTATCAGGGACAATGGATTAACCAGAAGGGCGAGAACGTGCGTCCTCATGTGAGTGTTGTGATGAATCTCACAAAGCCTACCGACGAGAAGCCTGCTCTCCTTACTCTTGGTGAGGTTGAGACATTCCTTCATGAGTTCGGACATTCGCTTCATGGTATGTTTGCCAATACTCGTTTCTCAAGTCTTTCTGGTACAAACGTATGGTGGGACTTTGTTGAGCTTCCTTCACAGTTTATGGAGAACTACTCCCTTGAGCGTGAATTCCTAAATACTTTCGCATTCCACTATAAGACGGGAGAACCAATGCCGGACGAACTTATACAGCGACTCATTGATGCCCGTAACTTCGGTGTTGCGTCTGCTTGTCTGCGTCAAGTCAGCTTCGGACTTCTTGACATGGCATACTATACCAAGCGTGACGCATTTGATGAGGATCTTATCAAGTTTGAGAAAAAGGCATGGGAGAAGGCTATCATTGGTAAGCAGCTTGAGAATACCTGTATGACCGTTCAGTTCTCTCATATCATGGCAGGCGGATATGCTTCCGGATATTACAGCTATAAATGGGCTGAGGTGCTTGATGCTGATGCCTTTGCCGTGTTCAAGCGTGAGGGCATCTTTAACAAGGATACCGCACAGCGTTTCCGTGACTGTATTCTCTCAAAGGGAGGTACAGAACATCCAATGACGCTCTACAAGCGATTCCGAGGCGGTGAGCCTACGATTGATGCGTTGCTTGAGAGGAACGGAATAAAATGATTTACTATTTGACTATTTACTAATTACTATTTGTCAACTATGGACAAGCAGAAAATTCTTGATGGACGATACATGCGTATGGCTGCTATATGGGCAGAGAACAGTTATTGTAAGCGTCGCCAGGTGGGTGCCCTTGTAGTAAAGGACAACCGCATAATAAGTGATGGTTACAATGGTACGCCGAGTGGTTTTGAGAATGTATGTGAGGATGATTCCAACGTGACTTATCCTTATGTGCTTCATGCTGAGGCCAATGCTATCACGAAGCTTGCCCGTAGTCATAACAATAGTGATAAAGCTACTCTCTACGTGACTGATTCCCCATGTATAGAGTGTGCCAAACTTATAATTCAGGCTGGCATCAAGCGTGTGGTTTATGGTCGTGACTATCGTCTTTCGGATGGTATTGACCTTCTTCGGAGGGCTGGTATTGAAGTTGTAAAAAATGAGATAAATGAAAAATAGATATATGCCTCTTCTGATGGCTCTATGTGTAGTCATCGGTATCGTGATTGGTACTTTTTATGCCAACCACTTCTCTGGTAACAGATTGAACATCATCAATTCGGGCAGTAACCGTCTGAATAACCTTCTCCATATCATTGACGACCAGTATGTTGATACTGTAAATATCAATGACCTTGTGGAGAAGGCTATTCCGCAGATACTGTCGGAACTCGACCCTCATTCTGCGTATATCTCGGCAAAAGATGCTCAGAATGCCGCTGACGACCTTAAGGGTTCTTTCTTTGGCGTGGGCATTGAGTTCACCATTCGTGAAGATACCATTCATGTCCAGAATGTTATTGCCGACGGACCTGCGGAGCGTGCGGGAGTTCTTGCCGGAGATAAGATCGTTTCTGTAGATGGGCAGAAATTCGTTGGAAAGGAAGTCACAAACGAAGAGGCGCAGCATCGTCTGAAGGGCGAGAAAGGCTCTAAGGTGAAGATTGGGGTGATACGTTATGGATGCAATAAGGTATTGGAGTACAATATCACCCGTGATGAGATTAAGACAAAGAGCGTTTCGGCTACTTATATGATAGACGATAAGACTGGCTATATCAAGGTAAAGAACTTTGGCGAAACCACTTATGCTGAGTTCCTTGTTGCACTTGCTACTCTCTCTCAGGAAGGCTTCAGCAATCTTATTGTGGATCTTCGCGGCAATACCGGCGGCTATCTTGAGTCTGCTGTACAGATGGCTAATGAGTTCCTGCCATCCAATAGCATGATTGTTTATACCGAGGGCCGTAAGTCTCCTCGCAGAGATTATAGGTCTGATGGCCGTGGCTCTTATCAGAAGATTCCTCTCGTTGTCCTTATCGACGAAAACTCTGCATCTGCATCCGAGATTTTTGCCGGTGCTATGCAAGATAATGACCGTGCGAAGATTATAGGAATACGTTCGTTCGGTAAGGGACTTGTTCAGCAGCAGCTACGTTTCAATGATGGCAGTATCGTACGCCTTACTGTGGCTCGTTACTATACTCCTTCCGGCCGATGCATCCAGAAACCATACGTTGCCGGTGAGGGTGATAACTATAGTCAGGATATAGTTTCACGCTACAAGAATGGTGAATTCTTCTCTCAGGATTCAATCAAGCATACAGGTCCAAAGTTCCATACCAAGGCTGGTCGTGTGGTATATGGTGGCGGAGGTATCACGCCAGATATCTTTGTGGCAGAGGATACTACAAACTATACAAGCTACTATACTCAGGCTGCTGCAAGCGGACTTATCCTACAGTTCGCATTTACCTATACTGACAACAATCGTCTGAAACTGAACAATTTCAAGGAAATGCAGGAACTAGCCAATTACCTTGTCAAGCAGAATACCGTTGAGCTTTTTGCTAATTATGCAAACTCGCGTGGCTTACAGCGCAGGAATCTAATGATCCGTAAGTCTCATGACTTGCTTGAACGCTACATAAACAGCCGTATTGTATATAATATGTTGAGTGAACAGGCATGGCATGAGTATCTTAACCAGAAGGATCCTGTTATAGATGCCGCTATGAAGGTGTTTGGCAAGAAGAAATAGCCTCTCCGGTATGGACAAGAAAGAGCTACGCAGATATATCCGTGAACAGAAGCGACATTTCACCCCACAACAGTTGGGTGAAATGTCCCTCGGTATTATGTCGTCTGTTCTTACGCATCCTCGTGTTCAGGAAGAGGATACAATATTGATGTATCACTCGCTTCCCGACGAGGTAGATACCCATTCCGCCCTCGATCAGCTCCTTGCTATGGGTAAAAAGGTGCTTTTGCCGAAGGTGGTAAGTGATACGGAGATGACAATTCATGAATATACAGGGAAGGAGTCTCTTCTGCCAAGCGAGCCTTACGGAATACTTGAACCTACAACCCCCGAATTGCCAATTATCAATTGTCAATTATCAATTGCCATTGTTCCCGGTATGGCATTCGATAGGCAAGGACATCGTTTAGGTAGGGGAAAGGGCTACTATGACCGTTTCCTCTCGCGAATCCCTAATATATATAAAATAGGTGTGTGTTTCCCTTTCCAAATGCTTGAAAGCATTCCCTCAGAATCTACGGATGTTGTTATGGATGAGGTGATAACATCGCTTAATTTATAGTAATTTATTTTTTTTCATGTTTTTCCTGTCACTCCGTCACATCGTCTGAAAATCAATTAGTTAAGTGTGACAGGAGAACTCTTTTCCTGTCACGCTCCTATCACACATACAATGTTTTGTGACAGCAATGTGACAGTAGAAACTCCTTCCTTTCACGCTTAACTCGCTGACATTCAACAAGTATGACGGTGTGACAGGAAAATGCATAAAATTTTTTTTTATTTCAACAGCCAATGAAAAAACACATCGGTAAGCAATGACTGTGTATTGTTTCTTTTTTGATGTAAGGTAGTAGCAACTCCAATCCAGCTCCAATTCAGGTCCAATCTAAGTCCAATTCAGGTCCAATGCAGAATTGGAGATCTATTGTCTTTGTAATGATATTGCTTTTGTGCTGCTATACTATACCTCCCCTTTACTCTTTACCCAATTATTATATCAGTCTGATATCTCTTATCACCTGACTACCAACTGCGTTATTTAGTTTCGTGATAAGCTCTGTCTTCATCATGCTTATTTCTGATCTGAGGGCTGGATTCTCAATATGTACGCAAAGATCTTGATTGCGTATGTATTTCTCTGTGGTATATTTTGCTATCATCTCTCCAGCAACATTATCCCATGCCTCTATAAGACGCTTTTGCAATAAAGGCGTCTCAAGACCGTTCTGCCGTATTATAACGCGCATAAGGTCGCTTACTTTTATGGGATGTTGTCGGAACATGATGCCTAACCAAGCCTTCCCAAAGGGAAGGATGTTTTATACATTCTTTCGCTAAACGAAGGCTTGGCTTATTATTTATAAAAACGAATTACATATTAATGAATAGTACTATCTAACATCCTTCCCTTTGGGAAGGCTTGGTTAGGCTTTTATCTCTCCGTTTTCCACATGGAAAAGCTTATAGTCAAAGTCTCCGTTCTGTAGAATCTGGTCAAGATGGTCTCGGTTTGTATCCGTTATGAATATCTGTCCGAAGTTAATGCCCGATACCAGTTGTACGATATTCTCCACACGCTTAGCGTCGAGCTTGTCGAAGATATCGTCAAGAAGGAGTAGGGGAGTGTTGGCGTTGAAGGTAGAACAGAGAAAACCGAATTGTGCCAGTTTCAGGGAAATGACGTATGTTTTGTTCTGCCCTTGGCTGCCCTCCCTCTTGAGTGGATAATCGCCAAGCATCATCTCCAAGTCATCGCGATGAATACCATGAAGGGAGTAGCCTAAGATACGGTCTTTAGGCCTGCTCTTCTGTATAGTTTCAAGTAACGGACCACGTTGACAATGTGATACATACCTCAATGTAACGTTTTCGTGATCCCCGGAAATCTTACTGTAAATAGACTGAAATACAGGTGTGAAATTCTTGATGAAATCTTCACGTTTCTGATAGATAATCTCACCATACTTTGCCATCTCCATTTCCCATAATTCCATTAAGGTTGCATCAGGCTCCGGATCCTGCTTGAGAAGGATATTTCTTTGTTGTAGAGCCTTGTTGTAGGCAATGAGGGAGTTAAGGTAGCTGCTGTCAAACTGCGAGATAACCATATCAAGGAAACGGCGTCTCTCCTCGCTGCCGCCATGAATGAGAACGGTATCGTCAGGAGATACCATGATAAGAGGTACGAGTCCGATATGTTCTGCCAGTTTCTTGTATGCCTTCTTGTTCCTTTTGAACTGCTTCTTTGTGCCACGCTTCATTCCAGCATAAAGCTCTTCACGAGCCCCTGAATCGGTCACGTATTCAGCGTTGATCATAAAGAAGTCGGTATTGTGTCGTATAACGCTCGAATCAATGTTCGTAGTTGTGGAACGGCAGAAAGACATGTAATGCACAGCGTCGAGTACGTTCGTCTTACCCTCGCCATTACTGCCTATAAAGCAGTTTATCTTAGGCGAGAGTTCCAACTTCGCATCCGCAATATTCTTGTAGTTTAATATGGAGATATTCTTGAGTATCATTATTTTACATCGTGTATGTTAAAAACAAAAACAGGAAAAACGCCTTCAAGTATAGAGTCTTTTACAAAGCCTCAATAGACTTGAATTAATGACAATCATTGTAAGCCTTCGTTCCTCGGCTTTCATTCTTGTCATTGATTCAAGTCATAACCCTCTGCGAGGGTTGGGATACTTGAAGGTAAAAAACAAGAAAAAGCCTCGAAACTATTGTCAAAAGGTGAACATCCTTTGGCTGTCTCTATCAAAATAGTATCTTTCACATTGATCTGTTATGGGGGCAAAATTATAGAGGATTCCAATACGCACATTGGCAAGTCTCATATAATTCCATAACTGTTGTCTTTGTTCTGTTCCTAGAGTTTCAATAGCCTTGCATTCGACAAATATTTTTTTACGAATGAAAAAATCTACTTTATGGGGATGCTTGATTTCTTTACCATGAAATTGCACAGCGAAATAATATTCCTTGAGTTTGTCTTCTCCTGTTATTCCATGTTCCGAAAAGCATATGTCCAAAGCGTCCTGGTACATATATTCATTAAGAAATGGTCCCATGTCCCTATGAACTTCTTGGCAACAACCTATAATGTCATAACAATAATCGGCAAGTTGATGTCTGAGTTTCGGATTGTATTCTTCCAACCGCCCAATGCTTCTTGCTATTTTGCTGAATGAATGTTCCATTATTGGTTATGTGCGAATTTTTTCCTGTTTTTGCCTTAATGTCTTGCCGTAGGCCAGATATGATATTTGTTTTTAGGGAAGCCGACCAAAGTAGGCTTACGTAAAAAATAAATGTCATATATGTAAAGAGGCTCTGCAAGAGTCTCTAAGACATTAAGGTGTTTTGATGGTTTTTTGTTTAATCAAAATGTATTTGAAACCAAAGACACATCATAATTTGCCTACAAAATTACTCTATTTCCACCGTAAAAACAAAAAAACAACAAATAAATTTCACTTTCTCATATATTTTCTGTAATTTTGTGGCGCAAAATCAGACAATAATAAAAAACATCATAAAAAAGAATGGAAAATTCAACAATTAACCAGGAAGCTCCAAAGACAGAGCAGTACCTGAACAAACAGGAGACAATCTTCCTGAAGTACAAGAAAGCAATCATCGCGGCTGTCGTTGCCGTTATCGTAATCATCGCTGGTTCCATTGCATTCAAGACATTCTACTGGGGCCCACGTGCAGAGAAAGCCTCTACGGCACTCGCTAAGGCACAGGAGCTTTTCGCTAACGAGCAGTTTGAGAAGGCTCTCAATGGTGATAAGGGTGCAGAGGGTTTCCTTGCAGTTGCAAGCAACTACAGCGGTACTGATGCTGCTAACCTCGCAAACCTCTATGCAGGTCTCTGCTATGCAAACCTCGGCAAGTGGCAGGATGCAGTAAAGTATCTTGATGATTTCTCTGCTCAGGATGACGCTATGATCAGTCCTGCTGCTCTCGCTGCTCTCGGCAACGCATACGCTCACACAAATCAGATTGACAAGGCTGTATCTGCTCTCAAGGATGCTGCAAGCAAGGCAGACTCTGAGGCTGAGGATGGCGTAAACAACTCAATCTCACCAACAGCCCTTATCCAGGCTGCACGTCTTCTCGAGAGTCAGAACAAGCAGGATGAGGCTCTGAAGATTTATAAGACTGTCAAGGAGAAGTATGTTAATTCTGCTGCTTCTATGGATATTGACAAGTACATTGAACGTTTGAGCAAGTAATGGACTTATCCGACTTATCTACGCTGATACAGCAGCTTTCCACAAAGAAGGTTCCCGATGCCAGCAATATGTGTTTTGGTATCGTGGTATCAGAAAACAAGGCCGACATTTCTGGCAATCTCTTACGTGGATGTGTCCTCACGCTCGAAGAGCATGGGGCGCTTCCCGAGAATATACACATCAAGACCGTTCCTTCTGCATTCCAGCTTGTCTATGGTGCAAACCAGATGACGCTCACAGGCAACTATGATGCCGTTATCCTGCTTGGATGTATAATAAGAGGTGAAACCTCGCAGTTCGACCTCTTAGGTCGTGGAATCTACGACGGAATATCCCACTTGATGACTTTCAAAGAAACTCCTATCGTATGTGGCGTTCTCACCACAGAGAATATAGAACAGGCAATAGTCCGCTCACAATCAGGTCCTCTCAATCGAGGTGCCGAAAGTGCGGTCGAGGCAATAAAAATGGCGAAGTTTTAATACTTCGCCATTTTTTTATTTCTATGTTGTTTAAGAAAAAAACAACAAAAATACATTACTTCATCCAGAATTTCCTGCCATTAATGATGTTGATACCTTTTTGAGGCTTAGAAAGACGAATGCCATTAAGGTTGTAAATCTCCACTTGTGAGCTGTCAGACTTGAATTCCGTAATAGCATCGTTTATGCCTGTCACGTCATCCTCGAAGCGGAAAGTGAGAGCCTTGGCAGGATTCGCGGAATCTTTGATGACATACGCCTTGTGAGCTTCAAGCGGATGTGTTGACCACTCGTAGAATCCTAATCCATTACTTCCGAATGAAAGGATATAGCTGTTTGCTACAGCTGTGGCTATTACGATATCTGAACCTATAAGCTCATTGTCGCTATTGTCAATCGTGAGTTCTGATTCGCTTGTGGTAAGAGAAATCTGTTTTGTCTTGATCTGATACAGATCTCCCGGAATAGGAACTCCTGCCTCTTCGTTAGGCATCATTCTGAGAATGACAGGCACATTTTTCGGAATAATATCATTATCGTCATCATCCTTTGCTTCTATTGCCGTCAGTACAAGGTAATTGCCTTCAATCTTACCTTTGTATGCCTTAACACCATCAGGAAGGATATGTGCTATTTGTGAGTCGTAGAAAGTCCTGAAATAGTTGCCTGTCAGTTGTTCTTCTGCTGAATAGGCATCAATATCAACCACTATTGTATTCCAATGGGCATAGATGGTCTGATCGCCGTCTATACTATATATATCAGAAGTCAAAACCTCTGTATCTGTTTCTGAACCGCCATTCGGGGTAGTGTACCATCCTTTGAAAGCAAATCCGTATCGGGTAGGAGTTGGCAGAGTTCCATAAGCAGCATCGTAGGTTACGGATTGTGTTGATGGGCTGAGGGCAACTCCATTCTGAACATCGAAGTTCAAGGTATATGTATTCGCTGTCCAGTTGGCATATAGAGTGCTTGGGTTAGTGGTGATATTCCAATAACTTACACTAACCATATTCTCATCATAAAATTGTGTGCCGCCTCCGTTTGCCGAAGTATAATATCCGGCAAATGTATATCCTGTTCTTGTAGGTGCTGTTGCTGATGGCATAGCACTATCATAAGTGCCAGTTACATAGGCTGTTCCGCCAGAACCGCCTTGCTTGTCAAGATCTATGGTACATTTATTTGCCTCCCACTTAGCATATAGAGTGCTTGGGTTTGTGTCAATATCCCAATTATGCGCACTATTCATATCCTCAGCATAATATTGCGTACCACCTCCGTTTTGTTCTGAATAATATCCTTTGAATGTGTATCCTGTCCTTGAAGGTGCTGTTGCTGATGGCATAGCACTATCAAAGGTTGTAGTTACTTGAGTCGTACCACCTGTACCTCCTTGTATATTTAGGTTTACGGTATATGTTTTCGCTGTCCAATGTGCATAAAGCGTTTGATCAGTAGTAATCTGTACTGTTGTTGACGATGTGACTTGAGTTCCGTTAGTTTCTTCTGTGAACCATCCGTTGAATGTATATCCTGTACGTGTAGGTGTTGGAAGATCACCATAGGTGGCATTGTATGTTACATCCTTGCTCGTAGGTGATACAGAACCGCCTTTTGGATTAAAGGTTACGGTATATGTATTTGCCTCCCATTCTGCAACTAATGATATGGTACTTGGTGAGAACAAGGATAGGAAGTTTCCGTTGCTGTCTGTCGGAACTGCAACGAATTTACCTTCTTCGTCGTAGTATAGTGTTCCGCTTAGAATCGTGTAAGTATCACCTAAAACGGCACTTGTACTTCCAAAAGTAACATTAGTGGTACTTCTATAGCCTTTGAAAGTATAGCCACTTCTTGTAGGTATTGTGGCTAAGTCTATATTCTTCTTCGTTCCATAATATGCATATTTGGTATCTGAATAATCCATTGTGAATATTGTAGCTATAGCTAATGGCATATCGTTGTCAGACGTTATTGTATAATAATGTTCTGGAGATGTGTCATACGTACTTTCCCCTAGATCTGGAGTATTTAAGCCTGGGTAGTTTTGTATTTTAAGCATTCCATTGTCACCTGTTCCTGGAGTGTAATCAGCTTGTAGGGGATCTGTACTTCTTTCGGTTGAAGTTTGAGTAACATCTCCTCCTCTTCCTCCGTTACCTCCCCAGCCTCCGTTTCCGCCACCTCCTATACTGTAATTTGGTGCAGAGCCTGCGAAGCCTCCGAATCCATAATGTCCACCATGGTAATACCATGAATTCTTTGTATCGGTAGTACCAAAAGTTCCATTTGCTCCATTGGTTGTTGAAGCCGTTCCTTTTTGTGCATAAACTTTAACATTTCCTACAATATAGACATTGCCCATTGAAGCTCCATCTAAGCCAGTACTGGTACCATAGCCTCCTGGTTTTCCATAAGTCGCACTTGAACCATCTTCGGTATATATTGCGCCTGCACCACCAGTACCGCCTATACCGCCTTCACCGCCAATAGCTGCAGCAGCTCCGCTACCGCCACCTCCGCCTGCACCTCCAGCACCTGCGTAATCATTGAGCCAACCAGCTCTTCCGTTTTCTCCGTTACCTCCGTTTCCGCCAGCACCACCATTTCCTCCTTTTGCAATGAGTGTTCCTTCTCCTGTTATGATAAGGGTTGCGCCTGTAGGAACACAAATTGCTGGTTTACCTACGGATGAACCGCCTGTTCCTCCTGCTGCATTTGTAACGCCAGAAGTTCCATTTTGGCCATTTCCACCATTTCCCCCTGTACCTGCATTCGTTCCATTGACTGTAAGCGTAATCCCTGCGGGAATATACATGATTACAGTGGTGCCTGTAGATATATTGTACATTCCATTGGTAGTTTTAGTTCCGTTGACAGGAACTATTCCTGGGGTAAGATTGATGATTTCTTGTCCCCACGCTTCCGCAACTCCTATGGCAAGGGTTAATATGGTGATTATGATATTTTTCATTTTCATAGAATTCAATTACTTGTAAGGTTATTATTTCTAGAGAAATAAGCAACGATGTCATCACTTGGGATTTTAGCTGTGACAACATTTTTGCAAAGATAAGCATTTCCTTTGAAAATATGCAAATAAAAAGTGAAAAAGTTTGGTTTTACCTCACTTTTTTAACAATTCACGGATTTTTCAGAAAGTAAATTGCATGTAAATTACACAGATAATATGGATGGAACAGATAGAACTCTCTCTAAGCTGGGGGATTTAGTAGGAAATAGAAAATACGTTTGCATAGAAGGGGATTGTGTTAATAGTGATATTTTTAAGATATCAATTAATGTCATAATAAAGGATTCGGAAAAAGAATGAATATGTTATTTTTTTTATGAATATAAATGAAAGATTTTTCCTCTGGGTATTTTTCGAATCTATTCCTAAGATGTTCTTATGTTCCTCCATCGCTCGTCCATCGATACTCCATCGTTTCTCCATCGAAACGATGGACCATCGATGGAGTATCGATGGAGTATCGATGGAGTATCTTCGGTGGAATAGCGAAGGATTTGGCTCGTTGAATGTGGGAAATGACGATAGATTAACGTTTGCGCTTTTTGCATGAAATTGCATTTTTTGCTTTATATATATGGCTTTTTTACAAAGTTTTTTATGCAAAAAAGGGGCGTGAATTGTTAAAATCGACATTTTTCGTTCTTTTTTCCAAGATTTTCTTTGAAGTTTCGGAGAAAATGTTTATCTTTACACTCAGTTTCCACAATGTTATCTCTTTAGAGATATCTTACACTATAAAAAACCGAATAATATAATGCTGAAGATCATAAAAAACATATATATCGCAATGCTGATCCTATTCGTTGTGGGTGCTTGCTCTCACGATGAATTTGATGATATGCCTCAAACGCAGAACGAGATAGTATTCGCTGCAACGACGGGCAAGGTTACCCGTGCTGATATTTCCCCACTTGTAAATTATATTGACAACTTCCGTATTTACGGTACAGATACCAAGGATGGAAGAAGCGAACTTGTGTTCGGCAATTATGTGCTCTGGTATGATGAGAATGTATCGCAAAGTAATACAAGCTTTTGGGAGTATGTGGGCTATGATCCTGTTGACAATAAGCTTCAAACCATAAAGTACTGGGATTTCTCGGCCTTCCCTTACACTTTCTGGGCAATAGCAGGAGCAGATAAAGGCAGTTTCACCCAAAAGGATGAGTTGGGCAGAATCTCCTCATTCGAGACATACATGTCAGAAACGGCTGCTGATTTCCCGATACTTTTCTATACAAAGCCAACAGTAATAGAGAAACATCAATATACCGATCCTGTCACCTTCCAGTTTTTAGGAGCGCATAGTCGTGTTCGCTTTGCATTCTATGAGACTGTGCCTGGATATGCTGTGAAGGATGTGAAGTTCCATATCGGCTCTGGAAGTACTCAATATACGGAGTGTACCGTGAACGGAAAATTCAATATGTCAGGAACCCTTACTCTTGGTTATGACTATTCAGATTCCGATAATCCGAATGTGAATGTAGGCTTGACAGATGCTGTTCGGGCAGTTTCCCATACCTTTGGCAACCTCAACTATACCACGGCAGCAAGTGGATGGCTGGCTCAGAATAGCGGTAGTAACTATCTTGGAGTTCTTACTTCAGCCCCTACATACGCTGGTGATGCTTCTGCTCCTGGCTACTATACCTGTGTATTGCCATTCCAGGACAACGATACCCCGATATCCATATCTGTTGACTATACTCTCGTTTCGCTTGACAAGTCGGGACAGGAGATAAACGTGACAGATGCAACAGCGGTAGTACCTGTACAGTTCTGCCAATGGAAGCCTAACTATTCTTATACATATCTCTTCAAGATAACAGACAGCGAGTTGTCGCCAATCACTTTTGTGGCTGTTGGGGAGGCAGACAACATAACAGATAATGAGCAGGGAACAATAACTACTGTGGATTCTGAGTATAGCATCACAACCCATCAGAAGGGGGATACTGATGAATACGGCATAACATACGAGTCTTCACCATATATAGCAGGAAGGCCAATAGAGGTTTCTGCCGTTAAGCTAGAAGACTTGGAAAGCGTAGTTCTCGTAGCAGAGAGCGCGGATGCGAGTGATTTCCTACGCATCTATCATCAGAAAACGGCTAATGAGTGGGTGGCTGAGGCTGACACGTCAGAGCCGGTAACGAGCATTTCCTATAATGCAGGAATAGCAACATTCGAGCCGTCGATGACCGGAACCTATCGCATAGAGTACTGGCATAAGGCTGAAGGCGAGGAGCCGGAAAGGAAAGCTGTGAAGATAGTTGCCATAGGAGCTGTACTTCATGGTACTGGCCATACGGGCACAGACCTTGGAAATGGCGGATCAGAAGACGTTGAACTTAAAGAAAGCAGCACACCATGAAAAAGCTCAATACTATAATATATCTCTCGACTATCGTACTCACGATGGCTTGTACCTCTTCCAACGATATTGATGAAATCGCGGAAGAGGCAGACGCTTTGTATGTGGAAACATCGGCGATGCTTGGTGACGCTAATGCTCAGGCAAAGGTAACACGTGCCCATTGGAATGACAACAATAAGTTCGCTTGGGATAATAGTTCAAACGAGATGGTTGTTGTAGTAAAGGAAACGCCTACCGGAAATATCATTCCTTGGGGTACGAGTAAGAGTAGTAGTGCCAGGGTAAAGAATATTACAGGTTTAGAGGATGTTGTGAGTGTTGCTTCCATAACCTCTAATTCTGGAATACTGAAAAATGAGATACAGAAGATAACTATAGGACAGTCACCTGTATATTTCCTGTCTCCTATTCTTCCAGATGCAAACGGCAGTTCAGTAGATGCTGACGGCGTAGTGACTCTCGCGCTCCCTAACGATTTTGTTCATGATGGAACACCAAGTCTGGCAGATTTCAAGAAATACACATACATCAAGGCAGAGTCAACTATCACAGAGATAGGAAGAACCCAGATACAGACAGCATCTGCTCATTTTACAGCTCTTCCTGCCGTAATCCGTTTTGCTGTGACAAACGATAGGGTAGAAAAGGTAAAGGTAATGAGCGTATCGGTAAATGTTGCCGGGAATGTTACGGGCGGTTTCCCTAAGACCGTTACATGGACTCCTGGCGAATCAAGTAATCCGAGCCTTGCTATATCTACAATATTGTATAAGACCTTGCAGGCAAGTATGGGAACTGCGGGATATGGATTGTCGGCAAAGGGAACAGAAGGTGTTTCTGCCAACTTCTACGCATTCACATTTCCTGCTACATTCGCAGGGGCAACATTGACTCTGAATGGCAAGGACAGTTCAAATCATACATTCTCTTATAGTTGCAATATTCCGGCGAAGGTCTTTGAAAGCGGTAAGATCTACACATGGAATATCACTTTGGCGGATGATTTCATGAATCTGAGTTTCTTTGACCATGAAGAAAATATCTTCCAATGGTAGAGCCTAAAGGAAGAGAAATAAAACACTAAATCGTTATGAAAAATGAACCACTACATAAAATGAAGAGGCTTATGAGTTTCAATACTATAAGAAGAATCCTCCCTATTGGGGGATGCGGTATTCTTTTCCTCTTCGCATTTGTTGCTTGCACCTCAGATGAGGATGGAAATTCTGATAATAGATTGCCAATCACCTTCTCTTGTTCAGAAGATGGCGTGACTCGTGCAGAGGTCAGCCTTAGCGAGTTTATCTCAGATTTCAAGGTGTATGGCATTAATGGTGATATTAGCGGTAGTGGTAATGCTGCTACGTTCACGAAGAAGAATACCGTATTCCCTGACTATCAGGTCTGGCATACGGAGAATCTGGCAAATACCACATCAACCAATACAGCAAACTGGGAGTATGTGGGAATTGTTGAAGGTGCTTACGGTTCTGAGGAGCAGACAATAAAGTACTGGGATGAAAAGCGCGACGGCCATTACTTCTGGGCTATTGGCGATTTCTCAAAGAGTGGCGGCTATGACTATACAGAGAGCACACTTCCTGATCCTCATGTTATAGAGGTAGAGAACATCACACATGTGGATGTGCAGGATGATAGCAAATGTCTGTATTTCACCAAGCCGAAGTACGTGCCAAAGAGTAAGTATGGTCAGCCTGTAACTCTTACCTTCCTGCGCTATTGCTCACGAGTACGTATCGGTTTCTATGAGGATATAACCCAGTCAGGTGGAGACAAGCGATATAAGGTTGTTGGCGTGGACTTCTATAGAGTGAATGATGATGGAACATTCAATACTAATGAATTGCCTACAACGAATGTCTGTCTTAGAGGTAATTTCGTAAATGAGGGCAAAGTTAGGCTTACATATACCAATGCCTCTTTCAAGGGAGGTGATAATATTGATAATGTGACAACCGAGACTGTTCCTGTAGAAAACGGAACTTCCAAATATATGGATTTTGGTGTACTTAATATTGCCGGAACTCAGAGTGGTGCCCTTCCAACCTCTTCTTCAGAGGCATTGTTTACCACTAATAATGGTTCACAATATACTAAGGTCTTGCCATACAATAATACAGAAGGCCTTACTCTTCAATGTGATATATTGGTTCGTAATCAGAACGAGTCGCAATTTACACAGCAGAATGTATTGGCTTCCATACCAGCCCATTATACCAACTGGCAACCAAACCAATCATACACATATATCTTCAAAATCGTCACTACGCCTGATGGGGCTGCAATAATTCTGGCAAATGTGGAAGTCGAGAGTTGGAAGAGCGACGGACTGATAGAGGATGAATGGCATAATTGGTAAATGAAAAGTGAAAAATACGAGTTTGTATTAAATCCTAAACTCTAACCCCTAATCACTAACCCCTAATCATTAGATAGAATGAAAAAAGGAACTCTACATATATATACTTTATTAGGAATATTCGTAGGTATGCTCTTCACATCATGTTCAAAGGATGCGGTTGAGGACAATGCCGACGAGCATAATGTGAAGTTTGGTGTTGGCTTTGCTGATATCTGGAAGGAAGGCATTTTCAACAGCAATACAGCTAAGGCTGTGACACGTGGAGAGTTGACAAGGTTAGATCCACCTGTGACTCCTGTTCTGTATAAGGTGTTTGTGAAGGCAACAAGTAAGATTGATGCTACATCCCAGTTGGATTTGACATTGACAAACATGTCAAATTCAGGAGCGCTCAATTCTGAAGGTGTTACAGAATTCGGAATTACCCCTGCTGACGAGATAATAGAGGAAAACTATACTTTATTTAACTATGAGGCGAGGACGGTTATACCTGAGGATTTCACGGAAGAGACCAATTATGATAATGTATGGGATTCTGAGACAATTCCTTTGTTCAGCTCTGTTGACTATCTCTCAGGTACAGGTATAACGGAAAACCAGAATCTACGAGTATATTTCCCATTGAAGCATAACACCGTTCTTGTGCGCTTTGTTCTTGGAGTCAATAGCGAGGTGGATGCTATCAGAACCATTCGCCTTACCAATTTGAATATATATAGTAGTACAGGTTTGGGAACGAATGGAAAGCCTGTATATGATAAAAATGATGCTTCAACATTGATAGCTTCGGCTACCCCTGCAGCTCCTGGGGATGCGCTTACAGTCGTAGGTCGTAATTGTTTGGAATTTCATGTCAATCCAAATTCCCCTTCGCTTTTTGAAACTGTCGATGGAATAGAAGAGGAAAAAGCATATCTCAGAACTGTTCTGATAGTTGCTGAATATGATGTATATGATAAAAATGATCAACTCACCCGTAAGGGCTGTATCGCACAGAATACCCTCACATTGGGATTCACTTCTAAAGAAGCTGGTAAATATTTCGATATATATGCAACCGTGAGCCCTGATTTCCTCTACGTTCTCAGCGATGGGGATAAGGAAACGGCTGATGTGGTGTTGAGATGAGGCCTCTCCCCTCGCCCTCTCCCATAGAGAGGGAGCCGGAAGGCGAAAGGGAAGTGAAAAGAGAAAAGTGAATAGTGAAGAAACTTTAGTTCGGCGGCCAAAGGGAAAGCCAATTTAAGTTACACTAATCTCTAATCACTAAACTCTAATCTCTAATCACTAAACTCTAAACCAAACGAACCCTCCTGAATATCAATACTAAAAACACTTACAGTTATGATGAAGAAAATGATATACAATAAGATGGAATTGAATAGAGAAAATAAAAATATAAAGGCATTTGGACATACAATGTTACACTTCCTTTCGCCTTCCGGCTCCCTCCCTACGGATGAGGGCGGGAGGAGAGGCTACTGTCGTATCCTTTCCTTACTTCTCCTCCTCTTCTTCTCTTTTGCTACTGCTAATGCTCAGAACCCTTGGGACGGTTCAGTTGCCTCAAAGTTTGCAAGCGGTACGGGAACGAAGGCTGATCCGTATATCATTTCCAATGCTGCGGAGCTGGCATACTTTGGTACGCAATATAATGGCTCATCATCTTACTATAAGATAACTGCGGATATTGACCTTGGTGGCAGAGAATGGGGATATCATGAAGGCAAAACCTTCAATGGGCATCTTATTGGTGATAAGGGTAATGGAGCTAAGCCTGTAATCAGCAATTATGAAATCATTGTGCCTAATAATGACAGATGCTATGGATTGCTTGGTTCAGTCAGCAGTGGTGAAATCAGGAATATCGGTGTTTCTACGGTTTCCGTAACCTTTGGTGTTAATATTAGTAATTCAGTAAAGGTTGGTTCATTTATAGGAAATGTGGAAAGTGGTTCGTTGGTGGAAGATTGTTCTGCTGAAAATATAACAGTCAATTCAGGTTCGGCATCGGCCTCTACATCATATTGTAGTGGCTTTATTGGCAGAATCGGAAATGGATATTCTGTTGTTCGGAACTGCTCTGTAAAAGTGTGTACTTTCACTATTTCTGGAAGTATAGACAAAGGTGGTAACTATGCCACTTTGGTTGGTCGTATGGACAATGGATCGTTGGTTGAAGGTTGTAGTACCGAGGATATTACGATTACTGCCAATTATTCACTCACGGGACCAAACCTATCGGGTTTGGTGGGGAGTATGTATGGTAGTAGTTCATCACGTGCTGTAATCACCAAATGCTCCGTTAAGAATGTTACGATGAACATTGGGGGAAATTTGGGAAAGATGGCAGTTGGTGGTATCGTTGGTTGGGCAGGAAAGGACGGAAATGCGTTTGGATATGCAGACATAACGCGATGCAAGACAACAGGATTGAAGATATATTTTTCTGGTAAACTGAATGCATCAGCTGTTACCGCTGATATCCGTATTGGTGGTATGGTGGGTAAGTTGGAGAAAGACTGCAAAGTGACAGACTGCTTGCTATACGAAAGTTCTGAATATGGTAAGAACTACATTGGGTCAAACCCAAACGTAAATGTAAACAATACGTTTTGCAGAAATATCTGTATGTATGTTGGTGGTGTTGTCGGCAGTACTGTGGATCAAGGCAGCACGAATGCCGCCAATCAAATAGTTATTGAGCGATGTGTGGCATATTGCGACTTCGACTTTACTGGTTACAAATCTGCTACTACAGGCAATTTATCAACGAATAGTTTCGTCATCGGCGGTGTCATCGGCAGACTGTATAATCCATACTATATCCCAACGACACTATATTATAGTGGTAAGGTGAAAGCCCCATATTGCGTAGTAGGTCCTCTCGTGGGTACGTTCCTGAAAAATAAGGGGGCTGATGCCTTTATCTACGATGACTATTCGGGGGCCAACAACGACCGAGCCAAAGTTGCAGATTATAGTAAGTGGTATTATGGTGACTATCAGATCTATCTCACTTCCGACCTTATCAATTCTGGCAAGACGCGTAATGGAGGATATACAGTTGAAGGGTATGCCACTATAGGTGATGTCAGTTCTTGGACAGAGAATAAAATCGGTAATGCATTAAAGGCTTCAAAGACCATACTTCCATATAGTTCCAATGGTAATAATGCCGATATGTCAATATACCCGTCGTATTCTTCTAATGTTAGTACATTCCCTACATATTATATGTATTATGCGCAGGGTGTGAACCGTGGTAGCTATCAGAGCAATATCAACACTGTGCTTGCAGCCTTGCGTGAGGCTGAGGATGGTCCTTCCTGGGATGTGGATGCTAATGGAAAGATAGTCATGTATGAATTCGTGGCTACGGAGAAGATGAAAGCTACTGATGCCTTCACATCTATCCTTACCATTCAGAATGATGATGGTTCGCCACTTCCTTCTGGTTATACCTACGAATGGAAGGTGGATGGCACAACCATAGGCACAGATAGTTCTGTAGAAACGGCAAGAGGCATGGAGGCAAAGACTGCCACCGTGCATATCTCTAATGGCGGTTCTCCGATAGGCGAGTGTACCGTTACCATACCACGAAAGGAATGGTATGATTACGGTTCAATGGCAAGTGCACCGACTACTGGAAACGGAACGGCTGAGAATCCATATCAGATAGCTACGGCAAGCGACCTCGCATGGATGGGCTATCATGTTTCTGAGGTTGATGCCGAGAATACGGAGCACTATGTGCTTACGGCTGATATAGATCTTGGCAATGCGTGGTGGTCACCAATGAACGGAATGGAGGAAACGGGCGTAGGCGCGTTTGCCGGAGTATTCGACGGACAGGGATATACCATCAGCAACCTGCATATAGACTGGAATGCTAACTATGCGGCAGCTGCCAATTTCGGACTTTTCTCCATTATCAAGGGTACGGCTGCCCAATGGGCTGTTGTGAAGAACCTCGTCATTGCTGATGCTGTTGTTTCTAAGGAAGCAAGCGATAACATTTTGGGCAACAGGTGTGTAGGCATCCTTGCCGGTAATGTGAAGGAATATTCGCAGATAGAGAATGTCATTGTGCGCAACTCCGAAATGAAGGCTTCTGCCACGGCAAGCGCACAGAACGGTAAGGAACTGTACTTTGGTGGCTTGGTAGGAAAAATCAATTCTTCTAGCAATAACTATAGTTTCCTTAATATCTCTACTGATGTGGAAATAAACCTTTCTGGCATTACTGTCAATACTGCAAGTAAAATAGCTGTTGGTGGTTTGGTAGGTCAATGGCAGGCCAATGCAAAGACATGTGTTAAGAATGTCTATGCCCTTGGCGACATCACGATTCCGTCTGGATTAACGAATGTGGGTTCTGTTTTTGGCCAGAACTATGGCGGACTTACCGATGCTGTAAAGGCTACAATCTTTTATGTGAATGCGGCAAGACAGAATGTGGGTACACAGAAAGAGTTGGCTGACTATGCCACCACCTTCCTTGCTACTGCTAATGAGACGGTATGGGCACGAGAAGATCTGTATCCGTGGGTATATAGTATGACTCCTGGCTATGGCCTTTCTCACCTGAAGATGGTGGTTGTTGACAATAACGCAGGATTGCCACGCTTGGATCTGCACACGCTCGAAATCAAGGGCCGCGAGCTTGATGAATACACATTCAGGTGGTATCTCAACGACGAGGAGATTGGTAGCGGAACTACTTGCTCCGTCCGTCCATCTATTCCGAGCGATAACCTCTCACTTCATATCGACGTACAGAAGAATGGCAGTACGGTAGCAACTCTGTCGGCAGCTGTACCGATGCTTATATTTGCAGGTTCAGGAACATCGGCTGATGATCCGTATCTCATAGGTCACAAGGAAGAGTTGCTTCTGCTGTCATATCTCAGTAATCAGTCTGCTTCCAACGGATACAATGGCAAGACAACGGCAGACTATAACCAAGCATATTATCTGCTTGATGCGGATGTAGATTTGACAGGTGTGACGGATTTCACTCCTATCGGTTCAGTAAAGGATAATTATCAGGCAGAGAACTGCTTCCGTGGACACTTTGATGGTAAGGGCCTCTCCATTACTGGTATGAATATACTATGGAAAGCTGGTGATGTGAATGCGGAGGTAAATCGCGTATGGGGACTTTTCGGAGCTGTTCAGGGTGTTAGTGGCACACAGAAAGCTATCATACAGAATCTTGTCATCAAGAATGCCGTACTCACTCATGATACCGGCAATACAACATTCTATTATAACGGCACATCAGGTACGGCAAACAACTGCTATGTTGGTGTGTTGGCTGGAGTCGTCGGTGCAAATGCCACAATACAGAACATAGAGGTGAGCAACTGTAGTATAACTGACAATGGCTCAACACAATATGGTGTTGCAAAGCATATGTTGTCTGTTGGAGGCGTAATCGGACGTTCGCAATATTCTTTCGCATCCGATGCAGGCGATATGAATACGACTACCACCATTCGTCTTTTGGTATCCGACTGTGACATAACCATTAACTCTGCTAAATTCGAGAATGGAGCAACAAGTGCCGATCAGTGCAAGATTGATGTTGCAGGTATCGTAGGTTCCATGATGTCTTCTGGTGCATCTGGTACTATGCCTTGGCCGAACTATACCTATTATACAGGTAAGGTGAAGGCTATAGGAAAGGCTATGGTAAGTCCTTTGTTCTCAGTTGGTGCTTTCAGAAATAACACCCGAAGCGACTATGACTACTACTGTAATCTGTATGTCGGCAAGATAAACGCTGCCGAGTCAGCTCCTGTCAGCAACATATTTTACGACAATCGCTTTAAGATATACTATGACGGTGCATATAGGGATATAACCGACTCCTATCCTGCCATCAGCGACAACAATGCCCAGAGAAATCCTTGTGATATGGGAGCAAGGACTATCCTTTCACACTCATACTATGATAGCAAGTGGCATCACCAGCAAGACTTGCAAGACTATTACTATCAAGGTGTAAACTATGGAGCATACGTTGACCTGATGGATGCAAGTGCCATGTCGGCAGTTGCGTCAGCATTCAGTACCGGACGAAGCGAGGCAACCTTTAACGACGAGATAAAGGCGTTTGGCTTCACATTCGGAGCAGATGGTAAACTGCATCTCGGAGAAGTGTTCGACATCACGTTTACCGATGACAACTTGGGTGACGCTTCAAAATTTGTCCATACTCTGACTGTCACAAATAAGTTGGGCGACGAGGGCTTGACTTATAAATGGTATGTCAATGGTGAAGAGAAACCATATAGCAATAGCGAGGAAATACGCCTTGGTGTAACTCCACAGCTCGTGTATGTCAAGGTGTTCAGAGGTTCTGATCTGAAATATACAACCGAGGTAATAGAGCTTCCACGAGGATATGTATTCTCTGCCGACTATAATCCTAAGTATGATTTTTCAGGTTCGTTTACCGTCACTCCAGATGAAACCTTCACCGAAGGAGGCTACACCTATAGCTACGACTGGAAGGAATGGTCGGATGGTACAACCACAACCTTGCACTATACAGCCCAGCAATGCTTCGATGCAAACCGTTCATATATCGAGAGCGTGACGCAAGGCTCAACTCCAGTTCCTGAGGCAAACTGGTCTGCGGATATCTATACCAACCCTTCAAGCTATACAGTAACATATAAGCACGTCATGACAGACGTTATCTCAGCAGAGGAGTATGCAGCCCTTTCTGCTGAGGATAAGGATGGCTATGTGGCGCTTGGTGATGGCACATACGGTAAGGATGGCGGTGAATACACACCATTATCTACAAGTGATACATATACATCCAGTTCTTCAGGAAAGATCCCACTATCAGGTGGCGAGACTGTTTCTGGTGCAACTCTCTCTGGTGCAAATGAAAACAAGACATATTATTGCACCGTGACGGCTACTGATGCGCAATGGAATACCTTCGTAGCAAATCACGGTACGGAAGATATATTTAAGGATCTCATTGCGAAATACGAGACATTGTTCACCACTGAGCTGACGGTAAAGTACATCAAGTCTATTATTGTCTATCTACATACAAAGGATACTGAGACGATAAACGGAGTGTCATATCCTTCAGGAAATGACGAAAACGACGGAAAGACTGATCAGACTCCTGTAAGGACATGGCAGAAGGCATATAGTCTGCTCAAGGAAAATGCACCATGGGACGAGAACTATATCGTGCTGATTGGAACAAGTAGCAGAGAAGCTACGTGTGACCAGACTGGTGGTAATAAAGGATTCTCTATTACTTCTAGTCTTCAGGGCAATGCGGTGTCTGAAACCTACGTACAATGGAAAGCGAAGGTTGATGCCTCTCACCTTGCGAAGAATGCTACCATCACAGGTATGTGGGAAGGTGTGGACTATGGCGGTATAATAGAAGCCTATGAGGATGGAAATAATGGAGTTAAGTATATCGGACTATTTGGTGATACCCGTTTCCAGAATATTACTTTCAATCATGATTCCAGAGCCAAACACTCAAGCTATATATTCTGTCAGTATAATAGCCTTGAGATGGGTGAGGGTGTCCAGATGACAGGATTCACAAGTAATGCCCCTGGATATGGAACTATCGACGGAGCAAAGACTTCTTCTTTCCAAATTTATGGCGGTTTGAACAATGACAAACGTTTCCGTACCGACAAGGGCGTATTGGATATGGATGCTATGGATGCTTCTATGCCTCATGGTAAGGAAGGCTTCACTATTACGTTGAAGTCAGGACATTATTCCTGCATCACTCCTGCCGGACGACAGTCAACCAGTAATCAGATTAATGGATTGATGGGTACTCCTAATATGCCTATCAAGTGTACTGTAACCATTGATATTGACAGGGCATACAATGATGCGCATAATCAATTCGGTGCTGATTACGATTGTGGTATCATTGCTGCTTCACATGAGGGACCGATGTATGCCGATTTGGATATCGTCATTAAGAGCGGATACGTGGCTCGTGTGGTAAACGGACACATGGGAAATCAGAAAAACTTCAATTTCGATTATAACGGTAAGAACTACAGATTCCCTGACAACACCTATTCTGGTAGGGCTAATATCCTTGTTGACCCGAGAGATGGTGACAATAGCAAGGTTATCATCACAGAGCTTTATGGCGGCAGTACTGGACGTGGTTTTACTGGCGGTATAACTATCAAGAATCCATTCTATGGATACAGTACGGTGACAATCAATGGCGGAACATTCACTATCCTTCCTAAAAATAACCCAAAGAAGAATATGATTTTCAGCGGAATCTTCGGTGCTGGTGCAGGTGGTTACAACGGCGTTGGAGATGATGAAAATCCTACTGTGGATGAGCATATCGCATATTGGAATTCTGACAGTACTGTTGTGCTCTATGGTCCTTACGCAGATGCAAAGGGAAAATTTGTTTCTGTAAAATGCTATAATCCAAATGATCCTACTAATCCATATACAATGGTTGATCCTGCGAAGACCAATACGAATATTGTAATTAATGGCGGTATCTTCGGATCTTCTACTCAGCCTATTGATGGAATATATGCCGGCGGTAGTGGATTTATGAGTCCGAGTCTGTTCTATGATAGGGGTGTTGTTCCAAGTAAGTATGGAGGTAACATCTATGGCAAGGCAGGTGAAACGGTTTCTACCTTGACTATTACTGGTGGTACATTCTATTGTGACCACGGAATCTTTGCCGGTGGAAGAGGTACTGATAAGTTCTATGCAGAAGACCCTTATGCCGGAAATCCTGCTGACTATACAGAGCTTGGAAAGACATACGGAAACGTAGTATTGAACATAAACGGTGGCACTATGTACTGCAACGTATATGGTGGCGGTGCCGGGGTGGCTGAGGCTCTGCTGAAAAATACTACTACATATGGAACACTTACCAACATGGCAAGGTTGACTGGTAACACATTTGTCAATATCGGTGGTACTGCTAAGATCCTGTCTTATAATGGCGTTGGTGGTAATGTGTATGGTGGTGGTATGCTTGCTGCTGTCGATGGCACTACTACTGTCAATATTTCAGGCAATGCTGAGATTGAGGGTAATGTGTTTGGTGCGGCTCAGGGTATCACGAATGATGTTAGCATAACTACCATTCCTCATACCTTAACCCCATATCTCCTCCATACTCCTGAAAATGCAACGCTTTTCGGTATAGTCAATGGTAACACCGTAGTCAAGACATCGGGAAATCCATCGGTTAATGGTGACATATATGGTGGTGCGGAGTCTGCCATAACCAATGGCAGTACATCTATTACGCTGAATGGCTGTACTTTGAATGGAAACGTTTATGGCGGTGGTCTTGGAGCACTTACTGGAGGAACTTCGGCTACTACTGCTACCGATGCACAGGTAACAGCATCTGCCGACATAAAGGGCACCACTTACATAAAGGTAGATAAGGTTGACTATGCTTCCTCAAGCAACGACTACTATTTGTATGGTGGTGGTAACATGGCAAGTAAGGTAGAGGGTAAGACGGAAATCATAGTTAACGACTGTACTACCAAGGGACAGATGTCAGTATATGGTGGTGGCTATGGAACTATGGCACCTGTCAGCGATACCTATACCACGATAAACGACTTTACAACGAAGGAAGGAGACTATGGCCTGGCTACTATCTTTGGAGGTGGTAATGCCGGTCCTGTGTCTGGAGGCGCCACAGTTACCCTGAATGGCGGTCAGGTGTTCGGTGACGTATTCGGTGGTGGAAATGTAGCTCCTGTAGGTACTGTTTATCCTGCTGATGGTTCTGATGAGGAAAAAGAGGATTATATCCGTCACTATCCTGCATTGTATGGTACAGAGATTTCAATGCAGGGTGTTGGGCCTGTGGTGTATGGAAACATCTACGGAGGCGGAAACAAGGCTGATATATATGGTAACGCAGTCGTAAACATATCTAAGGGCGCATTTGCCGGAGAAATCTTTGGCGGTGGCAACGGTGATATTACCACAAATCCTATCTCGTTTGCCAATGTCATAGGTTCTACAAGCGTATATATCGACGGTGCAACCGTAGTATGGAACAGGAAGTGGAACAAAACCCTCAAGCGTTTCTATGACTGGAACGGTGAGTGGGGTGGAGAGAACTGGGACGAGTTCCTTGCAGGTGAAGAAAGTGCACCGATATTCATAAATAACCATAACATCTATGGCGGTGGAAACCGTGCTTGTAGGGTAATGCCTATTGACGATACGGAAACAGGCGGTCTTGCATCTGTAGAGGTGACAAAGGGATTCTGCGGGTATGAATTGCTTTCAACAGAAGCGTGGAAGAATGCGTATAATGATAGTAAGAATCCTCACTTCTATGTATTCGGAGGTGGATATGGCGCATATACATCAGTAGCGGAAACAAAGGTTTACGTAGCTGTGAGTGAACAGCAAAGTGAAGGTGCTACCACAGATATGCAGCTTGCAAAAGCTACAAATCATACACTTGAGCCAGAGGATGGTTCTTATAGGAAGAAGGCAAAGCGCAATGGCGGTACTGACAATGCTTCTATTGGAGTTTATGATGATAGCTATGGTGTAGCAGGTAACACTGTTCTTGGTGTCCTTGGTGGAGGCTATGCCGGTCTGGTTATTGGCGATACCGACGTAAAGGTTGGTGGCAATACCTATATGCATCGTGTATATGGCGGTGGATATGGACAACTGGATGCTTACACAATGTTACAGCAAGGAACGGAAATATATGATGGCAAGACTCGTGACAACCTTGGTGAGGTGGGCGGTAATGCCACTGTCCTTACTGATGGCGGCTATATCTATGGTGATGTCTTTGGAGGCGGTGCCGGTGTGGAGTCTGCCATAGTCAATGGTACTCTTACGGACTTTAAGGACATGGCGCGTGTTCACGGTATGACTTCTGTCACTATCTCTGGAAAGACTCAGGTCTTTGGCTCTGTGTATGGCGGTGGTGACGTGGCAAACGTAGGAGAGGAGAATACCTCTGCTACGGCAGAACCTGAGAGTAGGACAATCTTTGATGTGGAAGATATGTTCCTTCCTCCAAGGAGATATGAACATGGCAATGCTCAGTCGTTCGTCAATGTAATCGGTGGTGACATCTTTGGAGAAGTATTTGCTGGAGGTAATGGTCGTAGGAAGTCTGAGGCTTCTGACTATACAACGCTTGGCCGTGTAGAGGGTAACACCCTTGTGCATGTAGGTGATAGCACGTTGGCTGATGGCAGTACTATTGTTCCAACTATCTGGAACCGCATCTTTGGTGGCTGTTCATACGGTACTGTTAATGGTAGTACCTTCGTACATATCGAGGGCGGAAAACTCGGTCATAATATCTTTGGCGGTGGTCTTGGTGATGCTGCTGATGATGCTCCGGAGGCACAGACTAATGGTACTTATGCTGACATCAAGGGTAACACTACTGTTAAGATTGATGGTGGTAAATGGTTGTGGAATCAGTTAGCCGACAACCAAGGTAATATCGTGGTGTGGAAGGATGCAACACAGGTTGTTGCAAACAATCTTTCTGAGCTAAGAACCATGAGTGCTGCAAAGTTTATTGGTTTATTAAAGAAATATGCAGATTCACGTTTCTTCAATATCGATGCAAGTGGTAAGTGTAGCTTCGTCATAGCTCACAATATCTTTGGCGGTGGAAGAGATGCTTGTAATGTTGCAGGCAAGGCTAAGGTAACTATCAATCACTCTCCTATTGCAAGGCTGACCGACGATGAGGGCAATAGTATCAATCTGCTTGATGAGACTACTGTTGGCGGATTGTGCTGGTATGCTTCAATAAGTAACATTAATAATCCTCAGTTCTCTGTGTTTGGCGGTGGCTGGGGTATTAATACCCGGGTAGGCGAGACTGACGTATATGTAGGACCTGGTGCACGATTCGATTATACTGGTGCCAAGCTTGTGCTTAAACCGTATGATGATGACGTGGAAGGTACCAATTTGAAATATGATGGGACAAATGAGGCGAATAATGATAAGTTCTACTTCACTATTGCTCCTGGCAATTTAGGAAAGGAACCTTATGCCTATATAAACGATGACATCTCGGAGTATGTCATATTTGAGAATGCACTCCTTGATGATTTCAATGCGGTTGGTCCAGAGGAAAGAATTAGGTTGTATGGTAGTTTCGATGGTGGCAATTCTGATACGCATACCTTCCTGCGTTATCGTGCAAAGCGACTGGCTATGTCGCTCGGACTTCCAACCTGTACGTTCATGGATATTCATGGTGGTGGTTTCAGCGGATATGTTACAGGCAATACAAAGGTTGTAACTGACTGTGAGCTTGCTTGCCGTAACGTGTTTGGCGGTGGTCTTGGTTCTCTGCCAACCAATCCTACTGGTAATGAAACCTATGGTGAGGTCGGAGGTAACACAAGTGTTATTCTGCACTCAGGCTTCGTCTCTCTCAATGTATTTGGCGGAGGTGCGGGTGTTGAGTCATACAAGGATGGAGATACCTTTATTGATTTCCCTGACATTGCCCGCGTAAAGGGAAAGACTCATGTGGAGGTATGGGGTGAAGCTATGCCTATGACATCTGATATTCCTAATCCTGATGGTGAGGGTTATCAAACGTATGACAAGGAGCGCGTACTTGTGTTCGGAAATGTATATGGTGGCGGTGACGTAGCTAATGTCGGTACCGTTAAAACGGAAACTTGCGAAGAGATAACACTGGATAATCAGGACAGTAAGGAATTCACCACATCTGTATATATTTATGGTGGAGGTGTATTCTCTTCTGTATTTGCAGGTGGTAACGGTCGTACCAAGAATATGTGTAATGACTATACAAAACTTGGTGCTGTCTATGGTAACACTCGCTTCTGTGTGGAGAATACGGTGCGTAAGTATCCGTATGTGAATGATGATGAATTGGATAAACCTGTTATCCCTTATATTTGGAATCGTATCTATGGCGGTTGCCAAAACGGTACGGTGTATGGCAATACCTTCATGGATTTCAATGGCGGATATATTGTCTATAACATGTTCGGCGGTGGCTGGGGTAATGTTGATTCCCTCACGGTGAATGGTGTCAAGATTGTCAACCCTGATGGCATCACTTCTGCAGATGTGACATGCAACACTAATATCATCATGAGAAATGCCGAGGCGAAGGTTAACTCTCTATGGGATTCCAAGAATCGTACATGGACCGAGGCTCATGTGGTAAGCAAGAATGGTGAGCAGAGAATATACTCTCCGCAGTATGATCCGGATTTGAAGAAGTTCAACGTGAACCATAATATCTACGGTGGAGGAAATGCCGCATGTAAGGTTGGTGGCAATACCTATGTCACTATGACCAAGGGATTGATACCAAAGAGTCTGCAGGCAGTTTCCGGAGTCAGCACCGATGATATTGGAGGTTTCTTCAATACCAACGAGTGGATGGAAATATATCATAAAGTAGGTTCACCGCACTTCAGTGTATTCGGTGGCGGCTATGGTGAGAATACTTTGATAGAAAATAACACCAACGTCAATGTAAGTCTTGAAAAAGAGGAAATGCTTATAAAGGATGCTGATGAATTGCACGACAATTCACTGCTTCATGCACATTTCCTGTCACGTCAGTCTGTGATGGACGTTGTTGGCGGTGGATATTCCGGTCCTGTTAGAGGCGTTACTAATGTAACTATCGGCGGTGAGACATTCCTTCGTCGTGCATTTGGAGGCGGTTTCTATGCTCCTGTGGGTGCTGCTGAGGTCACAATCAATAGCGTTGACTGTAGAGATATCTTTGGCGGTGGCTTGATGGGTGATGTGGGCTTTACTGACGAGAGCATGTATAATGCCTACCTTACTGAACATCCTGACAAGAGAGGTATCGTAACGCTCAACATCGGTCCTAATGGCAATACAGGCGAGTCTCTATATGTGCATGATAATGTGTACGGCGGTAATGATGTATCGGGTGATATCCTCAATAAAACCATCCTCAACATATCCGCAGGTCATGTTTTTGGTAACGTATATGGTGCTGGTAATGGTGACTACCTGTATGCTGTAGGTAGAAACGGGGAGAAGAAAGTAACTGTGAACGAGTATTACAAGATGGGTAGAAATACCTACGACCTTGTATATACCGTTCCTCTGCGAAGCTTCATGACCAGTATCGCAGCCTCTTCTCCAGCTCAGCGCATGGTGAACTGCAGTTCATATCGTCCTAAAGTGCAGAATGTGGAGATTAATCTTAGCGGACCGTCTGCTGACAACCGCCTTGAACTTGGTGGCGTGTATGGTGGCGGTAACTCTGCTACGGTCAACAACCTCAATGGCAATAAGCCTGTCGTTACCTTCCATTTCGGCAGTAACCTTAACATCAAGAATGTATTCATGGGATGTGATGGCGATGCTATGTTTGATGGAAGTGAGAAATACCGTAAGGCATACGAGGATTTGAACTCTCTCCACCTCGAGGATGCTATCGACTGGAGCCATATCCCTGGTAACCATGCCATCACAATGCAGTATCTGCCTGTATCTCACGAGAACAGACCAAAGGTTTATCAGCATCTTCTCGACCTCTACTTCCAGTCAGTAGAGATGGATGTGCAGCCTATCGTCTATTGGGCAGATGATATGCAGAACGTAACCATCGGGTCTTTCTACTGTGGAGGTAACCGTGGTAATATGAATGTGGAGCCTGACGAGAATGGTAATATGGTAACATATACTTTCCCGTCAAGCCTTGTCATTACCGATAAGATAGTTGGTGGCTGTAATATGGCGAACTACAGAATGCCTTACTCTGGAATTCTGCATAAGGGCGGATACCTGCTCGGTGCACGTGGTAAGGATGCTATCAAGCTTAATGTTGAGTGTCAGTTCCTGCCTTATGTCGGTGAGAACGGAGTCATGGAAGGTGCCAATGTGTATGGCGGATGCTATACTTCAGGCACAATCGTGGGTGACGTGCATATCGACATGAAGTCTGACATGCTTGCCAATATCACCCCTGCAGAGCTTGCCGAGACAAAGGAGAAGAACCTTGCCGTGTGCAGCATCTATGGTGCGGGATATGGTAGCTTGGCATACGTGCGTGGAAACACTCACGTTGACTTCGGAAAGGATGTGGCTAAGAACCGCTTTGCTACGGCAACACGCTACGATACTGAGGCTCATGGTGCTACTACCAACTATATCTATGGTGGTGGTCAGCAGGGTAACGTGGTAGGTAATTCCTATGTCCGCATATATAACGGTCATGTGGCATCTTCCGTATGTGGAGGCTCTTACTCAGGCATAATGTGGGGTAGCACACATGTACTCGTTGGATATCCTAAGTATTACACCGTGCAGAAGAGCGGAACCTATCACTTGCAGCGTACCGACAAATGGAATGCTGAGGTGAAGAACGAGGACGGCTCTGAGATGGTGAAGAAGACAATCAACCTGCTTGAGGGTGATATCATATCTGAGGAAGTATTTGATGCCATACACTCATACGATGCCGGACATACTCAGGCAACGATGGGTGAGCATGGTAACTTCTCTAATATAGTAACCACATCCAGCGGCGTGAACTGGAACAGCATCGACATAAAAATCGATGAGGCTGTATATGGTGGAGGTTATGCCCTCGCTTCCGGTTCTTCTGTCGCAGCAGGTACCTATACCGTGAAGAAGTTCGACGGTGTGGAGAGCCTTGGCGAGGAAGATAGTGGAGAATGGAAGGATGAGAGCGTAGGCACAATAGGATTCGGCGGCAACACCACCGTATTGGTATGGGATGCTCCAACATCTGAAACAAGCTTCACTACCGACCACATATCCGTTTCTTCTCAGACTATGAACGAGAGAACGGACATCGCTCCTACCGACGATATCTTCGGATATTACTACCAGACCGCAGACGGTCACTACAAGTATATATACACCGAAGGATATAACGTTACTTCTACCTCCGACCTGCCTGATGCTGTGACGAGGGACGGTAAGATTATAATATATGAATACAACGGTGATGGTGGAATGTACGGTGACGGACACCTTTCATTCGCTGAGGGTTTCCGTAGCGGTGAGCTTTATGGTTACGGCTTTGCAGGCAAGACACCTGACAATGCTCGTATTGTGAACTCCTTCCAGCGTATGGATATGCTCCGTCTCACGGATTGTGCTGTGACGCTGCTCGGTGCTCGTGACTATAACATTAGTGAGATTTCCGCAACACCTTATTCTATAGCACGTGTGGGTGAGATCCAGATGGTGTCTCTGAACGTGAGAGGAACTGATGGTAATATTGTTTCCAGCACGTCAGGAAACATCCTCGCTGCTACTACCGCGAAGCGTTCACGCAACTATCTTGGACTCTCAAACAACATCCACTATTGCGGTGCTATCTATTCTAACGTGGCATTTGCCGATGACTATCGCAAGGCAGATGGTTCAAAGGATGAGGGTACACCTTCATATATAGAAAAGAAACAATACTATATCGACAACTATAAGGATGTATTTGATGAGTTTATCAAGCGTAACGACGGTACTGCTGCCAATATGATTGGTATCGCCTCCGGATATGCCTTGAAGGTGCAGAACATAAAGACTGTGGCAAGTGCGGAGGAGATCGTCTATGGTCCTGTAGTCGGGGTTGTAGAGATTGCGCTCGTCAATGTGCGTGATGATGAGGGTGGTGGTTATGTGTATGCCAAGAATATACATAGCCGCAAGGCTGCTGGTGCCAAGCAGCATGCGCCTCGCAAGAAGGCTATATCTACTGATGCACCAGAGGTGGAAGGTGCTGAGGACTTCCTCCAGACTTCTGGTAACTTCGTATTCCCTCATGATGCTTCCAGGGGCAGATACATCGTTGACGACTGTTTCAGCCACGGATATGACGCTCAGAAGAGTCTTGCTGTAAAGGACGATATCCACTATTGGTATGTCACAGGTACTCATTACTACTATAACACCACTATCACGGGTTATACGTATAACAGTTCAAGTGAGCCTTACCTGAAGTTCAACTCAGATAACCACGATGCCCTCATGAATCTTGTGGGTACTCCTCAGGGATCTGCCGTGAAGCTCAAGAATGTTACATGGAGAAGTGCTCATACCGAGAACTATGAGGGAGATATAGAGATGCGCAATATTGATCCGAACTCTGATGCATATCAGAAATATCAGCTTGTAATAGGCGCTACATCGGCCACTACCTATGACGGCCTGTATGACTATAGCGGCGTTACACCTGAAACGGATAAGGGCGCATACTACGTGAACGTGCCGTTTACTTCTTCTACAGGAAGTGAGGTTGGTACATTCGTGGGTACTACTGAGATTGATGGAGCCAACATCGTGCTTCAGCTCATAGACAAGGCAAACAACTCTGGCGCTCAATACTATCAGGAGCACATGTCAGAACCTTGCAAGGTGACTATCGACCTTGAGACTGACGTTTCAGAAGTGAAATATACCTACACCATCTATCTCACAATAAACTATGTTCAGGGACCTGACGTTACAGGTACCGTGAAGGTAGTGAACTGTGCTTTGCCAGGAGAGATGATCGAGATTAACAAGGGTAGCATACAGATTGGAGCAGACCATAGTATGCCACAATGTGCTACCGTATATCGCATCGGTCCTCGTGTAAAGGATGAGAATGGTGAATGGAGATTCAAGAAGGATAGTAACGACAAGGAGATATTCTACACTTACGAGGTTGGTTATCCTTACCTGAAAGAAAAGGGTGACGACAATGCCACTTCGGAGATGCTTGCCGACGTTATCTATGATGAGAGTAACACCACGAATCCTTGTATCCGTATTCCTGCATACTACTTCATGGATGGCTATGGAGTGCAGTATTGCTTCAAGGTCCTCGGTCTTAATGAGCTCTTCTTAGTTCCGATGGATGATGACAGCAAACTTGAAATCCACAACTATCATCGTATGGAGCCTCGCCGTTCAGGAGGTGGTATATACGAGGGTGAAGATGCACTTGACCTGCATATTGACCTCGCTGCTCAGCGTGCTGCCAACTCTGAGATTCCTGAGCCTCGCATCTACATTGAGGATGAAACCGACCTTCTGAGGTTCGCTACATTCATTAATGAGAAGAAGGATGAATTTTCTGAGGTTGGCACAAAGAATGACTTTGGTGCGAATATGCAGTTCGTTATGCAGGATAACGTAACGGTAGGTTCTGACTATGTGGCTCCTGATAACTTCAAGGGCACATTCCATGGTGACGGACATGCCATTACGGGAATTGCAAACAACGCAAGTCTGCTCAAGGCTATTGATGCAAGTGCTAATATCCATAACCTCGGTCTTGTAAGTGGAAGGATTGTTTCTGCAAGTTCTTCTGCAAATAACCCGAGTCTGCATTGCTGCTATGAATATGGCCATAATACCGTATATCGTATTGACGGTACAGCATTCACCGGATATGCGAAGGAAGACTGGCGATATGGCAAGGTGGCATACGACCTCAACCAATATTATCTGCATAAGCGTTATGTGGATGGTACGGGAAGTCTTGAGAATACTCAGGACTATGTGGAGAAATACTACGAGAACGGAGACTACCTCTATTCTGGCTATTCATTCGATAACCACTATGAAGGCTCTGAGTTTATCCGTAACTCATTTATCCCGAACTATGGGTATGCTGCAACTACACACGACACATCTCACCCTATTGATGAGAGCCGTGCTGTGGTGGATGAGGAAGGAAACGTGACTTACAGACCTCTCATGAATGAGAATCTCATTGAGGGCGGTAAGCCAAAGAATGACTATTTCTTCTTCGGACAAATCCTAAATGCAGATACTAAGAATTGTGTGGAGGGTATTGCCAACCTTACTGTTCCGGCTGCTATCGCAAAGGATGAGGAAAGTAATGCCTTCAGGCTCTATGAGGATATGAAGAACCGAGTATATCGTGCAGGTGGATATTATGGTAGCAAGAATAATAACGGCTTCTACTATAATTCTGATGCCTATGTTCATGATAACGGTATTACTGCCATCGATTTCTATGGCTATAACGGCTTGAACTATACCGATGCTACGAATATTGGTGGTAATATATCACGACCTTCAGGCACAGGCATGGACTTCTATTATCCTGTTTCTGACTATGGCATGAATAATATAAGTCTTGATGATGGCGTAACCCGAAATCTCTTGCTCTATGCTCGTTCTGCAAGTGACCTTAATGGCGTTCTCGCTACATTCAAATATTCTGATACTTATGGCGAGACTCCGGCTACGCCTGAGTCAAACATCAGGGCTCATGTCATTAATCAGGCGGTAACTCCTACAACCGAGTTCCTGCATCTTGTTGAGCGTACTGTTGATAACAAGAACAGCGAGGGTGGTGATTGCTTCAATAATGACTTCAACTGTCCTATCGCGTTTGTTGTTTCAAATCGTGCTTGGTACACCCGCGTACCTCGTTACTATGCAGCAAACAAGAACGATGCTTGGGAAGGCATATCATTACCATTCTCTGTGAATAGGGTAGAGGCAAGCTTCAATGGCGAGATTTCTCATTTCTATGGTGAGACTGATGCCAATGCGGCTAATGCTACTGAGGCTAATACCACAAATGTTGGTCATGAATACTGGCTGCGTGGTCTTACCGCTTCTACACCTGCTGCGGATTCACAGCCTATAAAGGCTACGTTCACCCGCCCAGGAGCAGAATTGTTCACAGGTGGAACTCTCACAGGCGACTATCATTATTTCAACTCTCATTTTGCCGACGTCTATGGTGAAATCTATGAGGAAAATAACCTCAGTATCTATAGGGCAGCTCGTGACTTCAGCGGTTACTACTTCCAGCAGGCTTATGTTCCTTACATCGTAAGCTTCCCTGGTGCTACCTTCAAGGAGTTTGACCTTTCAGGCGATTTCAACCAGTCTCTCAGTCTTGGTGAACATGGTGTTTGGGATGCTGATACCGATGCTCATGGATTCTCTTTCCGAGAGGTTGCTACTAAGCCTCAGAATGTCACATTCTCTTGGTATGGTAATAATCCAAAGGTAAGTAATCTCAATATCGAGAATGCAAATCTTATTGGCGTAACTGACGATAGCGCAGTTTCTACTACGGCAGGAGTCGTAACTCATCGTGGAGCCTTCTCTGCCCAGAATGATGATGATACCTATGGCATAGACGATAGCGGAACATCCTTTAGCGGTTACGAAAGGGATATACTTCCATTCCGTACCTATATGACCATCACAGGTTCGTCTTCTCCGGGCAAGGCATTTGCTAAGCCTGAGAGCATCCTTATCTATGAGGGTACTGGTATTGATGAATTCCCACAGACTGATGATGAGGAGAATGACGGTTTGCGTATCTATGCAAAGAATCGCAAGATTTACGTAGAGAGTCCGGCTGCCCTTTCTCTGAGTCTCTATACTGCCACTGGTCAGCTTGTTCGTATTTTCAATGTCGTTCCTGGCACTAATACCTACTCTGGCTTTGCTAACGGCATTTATATTGTTGGTAAGAAGAAGCTCTGCATTAAGTAGAGCCTCTTCGGCCAATGAAGGCTTTAAGCCCGACCATCGTGAGATTACTCGAATATGCAATCGTTAGACCATATTCCGTAGATCTCCCGTAATGCTATCGCTGTGCCAAGGCTTATACTCCGCTCTCTCACCGACTTTGCACCGACTTTGCACCGACTTTGGTACGGAGGAAGAGCGGAGGAAGAGCGGAGGAAGAGCGAAGGAGTATCGAATACCTATCGAAGAAAATCTTTATCTTGCCTTTTTTACCTCTGCATAATCATGTTTTAAAAGGTTTTATGATAAAAAGTGATATTTGTCACTTGTTTCGTCTTTATATCAAAAACTATGGAAAATGCGCTCTCTATACATAGTATAGCTGCCTTATTTGTTAAAATTTGCGCTCATGATGAAAAAAGTTTGCAAAAATTGCGTAAAAAAGAAAAAAAATATTATCTTTGCAATTTAATAGATAGTATCTAATTTACTGTGTTCGTACACTATAGTTTCCAGAAGTGGTAGTTCCACGACTAAAACCACGTATTTCCTAAAGAACCATCTAAAACCACATAGATATGACCTACATCATAAAAAACATATATACTTGTAATTCTGGTCAGAGTATCTTCACAAGATTTCTCGGGACAGTTGTCCTTGCTTTCATCCTCATGATAGGAGGAAGCGGAAGCGCATGGGCACAGACCGTCGTAGCAACTTGGGATTGGAAAACTAATAGTCAAATTGATGGCTTTTCTGCAGTAGAAGGAAATACGTGCACTATTGCGTCCGATCAGACAGGCGTCTCATTGGATATTGATGCCACGAGTGGAAAGGTTTGGGACAATGGTGATAATATCGGTGTAAATTCTGGTACTATAATATCTGTTCCTGTGCAATCTGTTAATGATGTAGTTGTAGTTCGCAACTATTCTGGTTATACCAATTACCAAGTCGGTGAACAAGGTCCAGCAAATGATTTGGTCATACATTTCGTGACTTCTGACGAGGCAGAAGCAGGTAAAGTTGATATTACAGTAACATCACAGGTATATCTTTATACTATAATGGTAGCCCAAAATACGGTTTCAAATGGTTCATATACCGCAGCTTGGAACTGGAATCAGGCAAGTAATGTTATTAGTGGCAGTTTGTCAAAGACTGTGCAGGGAAATGTGGATTTTGAGGAATCTGATGTGGCTGGAGTTGCTTTGACTGTTGATGCAACTGGATCTGGTCAAAAAGTTCAATATGCAAATAATGGTACAGGCTATATACAATTCAATACGGGCACAGCTATTTATGTTCCTGTAAAATGTGCAGGAGATGTAATTACAATTAATGCATACCCAGGAAATGCCGGATATAAGATTGGAGATGGCAGTCCTGTTAGTAATGATGAAGAAGTATATACGGTCACAGCATCTGATGCCAGCAATGGCTATGTGAAAATAACAGCCACGAATAACAAATACCTTTGTGGTATCACTCTCAAGCATTTCGAGTTCAAGGATTTTGCCTTGAATATGTATAACGGAAATCCGTTCTTCACGAATACCCCAACAAGTAATCCGTATTATGTTACTGTGAATGAGAGTGGGGTAGCCTCTTATGCTACAACAGAACCTGCATTCTATAATGCAAAGATGACGTTTGGTGGATATAACGGAGATCAGCATGGATATGCAAATATGGTAGCAAATATTCCTGTTGTACCGGGAAAATACGATATTACAATTGGTAATTGTAAACATACTGGTCCATATCTTGTAAAAAATGGAGAAACGCTATTAGCAACAATTAATGCGAATGCGAACTGTTATGCTGGAACTGCGGAAACTGCAACAACGGAAACAATCACGATTGACTCTCCAATGACATTGACCATTATCAATAATGGAAGTAATGCTACATATACCCCATACTTTGCTATCTGTAGAGTAGTTGAAACTGCAGATCCTACTCCTGTAACCCCTTCATACCCTATTACTGCTATCTGGGACTTCACGAATTCTACTTCCGATTGCTCCGTAGCAGGTAATAATCAGACAAGCTATCCGTCAGATCAGGCAGGTATTAGTCTTACCATGTCTTATAGTGGTAGTGGTGAGTTCAAACCACGTCCGTCAAATGGCGATGTTCAGGTCAAAGCAACTACGGAAATAAGGATTCCTGTTGTTTCTGAAAATGATGTGATTACCATAACCAATTTTCAAGGAGATGGCGGTCAGTATAATGCAACTTACACTCTTGGCGGTGAAGCTGGTATAAACGTTCAGACAAAGACATATTCCCCAACAGCAGCCGAGGCTAGTGCAGGTGAGGTTGTGCTTACTGTTACCGGAAGTGGCTATATGAAGAAGATTCAGGTGGTTCAAGAAGAACCTGCTCCTGTAATCCCGGAAAAGATATCTTCATTTGAACTTGACTTCACAGGCACAGGTAATGCTTATGATATTGTCAAAGACAAGAGCACAACTGGAAGTGCAAGCGTTTTTGGTATCTCTATTGATGAAAATGGCAATCCTGTAGAGACTTCTACAAATCCGCATATTTCATTTAATACTTATTACAAGGATTCGACTTATGGTCTGTGGTTTGCTAACACAGGACAGTCAATGTCCTTTGATGTTTATGGACCGGTTAAAATAACCTTGGGTATGACAGACTATAATAGTGATATTGTTATTACTGATTCTAAAAATACGGAACTCACAACAATTTCACTAAATAACAATAATGCGAAATTCACAAGCAGTACTGGCGAACCTGTTGTTTCATATAACTATACAGGTGGAGCTACACGCCTGACTCTGAAATGTAAGCAGAACGAGATCTATATTCCTTATATCAAGGTAGAGGAAATCGATGCTCCTATTGGGGATGAGGGAATCCCTGTTCCGTCAGGTCTTTATGATGTAGTCGTGTCAAATGTTGATGAACTCAAGGCTGCTCTTGCTACGGGGGGCACATCATCTGACAGAAGAACGATATTTGTCAAGAACGGAACCTATGAACTTGGTACCGACATTAACACCCAGGTTAGGGATTATACGACAATCGTAGGTCAGAGCCGTGATGGCGTTATTATTCAGAATCATCCTGCAACAGAAGGCATCTGGTCTTCTGCTACATTAAGGACCGGTTCAAATGTCATAATGCAGAACCTCACCCTTCACAGTATCGTAGAATATAATTCCACTACAGATGCTGAGCGCGGTACTGCCCTTTATGACGAAGGTTCGAATAATGTATATAAGAACATCCGTCTGCTTGGCCGTCAGGATACCTATTATTCTGATAATAATGCCAGTTCCTATTTTGAGGGATGTGAGATACATGGTACCGTGGACTTCATCTGCGGTAGCGGTAACGTATGGTTCGAGAAGTGTGCCCTGCTGATAGAGTCTTCTACTGTGGCTTATATCACAGCAGCGAGAAGATACAATACTCCGGGTACATATAACGGATATATTTTCAACGAGTGTACCATAGATAATGCTGAGGGTGCTGATATGGCAGGAAAGTATTATCTCGGTAGGGCTTGGGATGACAAAGCCAAGGTTTCATACTACAAGACAACGAAGAATATAGCTCCGCGTGGAGAGAAATGGACAGCCATGACGGGTGGCGGTCATGTGGTGAGTGTGGATGTTGACAACAGTCCGACGAATATAGTTGCTTCTCCTGTTTCCTACTTGCCGGCTCCTGCCGGTATCTCCGTTCAGAACGAAATCATTACTTGGACGTCTGTGGATGGAGCAAGCGCATACGCCGTGTTCGATGGTAACAATATCATAGCCATAGTGGGTTCTGATGTCCTTTCTTACGACACAAGCTCTCCGTTTACCGCCAAGTCGGTAGCAGGCTATAATAGCTTTGGAACAGAGGACAGATATTCTGTAGCAGCTATTGGAACTGACGGTCTCATCGGAAACTTGGTGACCGACAAGGAGATAGCATCTCTCGGTTCAGAGTTCTACTATGATTTCCGCGATCAGGACTTCGACTTCGACGATCATGAGCTGATCGACAGGATAGGGGATAATAGTGAGTATCACGACAATCAGCATGGCTGGAAGTTCAATGCTGATAGCGGCTTTAGCGTTGAGGTGGCTGGTAATGCCACGATTTACGTAAGCCGATGCACGTTTGGAAGTGGTTCGCCGAGGTTCACCATCACTTCGGATAATGGCGGTACTATCTCTCCAAACACATTCGACGCCAGGTCTGATTATGCTGGTGGAATGGCGGTTGTCAACTATGTAGGTCCTGCTACAACGCTCCGTTTTGTTACTGACGGCGAAAGCTATGTGCATACTGTGAGGGTAGTCAACGAAGGTGCCGTAGCTGTTGCATTTGCTGAGACGAAGGACAAGGCAACGATAAAGAACAACGTGGTGGGAGCTACTGTATATTACACCCTTGACGGCTCTACACCTACTACTACCAACTATAAGGAGAGATTCACAGGAGCCTATTCCGTAGTGCCTGTAAAGGACTGCTGGGTAAAGGCTATAAGCGTGAAGGACGGTGTGGTTATTGATATGGAAGAGAAATTCTGCCGTAGCACCTTTGCCGGCTTCTCATGGGATTTCTCAAATGGCAATACCTTGCTTGGAAACTATGGACAGAATAATAAGTTCGAGACCGGTGTTATCATCGACGACAGAGGTGATACGCATCTTGTACCTGTAGGCGACATGTCTTCTTCCATCGATATCAGTACAGCATATCATGATGCAAGTCACGGCTACGTCGGAATACACGCACGAGTTCCGGTAGAGGGACCTGTAACCATTACTATTGGAAACTGCAATTACGGTAATGGCAAGGTGACAATATCTGCGGAGAATGGACATAAATGGGACTTGTATCCAAGTGAGGCAGGCAATTGCTATCATGAGAACAAGGAGGCTAACTTTGTAAGATTTGAATATACGGGAGATGCCACGATACTGACTATCGCTTCTGAGCCGGGAAAGACTGTCTATATGCCTTATATCTCAGTTCGTGATGCAAGTGCATCGAAGGTGAAGTTTGTGAATAGATACCCTAAGACCCTTCTCGGTACTGCTCCTAACGAGGTGGAGGTGAACGAGGCGCATCAGGCATTCATTCCATATAATACCACCCTGTATCGTGAGGGATGGGCTGTTACCGGATGGGAGGATTCAGAAACTGGTACGCAGTATGACCTCGGAAGAAACTACACGTTCTATCAGAACACCACTCTATATCCTGTACTTACTAAGTGCACAAAGGCGATAACCGATACCGACCATGAACTGACCGTGACATGGCCGTTTGACAAGCTTGACGGTGCTCCTACAATTAAGTTACATGACTATACCAGCGATCCTTTTACCATGACATACGTTAAGGGGGTGAATGTTGAGGGAGCAATGGTTGACGTGCCTCTCGTTATTGATGCTACATCGAGCAAGGCCGTGAATACCGATGAGCGTATAAACGAGCTTTCCGGGAATGGAGCACAGTTTAATGACAATACCGTACTCACGATTCCTGCAGTCTATGGCATGACCATTACGCTCAACGCTTCAGACAAGAATGATGACTTATACCATACCTCTACAAGCTTCACGGGTGACAACCATGCCGTAGTGAAGCTGCGCGAGGAGGATGCGACCGTGCTTAGTAATCAGGGAACGGTGACGAACAATGGCAAGACCATCACCTTTACCTATGAGGGCGAATCTCCAACTCTTGATATCATTGTGGAGAAGGCTGGCTCGGGTGCTACTTGGGGATTCTTCAAAGATCTTAGCGTGACATATCCTGTACTGCCTAACGTGGTGACAACAAATGTGATAACTAATGCCGATGCCGAGACCTATCCTAATGAGAATCCTGAGAATGCAGGTGAGGTAACCGTTACCCTCACCTCTGAGGGAGCATCTCATGTCAATACTGGTACGAGATTCAGAGAGGGTGATGTCGTGACTCTGGAAGCAACACCAGGATATGGCTATACCTTTGCCGGATTCAGGAAGAGAGTGGAAGGCGGAGACCCTGTGACTATCTCGGGTAATGAGTTTACCGTTCCTGAAGAGGGCGGTATCACCACTATCGAGGTGCTCTTTACACGTAAGGACCTTATCAAGGTTACTGCCACCTCGGATGATGTAACAAAGGGTGATGTGAGCATCTCTCCTAAGTATAGTAACTTATATAATGAGCTGGAAAATGGAGTAGTAGCATATTTCGAGGCTGGTACAGAGGTTTCCGTGAGTGCTGAGGCTGAAAGGGAATATGTTATCGACAAATGGGTTGATGGTGAGACAGAGACTACCGGAAAGAATATATATAAGTTCACTTTGACCTCTGAAAAGAATATCGTGGCACATTTCAAACCAGGTGCTATGGGTACGGTAGTCTTCAATATCGAAGGCTCAGGCGTGCATAATGTTCCTGATCCTAACACCTTCAACAACGCAGTCAGCATAGCTCCTGAGACTTTGACAGGAGTACGCTCTTTCTATATCCCGAATAACTACACCTTCTTCAAAAACCAATATACCCTGATGTATTGGACCGACGGTTCAAGGAGATACGAGCTTGGCAAGTACTATTCTTTCGACTATGAAGGGCAGGAGATAGTATTGACACCTGTATTCGAGCATAATATTGCCGACAAGGAGAACCGTGTGCGTGGTGATGAGCTGTATTGGGACTTCCTCACCATGAATAATGTTCAGAAGATACACTGGGATACTCCTAATCTTAACTTCTTCTGGACGAGTAAGGTCGATGTCGAGGTTATCGAGGATGGTATCCGTCGAGATCATACCCGTGACGTGGCTCTCTGGATTCATACCAATGCTTACGGATTCATGAGAAATGATGACCTTCCTGACTGGGCGGCATTCGGTCCTGGAACTACCATCGACCTGCCTTCATGTGCAGGTGCCACAATCAAGATCTACAGTTATTCGGAAATAACCTCAACGACTATTGACGGGCACATCCCTGTTCTTGACGAGCTTGAGACAAGAAAGATACGCGAGGATGGTGAGCACGGATATGTGTATACCTATGTCACCTCCAATCCTAATCCGCGTGTCACCATCGCCATAGGCGATGACTTCAGCTACTATAAATGGATAAGGTGCTACTCTCTGCCTGCTGCTTTGATGGAGCTCCACATGGATGTGGACAATAGTGTCCGTGGAGAGATTGTTGAAATAAAGGGTAGTGGTGAATATGAGGCTAAGGAGCTTGCTGACGGCGGATTCGCATTCCAGCAGGGTAACCGCGTACATGCAACCTTCAAGCGTAAGTTCGGCTATGAGTTTGACAAGATTGTAGATGCTACCCGATTTACGGAAGCTGGTGAACCTATTCCTCTTCTTCAGGTAGAGAGAACGGATGGCGTCATCACAGGTGTAAGAATGGTTGGAACAGAAGGTACAGAGATGGAGAATGCCGTGAAGCAGCCTGACGGTTCATGGAAGGGGTCCGCTTTCACTTTCACCGAGTTGCCTGTTGCAGAAGATGAACTTGATACATACGAGTTGCAGTTTGAGATCACCCAACATTATACTATCGAGGTATGCTTCCTGCCAAGACCTACGCATTACATCACATTCAGTACAGGAGAACTTGCTTCGGGCGTTGCTCCTGAGCCTGTATGGGTTGAGACCGGCGATAAGTTCACTATACCTTATAATAAGACCTTGTATTATGACAACCATACCCTAAAGGCATGGAGGGATGAAAATAATAATATGTATTCCCTTGGCGAGGAATATCGGGCTCCTGATAATGACCTGCGTCTGTTCCCAGTCTTTGTGGAGAATATCTTCAGCGTTCTTGACATTACGGAAGATACCAAGGTGACATGGAATCTCACAAAGAACGGTGGCGCTCCGACTATTTCATACGAGCGTTCATCAGGTATCCTTGTCACTCAGCTCTGGAAGGATGATGACTTCATCGACATGAAGATTGACCTGAATGCGTCTGAGGTGTATAAGGACGGGGCATTATGGGTGGTAAACGGAAATGTGGTTGCTGGAAAGTTTGATAACACGTCATACGATGACCGTTGTCAGATTAACGAGCATTCTACTATAACATTCCCTGCCATTATGGATTGTATCATAGAACTTGAGGCTCTTAGCCCTATTCCTACTTCTGTTAAGATTTCAGGTTCTGAACATGCTGAGGCTGCGAAGATATCCCATACCTATGTATTGGGATGGACACAGCATTCTGTTGAGTTCGAGGATGACGGAAACAACGGTAATGTTTACAACACATGGTGTACGGCATTGTCAATCACATACAAACCTATCACAGCCAATATGCCAGAACTGGCATCCGTTACCTATGGCAGCACAACCCTTACGGCTGCACAGCTTGCAAGTCTGAAACAGAATTTTGAGATTGATGTCCTATTCAATGTGGGTGAAAATGACGAATTCCCTAATGTGACTGCGACTGCTGAGAATGGTACGATTTCTGTTGCCCAGGCAAATATCGACAACCATACGGCTATCGTATATCTTGTTTCATATGGTGGTATTACTATTGACTCATATTACCTCAACTTCATTCCTGTTATTGAGACAAGTCCTATGCTTGTGGGAAGTCCGAGCATATATGTCAATTCTACAGGTTACAATAGCGAGGTTATTCCTCTGGATCAGCCTATTGACGGTACTATCAGTCTCAGTTTCAGCAGAACGATGAAGGCTGTGGAAAGCAGTACCGGCATAAGACTGTATAATGAAGGTGTTGCCCAGGGTGATGCTCTTACTGCCCTTCAGGGTTCTACTCTCGTTCTCAGATACTGGGATCTTGAAGTGAACAAGGAATACACCCTCACTATTCCTGCCAATACCCTGCAGGATGTATATGGTGGCAAGTATGATAGTGATATATCCGTTACGTTCAGGACCGCATCCGAGATCGTTCCTGTTGAGCATAGGAAGTTCAATTGGATAGTTGGTGTTGACGGTACGCTTTCTGAGGGCATTAACGCTGCTAATAATGCCTCTGGTCTTGGCCGCTTCTATATCTTCGTGCCTGATGGCGAGTATGAGCTTGAGGGAAATGAGACGATTGTGCCTACTACGGCTGATGATGCCTCTACCCTGTATGACGGAGATGGTAGAAGACGCGATGACCTGATTGGCACCACTCTTGACAATAACAAGACAAGGATTTCACGTGCCAATGTTTCGCTCATCGGACAGAGCGAGATGGGTACCAAGATCTACAACAGACCTGTCATTGAGGGTATCGGCTATACGGCTACTCTCCATCTTCCTGCTTCTGCAACCGATTTCTATGCTCAGGACCTCACTCTTGAGAATCGTTTCAACTACCATAAGGCTATGTCGGCTTCTCAGAATAATGCTGCACGTGCCGTGGTTCTTCAGGGACATGGAAGTCGCGCTATTCTGAAGAATGTGTCTATGTGGAGTTATCAGGACACCTATTATACCAGTAACTCCGAGACTGATCCGCATTTCTGCGCATATCTTGAGGACTGTTCTATTGCTGGTGTCGTGGATTGGATTAGCGGTGGCGGTAATGTATGGTTTGAGAAATGTAATATCATACATCGTGACCGCGCAGGAAACAATATCGCTGCTCCTCATACCAATAGAGACCAGAGATGGGGCTTTGTGTTCAACGATTGTGTTATCAAGACAGAAAATGATCCTGAGTCTATGCAGAATATGGGTGAAAAGGACTGGACTCTTGCCCGTCCGTGGGGCGTTGCTCCTAACCAGTCACCTGCCTGCACATTCCTCAACACTACCGTTACGGCTCTTCCTCGTGATGCCGGTTGGGGTGCTATGTATGGTGGAATGGTACTGCGTTTCCATGAGTACAAGACAAAGGATGCCGATGGCAACCTCGTCTCTCTCGGCAGACGTTCTCTTGCCGCTTGTGCTCCGGCTGCCGGTTCTGATGACTATCTTCTCACAAATGCCGAGGCTGCCGAGTATGAGGTTGAGGAAGTGCTGGAATTTGATCCATCCCTATATACTACCCAACGGGAGGCTGTTACCAATATCAGTATCGAGGGTGGCGTTCTCAAGTGGAAAGCGAGTGCCGACGGCATGGACCTCTGCTACTTCATCTTCAAGAAAGATTCCGACGGCAAATGGAAATACTTCGCTAACGTGGCAGATACGAATCTCGACTTCAATCTCTATGGTGAAGATATGCGAGAGGGCTTCTATATGATTCGTGCAGCCAATCAGCGTGGAGGTCTTGGCGCCTACTCCGAGGAGATAGAGTATAAGGAGGCTGAGATGTTTGAACTCACGATTTCCGAGATAGGGCAGACTCCTGGCAAGGGATGGTCAACCATCTGTCTGCCGAATAATGCCCGAGTGCCTGAGGGCGATATCAAGGTTTATGCTGCGGTAAGTATTGATGAGAATATCGTAACCTTGAAACGTGTGGATTATATCACGGCTAATATAGGCTATGTGGTTTATGGTGCTGTTGATACCTATATATTCTATGGTTCAACCCATAAGGCAACAGATACCGAGGACTATAACTACTCTCATGATTCTTACCTTAGCGGTAATCCTTCAGATATGAGGGTATCTGCTGCTACAACAAATTGCTATACCCTTGCATATAAGCCTGCCATAAGCGGTATAGGCTTCTACAGATACTCAGGCACATGGCTCAATCCTCATAAGGCATATCTCGATGTTGAGGACTTCAAGCGGTTCAATTCGTCAACAGCCGATGAGGACGACACGCTGAGCAAGTCTTTCGCCAAGGGCATTCGATTCGTCTTTGCTCCAGAGGAGAACACAACAGACATTCCTCTCCTCGACCTCAATGCCATTGTTAATTACAAGACCGATGCCATCTACGACCTCTCCGGTCGTCGTGTGGTCACTCCTCATAGCGGTCAGGTATATATCATAAATGGCTCTAAGGCGGTAAGGAAATAATCGGCAATTCTTCCGCCTTAGTTCCTCTTATGTTCCTCTTATGCTGCTCTTATTTAACTCTTATTCCAGAAAAAGAGTATAAAGGGTATCATAAACGGCTTTTCGTGGTAATGGTAAAAAACGAATTTTGTCGGTATGATAAAGCTTTGCACCATAAGGCTCGTTTAATTTGAATGTATCGGACTTATGTCAAAAATATTCAAACGAGGGTAGGGCGGAGGAACTTCTGTCTTACAAATCAATTCCGGCTTCTTCATGCCAACTCCGTAGAAGTGAAAAAGATACACTCAAAAATTGTGTGCGATAACGTGTAAAAAATGCATTTATTTCGTGCAAAAGCGCATTTTTGTTGGAAATTGCAAGAAAATCCCTCAATTTCTATTGCAAATTACATGAAAAATTGCGAAAAATGCAGTTTTTTTTCGAAAAGACTATTTTTTTAACATCTTTTTCTTGCAATTTTGAAGAAAAATACTTAAATTTGCAAAACAATAAACAAAAAAATATAAAAAAATAATAACCCTTAAAAAATACCAACACATGAATGATGCAGATGGTCAGAAGACATAGACGCTCTCTACTACTTACCTTGATGCTGACAGTATTTGTAAGTGTTTTTAGCCAGTCTGACGACTCCGCTCGTTTCAGTAAATATCCATACATATTTATATTAGACGAGAATCAGGAACCATCCATCACCGACGAACAGTTCTACAAGGTAGCACTAAAGGTAATATTCCCGGTAGATGTTTACCGCGTCGATTCCACACAGGAATCAGTAAAGGAACTGATTCGGGATCTGATACCGCAGATTAATACAGACAGCCTCAAGCCACACGCCATGATGGTAAAAGGCGCATCATCACCAGAAGGTCCATATCGATGGAACCAGACATTGAGCCGAGAACGCTCAGCTCACGCATTTGATTACATAAATCGACACTTGAAGTTTCCCGAAGAGCACAGCACCTACGATGACCAACCTGAAGACTATGGTCAACTCCTATTTCTCATGAAGGAAGCAAACGACCCAAGTTACAAAGTCGTAAAATCGCTCGTTGACAAGTACCATAAGGCAGGAAAGCTAGCCCAACTGAAACAGCAACTTAAGAGAATTGACGGAGGTAGGCTCTGGAACAGACTCTACAAAATCTACTACCCAAAGCTACGAGTAGCACGCGTAGTACTCTTCTTCAAGAAAAAAGCACAGGCAAGCAGCAGTTCTGTAAGTTCTGGCAATTCCGGAATGCCGAACAAACCTGACAGCATCGCCATCGAGATTCTTCCAGAACAGGAGACCGTTCCTAAGCTCAACATAGAGCCTTACGGAAATATCGAAAAACCTGTACTCTGCGGGGCGGATCTTATTCAAGAACCTGACAGTAAGGAAGTACCGTTCGTACCGCTTCGTCTCTACCGCCGACATGTTCTCGGCATAAGGACTAACCTGCTGTATGACTTCTTCTATCTACCGGGACACTACTGGGCACCAAGTCCTAACGTGCAACTGGAATACTATCCTCTCGCGGGTCACTTCACAGCCAACCTCGGCTTCACAGGTCCGTATTGGCATCATTGGAGCAGACAGCAGTTCTGGCAAATCAGAGACTACGTTCTCGAAGGCCGTTACTACTTCGTGGGGCAGGGGCAGTTCATTGGTCCTTACGTCTCTGGCTACGTCCATACTAATATATATGGTATAGGTCTTAGCAAGACAAAGGGATGGGAAGGCGAAGGTCTCGGAGCAGGTGCCATCATTGGCTACACCATGAACATCAGTCGCAACAAACGCTGGCGTCTGGAATTCAGCCTCGGAGTGGGATACTACCGAACAAAGTACGACCCTTACGTCTATGGCAATCCGAAGTCAACAATAGAAGACGGGCTCTACTATTACGACTACCTCGGAAAGAAAGAGGACTTCAAGGAACGCAACCACGTTTTCACATGGTTCGGCCCAACAAACATCGGAGTGCATCTCACATACGACCTGCTCTTCCGAAGAATACAGAAGAAAGGCGTAAGCTTCAATCGCTCGGAACTGTATCAAAGAAAGAAAGGAGGCGCCGATGAATAGCAAAAATTACAAGCGTCATATTTGGCGTCCCGCCCACTGGGTATCGGCACTATTCGCCTTGCAGCTCTCGCTCTTCTCGTGCACCATAGAACCGCCGCTTCACTTTCCTGATGATGGGGCCGACATCATCATGACGCTGCCGGAGGTAAATCTCGACCTCGACGTCCTCTGGGACTACTCCCTGGTAATCGACGAGGAGCACAACGAGTACTACGACTCCACATACAACTGGAGAGATGAATGGTACTATGGATGGGATAATCAAGACAACGCGATCTTTGGAACATGGGATATCGTCAATCCTGAGGTGTTTAATATCCGTCGCTACTATACTGGAGCGGATGCAAAAGGCAGACACAACTCGCCCAACGAGCACCAGATACAAGGCAGAAGGTTATCGGCACGATATAACTTCGGATTCTATGACATCCTTGCCTGGAACGAGGTACAGACCATCGATGGAGTTCAGTCACTTCACTTCGATGAATCCTCAACCTACGAATACATCACCTGTTACACAAACGCAGGTATGACCCCGGCAAGACATTCTCCGAAGCATCAGTTCGCCTACTACCAGCCTGAGTTCCTCTTCGGAGGTTACTACGAAGACCTCTACGTCTCACAGGATCCAGCCGATTATGATGGCTACGACGAGGAGCGAAACGTCTATTACAAGAACGCACGTATGCAGCTTCTCCCCCGTACCTACATCTACCTCACGCAGATCATCCTCCACAACAACCGAGGACGAGTAGCAGGAGTAGAGGGAACGGCAAACCTCTCAGGCATGGCACGCCAGACGAACCTCAACACCGGCTACACCTCAGACGATGAGATCTCGGTGAACTTCTATCAGAGAATGAAGCGACACATCTCAAAGGAGGGAGAAGACGTCGATATCATCGGCGGACGTCTCTTTACCTTCGGTCTCTGCAACCTGAATCCGAGTCGCGCCACACGCGCCTCTGCAGACGACAGCAAGATCAGCAACTTCCTCGATGTGAACATGTACTTCAACAACGGACTTGACTCCACCTACGTATTCGATGTAACCCCACAGGTGAAGCGACGCTACAAAGGCGGAATCATCACCATAGAACTCGATGTTGACACCATCAAGATCCCGTCAAGAAAGTCTGGCTCAGGTTTTGATGCCGTAGTCAAGGACTTTGACACGTTGACCTACGAGATCCCGATGTAACGACCCCCTTCCCGCTCCCCCTTAGGGGGAGAGCCGGAAGGCTACACTCTTACTCTTACTTCCTCAATTGCAAATTATATATAGAAAAAACAAAAATAAAAATAAATATTAACACTCTAAAACTCATTAAAAAAAGACACAGAAAGAAATTAAACTTACGCTCATTCCTGCTGACTCTGGTCAGTCCATGACTATCACCTTGTTTGCGAGGGATTAGTCAGAAAACACAAAAAACATTAATAACAAAACCAAAAAAACATTCAATTATGAAAACTTCTAATTATCTAATTGGACTCGCGGCCCTAGCATCCCTCACATTGGTGGGTTGCTCCGATAATGACTACTTGGGTAATGATAACGGTCCTGAGGTAGCACAGCAAGGTAATGGTGAGATTACATTCGTTGCAGGTAATGCAAAGACCACACGTGCAGGTGAATTCGTAGGGGCTACTGCTGCAGAAAAACTCGGTGGCATGTTTGTAGTAGAGGGAACTAAAGGTTCTGAACAAACAAATTCTCCTTCTACAACTGTAGTATTCGACAACTACCTCGTAGGCTATACAGCAAACTCAGCTGGTCGAACAGAAACTAACACGAACAACTGGGAATATGTTGGTATGGAGAATGGTATTACAGGTCGCATGAATGCAGCTACCTGGACCGCTCTTCATGGAGATGGAGCAGCTAAGGCTCAGACTGTAAAATACTGGGACTATTCTACTGCCCAGTATGACTTCATTGCATGGTCAACAGGTGAACGTGAGGCTGTTACAGATGCTGCTGTTGCTGGCACCAAGGTTAAGGTTACTCGTATCAATACAGGAGAAACCCTATCCTCAAATGGTTTCAAATTGACCGCAGCAAGTGCTGAAGACCTCCTACAGTGTTACTATACAGACATCAATACAGTTCTGAAAGCAAACTATGGTGCTCCTGTAACCCTTACATTCAGAAACATGGCTGCTAAAGCTCGTATAGCTCTTTATGAGACAGTCCCTGGCTATTCTATTAAGGATGTTAAGTTCTACACTAAAGAGGCTGATGATCCTACTAAGCCAGATGATCTTGGTACAGCAACTGGTCTGTCAGAAACTGCGGTACTCTTCACTACTGGAACAGATAAACTCCCACAGAGTGGTGAGGTAACTGTTTTCTATCCTCACATTGGTACAACACATCATGGTAATCCTCAGACTGCTGATTACAACAAGGCAAGTGTAACTGTTGGTGAAGTTACTGATGGTGCTACTTCTACTATACAGGGCTTCGGTACTCTTACTGCTCAGTATGATGCAGCAGAGTCACATGAGGCTGCAGGTAAGTACCTTGGCAGATCTCTTCCAAAAGCAACGTATGCAGGTTCATCTGCTGATAATTTCTATACAGCTGTTATTCCTAATACAAACGGCAAGCCTCTGACTCTCCGTGTTGACTATACTCTCGTTTCAACTGACGGCTCAGGTGAGGAAATCAAGGTTTATGGTGCAAAGGCTGTAGTTCCTGCTACATATACTGTATGGCAGCCTAACTACGCTTACACATACGTCTTCAAGATTTCTGACAACTCTAACGGTTGGACAAGCCAGACCTATACAGATCCAAAGGGGCTCTTCCCAATCACCTTCGATGCTGTTGTAACAAACTTTATCGATGCTAATGCTGAGCAGGCAACTATCACAACTGTTGCAACTCCTTCTATCACAACTTATCAGCAGGGACATGATCCTAAGATTGCAACTAATGATGAGTATAGCAAGTCTCAGAAGGCAGGTAAAGATCAGACTAATGTTAAGGATCTTTATGTTCAGGTTATGGACAACAGCGGTGCTACCCCTTCTCTTAAAGGAGACTTGAATGGCACTAATAAGTCACTTCTTTATCTTATTACAAAGAATAATGCTGACTATGTAGCAAGTGAGGCTGAGGTTATGGATGCTCTCCAGAACCGTACAAATACTTGGGAGGATGCAAGTCCAGAAGGTCGCAATGGTATCAAACTTACATCAAATACATACATTAGCAATACAGAAACACAGATTGTTAATGGTGCTGACGATCAGCCAATTACAAAGATTGCAGGTGTGGCTATTACTGCAGGTCAGGTAGCTAAGATTGATATTGATCAGCTTGCTACTGGCACATACGCTTATGTATATGCAACTACAGTTCCGACATCAGAAGAGAAGATTTACAATGTAGTTTCTGATGCAGCTGCTGATGCTGATCCTACAAACTACTATGAGGTTGATCCTGCTGATATGGTAGCTGAAACTTCTGCTGACGATAAAGCAGAGGCAGGTAAGGTTTATTTCGTTGAGAATCTTGATGCTGAAAGTCATTCATTATCTCCAAAATCTTACACATTCGTGCAGACCAAGGTTGGTGTTTCTTCTGTAGCAGGTCTTTTTGAGGTTGACCTTTCTTCAGCGACAACGGCTTCTTCTTACACACCAGGTCATTTCTACTTCGATGTTTATAACAAGAATAACGGCGCTTACGCTGTTAAGGTTATCAAGGTTGTTAATTAATTCCCTCCACATATCCTAAATTGATTAGATAATTAAATCGCTCCCTCATCACGCAAGTGGTGGGGGAGTTTTTTATGAAGTTATTCAGGTTTTGCTAGCTCAACGTTATGAGATGGTGAAAAAATTTGCACCACATGCGATTTTTTTTTAGAATATTACTGTCCGATAAACCTCTGTAACTTACCTTCCATCAAGAAATTGAATCTTGGTAAGCCTATGAATAATACAAAAACAATAAAAACCCCTTAAT
>CACZCN010000015.1:0-654 GCA_902779665.1 uncultured Prevotellaceae bacterium | reverse complement strand
AATCCACATATCAGGCCTGCGGCAAGACATTAAGGTTAAAAACAGGAAAAAGCATATAACCATCAGCGTAAGGTTGTGATTGGCTTTTTTATGTTTTTTTCTGTTTTTTGTTTTTACCGGACAGCAATAAAAAAATCAAGAGAGTTCAAAGAGGGGGGTGCACTTTTACCGGTTTTATGCATATAACAACCTGATAATCAAAATATAACGAAGCGTGCACCTCCCCCTGAAACAGGATGATGGGGGTGCACTTGTTTTAGGGGGGAGGTGCACTAAACGTAAATCACTGATAATCAATGTACATAAGTCGTTTTTCCATTAAAAGTGCACCCCCCTCTTTCAACTCTCTTGATTTTTTCACTTGCACCTCTTAGCGTTCACTTTCTCTCCTATGATTATTAAGCCTTTTATGCTCCTCCACTACACCCTCACTCTATCGCCTATTTGTGAATGGGATTTGGAACGGTCTTACAACGGATTTACAACGGACTTGGAACGGAGGTAGAGTATTGAGATAATTGAAATCCCCAAAGGAATTTACTTTACGAGCATATGTTAACGTGAGTTCGACGACTTGCGTAGCTTGTTGAGCCTTAGCGAAAAATTTATTCAGTTGTATATTGTTGACTATCATGTGGTTGAAAGAGCTCTGAA